>CAXTRW010000181.1:0-6471 GCA_964246765.1 uncultured Acidobacteriaceae bacterium | reverse complement strand
GCGCCCACCGCAAAGCTTACCGCCGACGCCTGATCCCGAGGCAGCGCGAGAACGCCCGCCTCCAGCTCCTGCGCCGGCGTACGGCGCCCGTAACCCAGCCCGCGCAGGACGCGAAAGCTGCCCGCCCCGCGCTGGGGCAGCAGCAGCAGGTCGTCCGGCACGATGCGCTGGCGGCCGGGGTATGCGCGGCGCTCCAGCGCGCGCCCGCTCCAGCGCGCACCGCAGCAGGCCGGCGTACAGCTTCTGGAGCAACTCGTCGCGAACCCGCGCCTGCTCTTCCTTGCTCATGAATGCCCCCCATCATGCCTGCCTGCTCCCACGCAAGTGGCAGTTTTCAACAAAAATGTGCATAACCCTGTTGAACGGCGTCCGGTCGCCCCGGCGCGAGCCCCATTCACGCGGCTTTCACCATTCTGCACATAGAACGCGGCAGGGGACGAAAATAACCTGCCCAGCCCTCAGGACGAGTAGTCGGCATTGATGCGGACGTACTCGGCCGTCAGGTCGGTCGACCAGAACCGGCAGCTTCCCGTCCCGAGGCCGAGCTCGACCGAAACTGTAAATCGGCGCTCCAGCATCGCTGCGTGCACGGCTCCCTGGTCAAATCCGGCCGCGCGGCCGCCGCTCTCGCACACCGCGAGCCCATTGAGTCGGATCGCGATGCGCCCGGGGTCGACCGCCACCCCGCTCGCGCCGATCGACGAAAGGAGCCGCCCCCAATTGGGGTCGCTGCCCGCCCAGGCGGTTTTTACCAGCGGCGAGTGCGCGATGGCCCGGGCCACCGTGAGCGCGTCGGTGTCGCTGGGCGCGCCCGCGATCTCGAGCGTGACCACGTGCGTCGCGCCTTCGCCGTCCTCGACAATGGCGAGCGCCAACTCCTCGCACAGCCCGTCGAGCGCGGCCTGGAACTCACCCGCGTCGGGGGTGACCCCGCTCGCGCCCGAGGCCATCAGAAGCACGGTGTCGTTGGTGGAAGTGTCGCCGTCGACCGAGATGCGGTTGAACGACCGCTCCACGCTCGCCTGGAGCGCCGTTTCGAGCGCGGCCTGGTCCAGCAACGCATCCGTAAACAGAAACGCAAGCATGGTGGCGTGCGGCGGCGCCAGCCGCGGATGAATCATGCCCGCGCCCTTGCACGCCCCGAGCAGCCGCACGGCTTTGCCGTGTGCCTCGATGGTGCGGTGCGCGATTTTGGCGCGCGTATCGGTGGTCAGGATGGCGTGTGCGAAAGCGGCGAAGGTTTCCGCGCTGTTTGAAAGAGCGGCGACCGCGTCCGGGAGCGCCGCGGTGAGCTTCTCGACCGGCAGCGGCACACCGATGATGCCGGTCGAGCTAGGGACCACTTCCTGGGGCGCGCAGCCGAGCAGCGCCGCCGCCGTCGCGCAGATTGTGCGCGCCGCTTCGAGCCCGGCCTGACCCGTGGCGCAGTTGGCGTTGCCGCTGTTGACCACCACTGCGCGCACTGAGCCCCCGGAGGCGCGCAGATGTTCGCGGCCCAGCAGCACGGGGGCTGCGGCGACGCGGTTGGTTGTGAACATGGCGGCGGCGCGGGTGCCGGCGGGGGCTGCGGCGATGGCCAGGTCGGGTTTGCCGCTGGGCTTGATGCCCGCGAGCCCGGCGGCGAAGCGGAAGCCCGCGGGAACGGTTTCGTCGGGCAGGGAAGATCTGCTTTCATCGGCAGCTGGCGAGGAGGACATCGTGGTTTCCACTGTAATGAATGGATGCACCGAGGGTGCGTGCGAACACGCTTCGCGGATGACGCATTTGGCGGCTGTGGGGAGGCGCGTGCGCTCTTCGAACTCGGCAGCCGGGTTTTGTGAGGTTTGCGATGATTGGAGGACGATGCAAACCTCCGACCCCGGCAGCTTTCTCTCCATGCGCGGCGTTTCGGTTGCGCGCGGCGATGCGGTGGTCCTCCACGACGTCGCGCTCGAGATCGCGCTCGGCGAGCACATCGCCATCCTGGGCCCCAACGGCTGCGGCAAGTCCACGCTGATCAAGACGCTTACCCGCGAGCTGTACCCGGTGGCCCCGCGGCCGGGCGAGCCCGCCCCGGTGTGCCGTTTGCTGGGGCGCGAGCGTTGGGACCTGTGCCAGTTGCGGACGCAGTTCGGCGTGGTCGGCCCGGAGCTGCCCGGCGAACGCACCCCGGTCGCGACCGGCCGGGAAGCCGTGCTGGCCGGGTTCTTCGGCGCGTCCGCCTTGTGGCCTAATCACACGGTTACACCGGACATGGAGCGCGGCGCGGCCGAATCTTTAGAGCGGATGCGCGCCGCGCACCTGGCCGACAAGCCGGTCGGCGCCATGTCGGCGGGCGAGCAGCGCCGGGTCATGATCGCCCGCGCCCTGGTCCACCGGCCGCGTATGTTGCTGCTCGACGAGCCCTCCAACGCACTCGACCTCCTGGCCCAGCACGAACTGCGCCTGGCGCTGCGGGCCGTGGCGCGGGCCGGCACGGGGCTTATCGTGGTCACCCACCAGCTCGGCGACATCGTTCCGGAGATCGGCCGAGTGGTGCTGATGCGCGGGGGCCGCATCGTCGCCGACGGGCCTCGGCGCGAGCTCTTGCGCGAGCCCGTTCTGAGCGAGCTGTTCGGCGTCCCGGTCACGCTCGCGGAGCGGGACGGATTTGTCCACGCGTGGTGAGCGTCACTTGCCGGATTCCTTTCGATTCAGCCGAAAACAGCCCTCTTGACCCATCCAAAACCGGGCGATATGCTTTAACTACACAGGAAAGGAGGGCGATCCTATACATGAAAAGTTCCGACTGTTGTTTATGCAATATCGCAACATGTGAGGTGTCTGAGGCTTAGGGCTCCTTCGGGCTCTAGACCTGGCGGTAACGCAACACATACGCCGAGGCCCATCTCAAGAACTCCCGGCGCAGGATTGGGTATGCGCGGGGCGGTTTGGTTCGAAGGATGCCTCAGGTCAATCTCAACAGTGCACCGGCCACGGCCCGCTCAAGTGAGCGGGCCGTGTGCTTTTCGCTGCCCGCTCGCAAGAGAGGGCCGTTTGCTTTTTGGCGGTCTTACAATGGAAAAATGGAACCGCTCGTCATCGCAGGCAAGGCTTTTCAGTCCCGGCTCATCGTAGGCACCGGCAAATACCGGGACGGCGCCCAAACGCAGGCGGCCATTGAGGCCTCCGGCGCGGAGATCGTCACGGTCGCGGTGCGGCGCGTCAACCTGGACCGCTCGCGCGAGTCTTTGCTGGACTTTATCGACCCGCGCCGCTATTTCCTGCTGCCCAACACGGCCGGCTGCTACACGGCGGACGAGGCCATCCGGGCCGCCCGCCTGGGCCGCGAGGTGGGCCTCTCGGACTGGGTCAAGATCGAGGTCATCGGCGACCAGCAGACCCTGTACCCGGATGTGCAGGCCACGCTCGAAGCGACGCGGGTGCTGGTAAAGGAAGGCTTTACGGTGCTGCCGTACACCACTGACGACATTGTGTTCGCCAAACGCCTGATCGACGCCGGGGCCGCCGCGGTGATGCCTCTGGGCGCGCCCATCGGGTCGGGGCTGGGCATCTCCAACCGCGACAACTTGATGATTCTGCGCGAGCTGATCCACGAGGTGCCCTTGATCGTCGACGCGGGGCTCGGAACCGCCTCGGACGCCGCGCTGGCCATGGAGCTGGGCGCCGACGCCGTGCTGTTGAACTCCTGCCTGGCGGCCGCGCGGGAACCCGTCCTGATGGCCGAGGCGATGGGCCACGCGGTGCTGGCCGGGCGGCAGGCGTTTCTGGCCGGCCGCATGCCCCGTAAGTTGTACGCCACGGCTTCCTCCCCGCTCGAAGGCATTTCGCGCTGACTGCGGCGCGCGTCCCTGCGCTACACTCAGGCTGCATGCGTGTGTTCGGGATCGATTGCGGGACGGAGTGGACCGGCTACGGGGTAGTCTCGGTGGAAGAAACGCCGCGGGCAAGCCGTTTGCGTCCGGTGTGCGCCGGGGCCATCCGGCTTCGCAAAACGGACACGCTCGCCACGCGCCTGCAAACGGTCCACGCGGAGCTCCACGCACTGATCGACCGGCACCGGCCGGACGCGATTGCGATCGAGGAAGTCTTCTACTCGGTCAACGCGCAGTCCGCGCTTAAGCTGGGCCATGTGCGCGGGGTCGCGTTCCTGGCCGCTGCCGGGCACGCGCTGCCGGTGTTTGAGTACGCGCCGCTCAAAATCAAATCCACGGTGGTGGGGTACGGCTTGGCCAAAAAAGAACAGGTGCAATATATGGTGGCCCGACTGTTGGAACTGGAGCGCGCGCCCGAGCCGGCCGACGCCGCGGATGCGTTGGCCATCGCTATCTGCCACATCCACCACGCGCAAACCGCGGCGCAGCAGCTGGCCGGGGTGGGCCGTTGAACCCGCTGTGGCTGCTCGGCCTTCTCTGGCCGACCGGGGGGACTCCGGCCGCCATCACCTTCACTTTTGAAAACCCGGCCCTCGAGCCTGCGAGCTACCCCCTAACCGTGGCCGAGGATGGAACCGGCCGCTACCGGTCCACCCCGGGCCGCGCGCCGGTCGAGGGCTCGCTGCAATCCGAAGCGCAGGACCGGGCCGTGACCCTGCCCGACCCGTTGCGGGCGCAGCTGTTCGCGCTCGCGCGCAAAAACCATCTGTTCGCGACCGCGTGCGACTCCGCGAACTCCAAAATCGCGTTTACCGGTAAAAAGGTCCTAGCCTACGCGGGGCCGGAGGGCACGGGCAACTGCACCTTCAACTATGCGCGCAACCAGCAGGTCGGGCAGGCGGCCGAAAATCTGATCGCCGTGGCCATGACGCTCGAAGCGGGCCGCCGGCTCCAGCTTCTGCTCCAGCACGACAAGCTGGGCCTGAATGCCGAGATGGACACCCTGTCTGAGGAGCAGGCCTCCGGGCGCGCACAAGCGCTTGAGAACATCGCCCCGGTGCTCAAGGCCATCGCCGCGGACCCTGACGTGCTGAACCACACCCGCGCCCGGGCCGAGGCTCTGCTTTCCCGTGGCGCTCAGCCCTGAAATCGGAGCCAAGTCCGGCCGCTTTTTGCGGCATCGAATGGTATGGCCGGGTGACCGCGACTTCCCGTAGCATCGAAGTGTTTCCACCTGAGGAACAGCGCCCCTGGAGGCGTCCTATGCAACCGTTTCGAGCGTACCTGCTGATTCCTGCTTTGCTTGCCGGCGCGGCTGTGGCCGTGGCCCAAGACTCCTCGCAGCCCACGGGGGCCCCCCCGCCTACGCAGGACACGCCGTTTCCCGCGCGGTTGAGCGACGTGGAGGGCTCGGTGCGCGTCGCGCGAATCGGCCCGCAAACCCCGCCGGCCGCCACCCCCGACGGCGAACTGCCGCCCCCGCCGCCGTCCGACCAGGCGTTGACCGCCGCGCGCGTCAACACCCCCGTGCTCGCGGGCACGGAGGTGGATACCGGCAGCGACGGCCGCGCGGAGCTCCAGTTCAACGACGGCAACATCGCCCGCATCACGCCCAACTCCGCCGTGGAGGTGCTCGCGCTGCCCAGCGGCGGCGAACAACTGCGCGCTCTGCGGGGACTGAGCTACTTCGAGATCCCGGACGCCGGCACGGGCGTGATGACCGTTCAGGCCGGCGCCTACGGCGCCCGGATCGACCAAAACAGCCTCTTGCGCTTCGACCTGGACCAGAACCCCTACCGGGTTGCGGTTCTGCGCGGCTCGGCGCACGTGAGCAGCTCGAACTCGGACGTGGGCTTTGAGGCGACAGAAGGCGAAACCGCCAAGATCGACCCATCCTCGCCCACCTCCTACGACCTGAACCAGGAGGTGGCGGACAACTCCTGGGACGCCTGGAACACCGACCGCGACCAAACCCTGGCCCAGCTCGCACAGTCGCAAACCAACGCGCGCGTGGGCAGCGGCGACACCGACTCGCCCGGCTGGAACGACCTGGACTATTACGGAACCTGGTACGACGTGCCCGGAGCGGGCATGGCCTGGGCCCCGGATGGAGTGGACGCGAACTTTGACCCCTACGGTTCGGGCGCCTGGACTTCGTACCCGGGCGTGGGACTTACCTGGGTTTCGTCCTACCCGTGGGGCTGGTTGCCGTATCACTGCGGCGGCTGGAACTACTTCTCAGGCTTTGGATGGGGCTGGCAGCCGGGCGGCGGCTGTGGCGGCTACGGCGGCGCGGGCTGGTACCCCTACACCGGCGTCCACCATCCCCCGCGGGATTACCGTATTCCGTTGCCGTATGACCCGCGCCTGCGCACCCGCCTGACCGGCGCACCCATGCCGCCGTCGCATGCGGTGGCCGTCAACCGGGGCGCTCCGAACCGCTTCCGCCCGCTGGGCGGCGCGCGGCCGCAGCCCCGGGAGTTTCCGCTCCGGCGCAACGATGTAGCCGAGGGCGGCGGCCCGGCGGTCGCGCCCACCCGGCCGCCGGTGGGGCGGGGCGTCGCCCGGCCGCGGCAGGCCGTCCCGGCCGGGACCGGCGGCCGGCGGGGGGGCGGGG
>CAXTRW010000180.1:0-6479 GCA_964246765.1 uncultured Acidobacteriaceae bacterium | reverse complement strand
ACCAGGTCCTGCTCGGCGTCACCGGCTCGGGCAAGACCTTCACCATGGCCAAGGTTATCGAGCAGCTTGATCGCCCCGCCCTCATCCTCGCCCACAACAAAACCCTCGCCGCCCAGCTTTTCCACGAGTTCAAACAGTTCTTCCCCCGCAACGCCGTCGAGTACTTCGTCTCCTACTACGACTACTACCAGCCCGAAGCCTACATCCCCTCGGGCGACCTCTACATCGAGAAGGAAGCCACCATCAACGAGGAGCTCGACAAGCTCCGCCTCTCCGCCACCCGCTCCCTGTTCGAGCGCCGCGACGTCATCATCGTGTCTTCCGTCTCCTGCATCTACGGCCTGGGCTCGCCCGAGGCCTACTACGGCATGCTCCTCTTCCTCGAGCAGGGCCAAAAAATCCGCCGCGAAGACATCACCAAAAAGCTCGTCGAAATCCTCTACGAACGCACCGACGGCGACTTTCGCCGGGGTACCTTCCGCGTCCGCGGCGACGTGATCGAGGTCTTCCCCACCTACGACGAGTCCGCCTACCGTATCGAGCTGTTCGGCGACGAAGTCGACGTCCTCTCCCAAATCGACCCGCTCTTCGGCACCGTCAAGCAGAAGTACGCGCGCCTGCCGATTTACCCGAAGAGCCACTATGTGGTCCAGCCCGAGCGCAAAAAAACCGCGATCGAGAGCATCCTGGCCGAGCTCGAATGGTGGGAAAAGGAGCTCGAACGGGAAGGCCGCATGGTCGAAGCCCAGCGCATCCACCAGCGCACCCGCTTCGACCTCGAAATGATCAAGTCCATGGGCTTCTGCCACGGCATCGAGAACTACTCGCGCCACTTCTCCGGCCGCATGCCGGGTGAACCGCCTCCCACGCTTTTCGATTACTTCCCCAAGGACTTTCTGGTCTTCATCGACGAGAGCCACGTCACCGTCCCCCAGCTCCACGGCATGTGGCACGGCGACCGCTCGCGCAAGCAGAACCTGGTCGACTACGGGTTCCGCCTGCCCAGCGCCCGCGACAACCGCCCGCTCAAGTTCGAGGAGTACCAGCACCGCGTCCACCAGCAAATCTACGTCTCCGCCACCCCCGGCCCCTATGAGCTGGCCAAGTCCGAAGGCATCGTCGTCGAACAGATCATCCGCCCCACCGGCCTCATCGATCCCGAGGTCGAAATCCGCCCCATCCGCGGCCAGATCGACGACCTGCTCGCCGAGATCCGCCTCCGCTGCGAGCGCAATGAGCGCGTGCTCGTCACCACCCTCACCAAGCGCATGGCCGAAGACCTGTCCGGCTACTACACCGAGGTCGGCGTGCGCTGCCGCTACATGCACTCCGAAATCGAAACCCTCGAGCGCGTGCGCCTCCTGCGCGACCTGCGCAAAGGCGAGTACGACGTGCTGGTCGGCATCAACCTGCTCCGCGAAGGCCTCGACCTGCCCGAAGTCTCACTCGTCGCCATCCTCGACGCCGACAAAGAAGGCTTCCTCCGCTCCCAGGGCTCGCTCATCCAAACCATCGGCCGCGCCGCCCGCCACGTCCACGGCCGCGCCATCCTGTACGCCGACAAAATGACCGACTCCATGCGTAAGGCGCTGGACGAAACCGCCCGCCGCCGCGAAACCCAGCGCGCCTACAACGAAGAAAACGGCATCACGCCCACCTCCATCATTCGCCCGACCGATATGTCGTTGGCGCAGATTCTGAAAGCCGACTACGCCGACCTCACCTCCGAAACCGACGAAATCCCCGAGTTCCAAACCCAACAAGCCCTCGACCTCCATATCGGCAAACTCGAATCCGACATGAGGGAAGCCGCCAAAAAATTCGAGTTCGAAAAAGCCGCCAAGCTCCGCGACACCATCGCCGGCCTCCGCACCAAAGAGTTCCTGTTCGCGTAGCTTTCGGCACAAATAAAAAGGGCAGCCGTTGCGGGCTGCCCTTTTGTTTTTTCGCGCCTGAATTAGAAGGTGATCTTCCCAAACACCTGAGCGACCCGGCCGCCGATGCCCGCCTGCTGGAACGATCCGTACGGGCTGGTGGGCGGCGCAGCAATCGCGCTGCTCAACCCCAGACCCGGCGAGTTGACGTTCCCGCTGGGAAGCTGGAAGTTCGGGTGATTCCACACGTTGAAGGCAGTTACGCCCAGTTGCAGGTTCGCCGTCTCTCTAAGAACGAACTTCTTGTAGAGGCTCAGGTCCGTATCGGCATAGTGCGGGCCGAAGAAGGAGTTCCGCGGCAAGTTGCCGAAATCGGCCTGGGCAACCCCACTCGCACTGTCGGCGAACTGCCCTTGTGTAAAGCATGGGTTCACCGCTACCGATCCGTTGCAGTGCTTACCCATGCGGAGGTCGATGGAGTCGGCCAACGCGGTATTCGAGAGCGTCGATCCCCCGGCTTGGAACGGAAGCGCTCCATTGAAGACCGAGAAGGGCTGCCCGGTGCGCCAGAAACTCTTCCCGGATAGTGACCATCCGCCGGCCGCCTCATTCACAAGCAGGTTTTTGAAGTGGAACGGCGTGTCGTACACAAAGTCCAAAGTCACGCTGTGGCGGAAGTCGTAATCCGCGTATGAGTAGTTCAGGCGGTGGAGATCAAATGGATCGATTTGGGTCGTGATGTCTCCGGCATTGTAGTATTCACCCGTACCGCCGTTTGAAATGTCGTCCAGCGCCTTGCTGTACACGTACGTCACGTCGGCGGTAAATCCGCGACTGTCAATATGCTTCCAGGTAACGGTCGCGCCGTTATAGTTGGAATGGGAGCCGTTGTAGTACTTCTGAACAGTGTTGAAGTTGGGATCCGGGGAGGTTGTCGGCAGTCCGCCGAAGCGGGTGGCTGAAGCGCCGTTCAGGTCGCGATTCTCGACAATCTCGTCATAACCTACGTTGCCGACATAGCCGAAAATCAAAGCATCGCTCTTTGAAACCTGGCGCTGTATCTGAAGGTTGTATTCCGCGTAGGTCGGGTTCTTGAACTCCTTCGGCGCGGTTGTAAAATTCGGGGCCGTAAAGTTGCCGGCCAGCGCAGCATTGGTGGTATTGTACGTAGCGCCCGAGGCGAAGCTGGATTCCAACTGATTGAACGAGCCGATGGCGCCGGTCGGCGCGCTGCCCGCAACCCCGGCTTGAGCGACATTGCCGGTGGTCAGCGTCGCTCCATACACGTTCGGGAAGTTCTGGATGTAGCCGTCTAGGAAGCCGGCCGGGTACAGGTCCGAGAACAGCCCGAAGCCGCCACGGACCACCGTGCGCCCGTCGCCGTTCACATCGTAGTTGAAGCCGATGCGGGGCTGAACGTTGATACTTTGCACACTGTTGAACGGGTGCTCCTGCCCGGAGGCGATCAGGGAGTTGTAGGGGGTGTCATTGGTAGCCGCCGCCCTCGGAAACGCTCCGTTATATGTTGCGAAAGCGTTATTGGTGGCGAGCGGGTTGCCGGTTCTGTCAAAGCGGAGACCGGCGGTCAGCTTCAGGCGCGGGTCCGCTTGCCACTCGTCCTCGACATACGCGCCCAGGTTATAAAGCGCGAGGTAGGCTGTCTTGTTCGATGTAAAGCTTTGAAAGTAAGACGACCCGCTGCCCGCCGCAAGAGTGCCGTTTGCAAAATCGGACATCTGCAAGCTGTAGATACCGGCAAACTGCTGTTGCGCGTCGTAGTCCGAAATATCGTCGCGACGGAAGTTGTAGCCGAACCGGAAGGTATTGTTCCCTCTCACATAGGAAAGATCGTCCACGAACTGATACTGCGTAACGTTTCTTCCATTGATGTATCCGTTCGGAAGGCCAAGTACTCCGACCCCGGTGGAGCCGTTGTATCCTCCGTCGTTGAACGTCAGATAGGTCGGAAAAGTGGCCAGCGTCGCCGCGGTGTTGATCGGTCCGAAGTACGCCGTATACCAGTTCGCGGCGAAAATAAACTGGTTGGTAAGGTGCGGGCTGACCACATACGTATCGTTCAGCTGGCCTTCATACTCAGGCTGCGTGCTGATGGTGTTGAACACGGGACTGATGAAGTTGGTGTACGTCGGCTGTGAACCGCGGTCCATCTTGTAGCGGCCGAACAGCTTCTGCTTGTCGCTGATGTTCCAGTCCGCGCGCGCTGTGAAGAGCCACTCCGTGTTGAGGTTGGACGCGCGCCCGAACCCGTACGAGGCACAGGGCGACGTCGTCCCGAAGGTACCCCCGGCACCGTCCGGAATGTTGAGAGCAGCGGCTGAACCGCACCCGAGCTGCGGATCCTGGGCCGCCGTAATCGGGTGGGCATTCGCCAGGGACGGCGACCCGTTGTAAAGCTTGAATGCCTGCTGGTAAAACGGCAGGTCCGAGGCCGGAATGCGCCCGAGAACCGCATTTTGAAACGGAACCGTCGGGAAAGTCGCCGGGCCCGAGGCCGGCAGAACGTACCGCAAACCTTCATAGTCGGCGAAAAAGAACAGCTTATCCTTGACAATCGGGCCGCCCGCATTGGCCGCCCACTGGTTCGAGATGGCCTTGGGCCGCGGCAAACCCTGATTCTTTAAGAACCAATCGTTCGCATTCAAAACGCTTCCGTTATAAAAGTAGTTCGCTTCGCCGTGGAGCCCGTTGCTCCCCGACTTCGTCGTATAGTTGATCACTACGCCGGCAGCCCGCCCATACTGAACGCCGTAGCCGTTCTGCACCACCGATGCTTCGGAAACCTCGCCCTGCCCCAAACTTAGATTGGATGAGCCTGAGCTGCTCAGGTTCAGGAAGGGGTCCACGTCGTCATACCCATTCAGTACATACAGATTCGACGTTCCGGGAATCCCGTCGGCGCTGAAGTTGCCGTACGAGCCGCCGGAGTTCAACACCACGCCTGGCGCGGTAAAGGCAACGGTGGTGATGTCGCCGCCCGGCGCCGGCAGCTCCTGAATCTGTTTTTCGGTAAGCGTCGTGATCAGCGCCGGGGACTGGGTATCCGTCAACTGGGCCGTCTGGGCGGAGACCGTCACGTTCTCGCTCGATCCGGAGGGCGTCGCGGTCAGGTTGAGTGAGGGGGTTTGCCCGACCAGCACCGCGATCGTGCCGGCGTTTGATTGCAACCCGTTCGCCGCCGCGCTTACCTGGTACGTGGAGGGCTTCAGCAGCGGCGCGGTGTAACGCCCGGAAGCATCTGTCGTCACGGTTAAAGTCGCTCTCGTTGAGGCGTCAATGATCGTGACCTTCGCGCCGGGGATGACGGCACCCGTATTGTCTGCCACCACGCCCGTCAGAGCGCCGGTAACTGCATTTTGCGCGTACGCGCCCGGAACGAAAACCGAAGACAGGGGGGAGACGCCAAGAAAAGCAGCGGACGCCAGGACCGCGCCGGCGAACCGAGTAATGCTGAAGGTGGCTTTGTGCATACAACTTTCGTTGCAATTGCGTTTCCAGAAAGCAGGAGATGGCCGCAAACTACTGAGCCTAGGGTAGGTAACAACGGAGACCGGTGTAGGCAAAATTCAGCCCGAGAAGCTGAATATTCCAATTGCCATAGGCAGTTACGCCCCACTATTGCTTTTCATAGATGGCAGAATCGCTTTCCTAGGCGCATCATCGAAGTACAAGGCCGCCGGGAGCCGCCGCCATTTATGAACTTCCTCAAAACCGCATTCCTCCTCACCGCCCTCACCTTGCTGCTGATGCTCCTGGGCGATCACTTCGGCGGCCAGCGCGGGCTTCTGCTTGGCTTCATCCTCGCCGCCGCGATGAATTTCGCGTCCTACTTCTTCTCCGACCGCATCGCGCTGGCCATGTACCGCGCGCAGCCGATCGCGCCGGGAACCCTGCCCCGCGTCGAGCACACGGTCGAGCGCCTCGCCGCCCGCGCCCGCATCCCCCTCCCCAAGCTCTACGTCATCCCGATCGACACGCCCAACGCCTTCGCCACCGGCCGCAACCCCCAGCACGCCTCCGTCGCCGTCACCTCCGGCATCCTCAGCTTGCTCGATGACGCCGAACTCGAAGGCGTCCTGGCCCACGAGCTCAGCCACGTCCGCAACCGCGACATCCTCATCTCCTCGATCGCCGCTACGCTGGCCGGGGCCATCACGCTGATCGCCCGCATGGGCTACTGGGCTTCGCTTTTCGGGGGCTATGGCGGGGGGCGCGACCGCGACCGCCAAGGCGGCTTCGGCGGCCTGCTCATGCTGTTCCTCGCGCCCGTCGCGGCCATGCTCATCCAGTTCGCCGTGTCCCGCTCGCGCGAGTACGCCGCCGACCACTCCGGCGCCGAGCTCACCGGCAACCCCTATTCCCTCGCCCAAGCGCTTGAGAAACTCGAAGCCTACAACAAGCGCCTGCCCTTCGCGGCCTCGCCCTCCACGGCCCACATGTTCATCATCGCGCCCGCCATGCCCGGCGCCGTGCTGGCTGAGCTGTTTTCCACGCACCCGCCCACCCGCAAGCGCGTCGAGCGCCTCACCGGCCGCCCCAGCCAGTTCGGAACCCGCTGACCGTGCGCACCATCCTGCGCGCGCTCAT
>CAXTRW010000179.1:0-6487 GCA_964246765.1 uncultured Acidobacteriaceae bacterium | reverse complement strand
ACCGTTGTACATGGTTTCCATCTGCTTCTCGTCCTTTATGTTTCCAGTGGCGAACACGGTGGCGCTCCCGCCGGATGGCACCATCTGCCAACCCTTGGCCTGCAACTGCTGATTGATCGCATCCTTGACGCGGCTGACATAGAACGGATCCTGGGTCGTTACCTGGCCCCAGGAGTAAGTATCGTAATTCGCAAAGTTAGCTTGGTGGTCATAGTCGGTGTGAACATCGGCAGCCAGAGCGAACGAACCCGAAAACATAAGGGCGGCGGCGAGCGGGAAGGCTACGGTGCGTTTCATGCAATTTCTCCCTTTCTTCCGGTAAGAAGTTGCAAGCGCATAAAGTGTCGCCTGCTTACTGGCCCTCATCTCCCTGAGATATGGCGTAGTAGCCCTTGCGGGACTGCACCTTCAGCCCCGGGCCCTTGCACTGCACATTCACCGCGCGGTAGCCGCCGTTGAAGTTCGTATCGCTCGGCACGTAGCTGGCCACGTACTGGGTCCGCAGCTCGTCCTCGATCTGGGCGAAAGCAGCCTGTAACTTCTTGCCGTTGTTGCCGACGTCGATGACGCGCCCGCCGGTTTCGTCTGCCATCTTGCGCATCTGCGCGTCGCCGGTATAGCCGCCCAGCATGATGCCTCCACCGTAATAAAAACCGCGATCGGCAATAAGGATGACGTACACGATGGCGTTGGCCTTTTGGGCAGCTTCGATCGCGTCCTGCACACGATACTTGGAGCCCTCATCCTCACCGTCGGTGAGCAGAATCATGGCTTTGCGACCGGTTTCCTGCCGTAGCTTATCGTTTGAGGCAAGATACACCGCATCGTAGAGCAGGGTTCCCTTGGGCGCGCCCTGCGTGGGAATGGTACCCTGGCCCACGCCCACGCTGCCGGCCGCACCATTGCCGCCCGCGGTGTTAATCTCGGCCTTGTTCATGGCGCGGCTCAGCTGTCCTGCATTGTTGGTGTAGTCCTCGATCAGGTTCACATCTACGTCGAACGAGATCAGAAAAGCTTCGTCCTTTTCGCGCAGAACCTGGTGCAGAAACTCCGACCCCGCCTGCTGCTCCAGCGGCAAAACGTTCTGCTGTGAGCCGGAGGTGTCGAGCAGAATGCCCAGGGTGAGCGGCTGGTCGGCGCGGGCTTCAAAATTGCGGATTTTCTGCTCTTTCTTCTCCTCAAACACCGCGCAGTCGTCACGGGTGAGGTCCGGAACCAGCGCGCCGCGCTTGTCGTGGACAGTGAAGTAGAGCGAAACCAGGTTGGAGTTGACGCGCAGCGTAGTCACCGGCGCGCCAGTCTGGGCGTCGGCGGCGGGCGGCGGCGCGGTGCTGACCGGAGGCGCATCCGGAGACGGCGCCGACTGGGCGTGGATCGCGGGGGTGAGCAGAAAAAGGAGCAGGAGGAGACGCCGCATCGTAAGGGCTTAGACGGCGAGAGCGGGATAAAAGTACAAGAACACCCTGCCGGTGAGCGCAGGCGCAGGTTTCATGTCGGCCGGTTTGTGGAATGCAAGGCATTCCCTTCGCTCCCTTGGCCTCAAAACTGTCCCAACAAGCTGCATAGCGACTTCTTACCCCAAAGTCACCCGAATTTGAAAACAGGACTGAACAGTTTCCCGCCATCGGCCGATAAGAAGACCACGGCAGCGGTGTTTACGGGAAGGGCAAGGAGCGCATGTTTTCGATTATCGGCATCCTGGTTGTGTTCGGCGCGGTTATCGGCGGATTTTTGATGGAAAAGGGCCAGATTGCCGTTCTCATCCAGCCCGCTGAGCTCGTCACCATCGGCGGTGCGGCCATCGGCACCCTGGTCGCCGCCAACCCCATGCACGTCCTCAAGGGCATATCCTCCGGCCTCATCGGCGTCCTCGGCGGCCCCAAGTTCCCCAAGCAGCGCTACCTCGATACCCTCAAGATGATGTTCGACCTCTTTACGAAAGCTCGCAAAGAAGGCATGGTTTCTATCGAAAACGATGTCGAAGAGGCCGATAAAAGCCAGATTTTTCAGAAATATCCGGCGTTTTTGAAGGATCACCATGCCCGCGACTTCGTCTGCGACACCATGCGCATGGCCATCACCGGCGGCGTCAGCACGTTCGATGTCGACCAGATGATGGACCTGGACATGGAAGTCCACCACAAATCCGCCGAGCAGCCCACCAGCGCGCTCACCACGGTCGCCGACGCGCTTCCAGGTCTCGGCATCGTCGCCGCCGTGCTCGGCATCGTCATCACCATGGGCGCTTTAGGCGGACCGCCCGAGGAGATAGGTCATAAAGTAGCCGCTGCTCTCGTCGGCACCTTTCTCGGCATCCTGCTATGCTACGGGCTGCTCGGGCCGCTCGCCTCCGCGATGGGCAAGCGTGTTGTCGACGAGCACGGTTACTACTACATCCTCCGGGTCGTCATGCTCTCATTTATTAAAGGCATGTCCCCCATTCTCGCGGTCGAGATGGCTCGCCGCGCTATCCCCGCCCACCTTCGGCCTTCCTTTACCGAGATGGAAAACGTCTGCCGCGGCAAAACCGAAAGCGCGGCAAGCTAGCCATGCCGCCCCCTCAACCCCCCGTCTTCCTCATTAAGAAGAAAGTCCACCACGCCGGGCATCACGGCGGCGCTTGGAAGGTCGCCTACGCCGACTTCGTCACGGCGATGATGGCTCTCTTTATCGTTCTTTGGCTCATGAGCAGCGCCACCAAGGAAGAAAAACAGGTCATTGCCGGCTACTTCCGAGACCCAAACGGCCGCTCCGCCCAAAAAGGGTCCGATCGCTCAGGTACCGGCGAAAACATCCTGCTCAACAAGCAGGACATGACCAAGCTCAAGCAAGCCCTTCAGGAGTCCATTCATAAAGTTGACCCGCTCGACACGCTCAAGAAGCAGATCGAGATGACCATCACCCCCGAGGGACTCCGCATCGAGCTGATGGAAGATCCCAAAGGCACATTCTTCGAGACCGGCAGTACACAGCCGACGCCCATTCTCGTCTCCATCCTGAAAATCTTATCCGCTCAACTGGGCGCGTTGCCGAACCGCATTTCCATTGAAGGCCACACCGACGCCCAACCCTATACAAACAACAAGATTTACAGCAACTGGGAGCTTTCCTCCGACCGCGCCAACGTTGCCCGACGCATGATGCAGACCAGCGGTGTGCGCCTCAACCAGGTTTCCCAGGTGCGCGGTTTCGCCGACCAGCGCCTCCGCGACACTAAAAACCCCTTCGACGCGGCAAATCGCCGCATTTCGCTCATCGTTCAGTACCTCGATGCCGGCAAGGACCTCCCGATGGCCGCGCTCGCCGCCCATCCTGCCGGCGCCGCTGCAGGCAAACCCATACCCGGCTCGCCTCCAAACACAAAGCCGTCCAGCTCCCACTCAGGCGCTGGTCAGTAATCTGTTGCATTCTCATCGCCAAAGCTGCGCTGAACAGCCGCTTGCCAGGCACGCTTCCCACGATGGGAAAATGAGAAACACCTTAGTACCGTAGCCTCGCACTCTCTGCTTGGCGGCCTCTCGCCCTCGGGTATAGTCCTCGTCAGGAACCCACACAGATGGATCAAAACGGACTGCTCCCGCAAGAAATCGGGCAGCCCTTTGCACAGTACGCCCCGACCGGCTTACCTGTGCAAAGCGCCCTACCCGCCATCGCCCCATGCGCCTCCCAACAGCCGGCGCACAAGCCCCTGCGTGTGCTGGTCGTCGAAGACGACGTCCCCCTCGCCCGCCTGCTCTGCTCCTGGCTCGCCTCCGAAGGTTTTGTCGGCGACGCCGCCCACCACGGCGAAGCAGCCCTGGCCAAACTCGAAGCAGGCCTCTACCACCTCGTCCTGCTCGACCTTAATCTCCCCGGCATGGACGGCCTCACCCTTCTGCCCAAAGTGCACATCGCGCATCCGGGGGTGCCCGTCATGGTCCTCACCGGCCGCAGCCGCACGGAAGATACCGTCCTAAGCTTGAACGAAGGCGCGGATGACTGCCTGATCAAGCCTTTTTCCCTGCTCGAGCTGCTGGCTCGCATGCGCGCGCTCCTGCGCCGTCGCGCCGCGCTTCAACCCGAAGCGGTCGGTGGGCCAAAAGCCCAGCCCGGCCTCCACCTCAACCGCGACGAGTACCGGGTCGAGCGCGACGGCCGCCGCATCGAGCTCACCCCGCGCGAGTTTGCGCTGCTCGAGTACCTCATGCAGCACTCTCCCAAGCCCGTCTCCCGCGCCACCCTCATGGAGGAGGTCTGGCGCGTTCCGTTCGACCCGACAACCAATATCGTCGACGTCTACATGAAGTACTTGCGAGACAAAATCGACTCGACCGGTGAACAGAAACTTATCCGCACCGTCCGGGGGGTAGGCTATGCTCTCGCCTGCGCTTAGCCAAGATCCACACCCACGACCGGCAATAAACGCGCAAGTCGACGCCCTCGTATGCAAGAAGGAGAGCCGGTGACCGCCCTGCCCCTGCCATCCCTGCGGCCG
Source organism: uncultured Acidobacteriaceae bacterium (assembly GCA_964246765.1). Classification (GTDB taxonomy): domain Bacteria; phylum Acidobacteriota; class Terriglobia; order Terriglobales; family Acidobacteriaceae; genus EB88. The sequence goes on along the minus strand of CAXTRW010000179.1, from coordinate 2,013 downwards.
GGCGACCGCGTTCCCGTTCGCATTCTGCTTGTCAGCCCCAACCCGCACCTTCGCGAGCAGCTGCGGGAGAAAATCGGGGCCCCCCGCTGGGACCTGTCCGAAGCTACCAGCGGCGCAGAAGCCCTCTTGCAACTCAGCGAAAGCAACACCGAGGTCCTGCTGCTCGATCCCATGCTGCCGGACATCGTCGCGAACGAGTTCAGCGCCCTCGTTCTCCAGCGATTCCCCTCGATTGAAATCCTCTCGCTCAACGCCCAAACCGGCCACTTGTTGCTGGCCAACGCATCGCCCACGCCGCTTGCTTCCCGCCTTACCGAGCTCATCTATAAGGGCGCCCTCGCGGACCCAACCCTACCCTACCCGCCCAGCCGAGCCGACACGCGCGAGAACATCGGGGCTCCTCGTACCGGCCTCCGTGGCATGGTCGGCGGCTCCGGCGCCATGCAGCGTGTGTATCGCCTCACGGAGATGGTTGCGCGCTCTGAAACCACGGTCCTCATCACCGGCGAAAGCGGCACCGGCAAGGACCTGGTCGCGCAGGCCATCCACATGATCAGTCCCCGCGCCAAGCACCCTTTTGCAGTGGTGAACTGCGCCGCGATCCCTGAAGCGCTGCTCGAGGCCGAGCTTTTCGGCTACGCCAAAGGCGCGTTTACAGGCGCCATGCAGAGCCGCATCGGACGCATCCATGCGGCGCACGGCGGGACGCTTTTCCTCGACGAAATCGGTGATATGCCGCTCTCTTTGCAGAGCAAGATTCTGCGCTTTCTCGAGCAGGGCGAGGTCCAGCGCCTTGGCGGAAATGACAATCTCAAGGTCGATGTGCGGGTGGTCGCGGCGACCAACGCAGACCTTAAATCGCTCGCCGCCCAAAAACTCTTCCGCGAAGACCTTTACTACCGTCTCGCCGTCTTTCCCGTCCAGCTTCCCCCGCTCCGCGACCGCGAAGGCGACCTCCACGCGCTGGTGGAGGCGTTCGCGCAACGCTTCTGCCCCGGCGTTCGCATCGCGCCAGAAGTGCTGGATCTGCTGGGAACGCACGCCTGGCCGGGCAATGTTCGCGAGCTGCGCAACACCATGGAGCGGGCGTCGATCCTGCTGGACGGAGAGCGGGTGATGACGGCTAAACACATTCTGCTGTGAGCTTGTTGGAAGTCGGGAGTTCGGCGATTCGACAAACAGGCGCATGGCCTGTGCCGGCTCGGCTTGGCCGTGCGGCGGAAACTCAGAACCGTTCTCTCGGACCTCCTGCGACCGGGAAATCTTCAGATACCCGCTGATCCTCTACACTCACAGAAGCAGGTCAGCGGTGCGGAGTGCAAACCGGAGGAGTTCCAGGTATGAACAAAGCCGCATGGCGGTTCCGGCGCGCTTTTGGTGGGGGGGCGCTCGCCCTCGCCGTGGCCTATGGCTTTGCTTTCGCCAGTGCAGCAGCGCAGAGTACGGTGCAGGCTCCAGGCGCGTGGCGTTCGCCGAGACTGGGAGCGGGCTCCGGACGCGCGCCGGCACGCAGTTCGCTGCGTGTTTCGCCCGTTGAGGGCGCAGCGCCTTTGACGGTGCACGCTGAGGGTCGCCGCGCGGGCCCTCCCTACAGCGAAGTGATGATGCGAACCGAGTGGGATTTCGGGGACGGGACGCGCATTCCCGGTACCAATGAGTTCTCGGCGGAGCACACCTACACGAAGCCGGGTTTGTACGCTGTGCGGTTCTGCCCGGTGCGGTTGTCAAGTCACCCAGGCAGGACGCAAGGCTGTGCCGCGGGTGGGGCGCCGGTGGCCACCGTAACGGTGCGCGCAGCCCAAAAGTGAAGGCCGCGCATGGAGCGCGGCCCACGAATTACTGCACGTTCACAGTGACCGTAGCCTGCTGCGTGATGGCGCCGCCCACGGCCTTGACCGTGACTACATAAGCGCCGGCGGGCGTGCCGGGATCGGCGGGCGGGGCGCTGCCGCCTCCACCTGTTGTGCCGCCGCCTCCCCCGCCGTTGCTGGCGCCGCCGCCGCCGCCGCAGCC
>CAXTRW010000178.1:0-6493 GCA_964246765.1 uncultured Acidobacteriaceae bacterium | reverse complement strand
GACGCAACCGTCCAGTACGGCGAGTCGGAGCCGGAAGCGCTGCGCGACCCTTACCTCGGGGTCGACCCGGTCCACGTCGCGCCCCACGGGACCGCCTACGGCCCCAAGAGCGCCTTCCGCTACGCGCTGGTCCGCTTCACCGGCGGAGGGGCCATGCGCTACCGATCCATCGCCCTGGAAGGGATCGAGTACCCGGTCACGTATCGCGGGTCTTTCTCCTCCTCGGACCCCGCGCTCAACCGGATGTGGGCCGTCGGCGCCTATACCGCGCACCTGTGCATGCAGGACGACATCTGGGACGCGCCCAAGCGCGACCGCGGGCGCTGGATGGGCGACCTGGACGTAAGCGGGCGCACGATTGAGGACGCGTTCGGCGACCATTACCTGATGGACCGGACACTCGACCGGCTGCTCGGGCCCGCGCCGGTGCGGCGCAACGTCAACGGAATCGCCGGCTACTCGGCCTTCTGGGTCACGGGCGAGGCCGAGTACTACCGGACGACCGGCTCGATGGAGCAACTCGCAAGTACGCACGCGCGCCTGGTCCAGCTGCTGCACTTCATGGAGACGGAACTCGACGAGCGCGATCTTTATGCGAACAAAACCCATTCCTGGCCGTTCGTGGACTGGTCGCCGGAGCTGAACGGCGATGACGCCGAGTCGCGGCGGGCCACCGAGTTCGAATTCTACGCCGCGTTCCGCGACGGCGCGTACCTGCTGCGGCAGCTGCACGATGCGCCCAATGCCGCGCTGTTCGAGAAACGCGCCGAGGCGCTCAAGGCAGCCGCGCAACGCTACCTTCTGGACCCCTCCGGCTCATTCGGCACGCGCTGGCAGACTAACGCGTACGCTGTGCTTTCAGGCGCGGCCGACCCGTCGCAGTACGACAGCATCTGGCGCAACTCGCTCGCATCGGTCGGCCACGTCAAGTACAACGCGCTGATCGTCTCGCCATACTACAACTACTACGTCATCAGCGCGATGGCGAAGATGGGCCATCGCGCCGAGGCGCTCGCCTGGATCCGCCAGTACTGGGGCGGCATGCTCGACGAAGGCGCGACCAGCTTCTGGGAAGGCTACGACCCGGCCTGGTACAAGGGCCCGGACTTTCACGCGTCGCTCCAGGCCGACAATATGTCCGGTTATCGCGTGAGCCTGGCGCACGGATGGTCTTCCGGCGTCACACCGTGGCTGATGGAAGAGGTCCTGGGCATCCACGCGCGCGGCGCGGGGTTTTCGCAAGTGGACATACGGCCCGACCTGGTCGACCTGAAATGGGCCAAAGGGGCGGAGCCGACGCCGCGCGGCCTCCTCGGCGTTTCCATCCGCAACAGCTCGACCGTAATCGACCTGCCCGCGGGCGTTGAGGCGCACGTGTCCGTGCCCGTACCCCGGTCGGACGCGCCGGTGCTGGTGAACGGCAAACCCCAGCCCGGCACGCCCGCCGAAGACGGCAAACGGAAAGTCGTGCTGCTCAACGGCGCCGGGCGCTACAGCATCGAAAGCCGCTGATGCGGTTCGCCGCAGGCAGCCCCTAGGCGACCAGCACGGCGCGGTAGCGGGCGTTCCCCTGGCGTGTGTGGTCGAGCGCGGCATTGGCCTCTGCCCAGGGAAACGTCTCGACCATGGGCTTGATGCCGTGCAGCGCGGTGAAGTCCAGCATCGCCTGCGTTTCGTCGATCGAGCCGGGCTGGCCGCCGACGACCGACTTCTCCCCCGCGATGATGCTCCACGGCGAGAACGCGATCGCCTTATCAGGGATTCCGACGATGCACAATTTGCCCTTGGGCCGCAGCGCGGCGAGGTACTGGTCCCAGGGCATGTCGGCCGAGACCGTGGACAGGATGAAGTCGAACGATCGCGCCGCTTTGCTGAGCTCGTCCGTGTTCTTGGTCGCGATAAAGTGCCGTGCGCCGAAGCCGTGGGCCTGCTCGTCTTTGCTGTGGTTGGAGCTGATCGCGGTCACCTCGCAGCCCCACTTGGCCAGGTACTGCACCGCAAGATGGCCCAGGCCGCCGATGCCCACCACCGCGACGCGGTCCGTCGGGCGCACATTGCAGCGCATCAGCGGTGTAAACACGGTCGCCCCGGCGCACATCAGCGGGCCCGCGTGCTCCGACGCAATCGCGTCGGGAATGGGATGCGCGAACTGCCAGTTGTTGGCCCGCACCACCCCGCCGAAGCCGCCCTTGTGCTCGCCCATTACCGTCCCGACCACCTGCGCGCACACGTGCTGCGCGCCGCCCTCGCACCACTCGCACTGCATGCACGAGCCGCAAAGCGCGCCGACGCCCACGCGCTGGCCTACCGCGACCCGGGTGACATTGGACCCGACCGCGATCACTTCGCCAACATTTTCATGCCCCGGCACGACCGGGTATTGCGAGATGCCCCAGTCGTTGTCGACCAGCGCGACATCGGTGTGGCAGACGCCGGCGTGGGTCACGCGCACGTCCACCTCCTCGGGGCCCAGTTCGCCGAGGTCGTACTTGTAAAATTCGAGCTTCGCCTTGGCCTGTTTTGCCGCGTATCCCTGAGTTTGCATTTGCTGCTCCTGTGCTCTGATTGAGCTTCGAGACTCTGCTCTTAGAAGACAACCGGCCCGAGGAAAGCGAAAGGCCCAGAGCTCCAGAACTCTTGCACGATTCTCCAATTCCATCGAGCCGAGCCGAGCGGTCGGCGCGGCGTTATGCTCGATACATGGACCAAAGCCGGATGGTGAAACTGCTCAGCGCTTTATGCGTCGCGGACGGCGCTCATCCCTCGCTGTCGGGAAGCGTCACTCTGCTGCGCGCCACCCACTCCGCGCAGCCGGTTCCCGTGCTGTACGAGCCTTGCATCGCGATCGTGGCGCAGGGCCAAAAGCGCTTTCACCTCTCAGATCAGGTCCTCACCTACGACGCGGGCCACTACCTCATGCTTACCGTCCCCATGCCCGCGGACTGCGAGACCGTGGTCGGCCGGGCAGGCCCTTTTCTGGGGTTCGCGGTGCGCATCGACCTCGCGATCCTGAGCGACTTACTCGCCGAACTCGGCCCATCACAGCAGGAGACAAACCGGCCCGAGGTGCGGGTCATCGCACCCCCAATGGACCCGGCGCTCAACAGCACGGCGGTGCGGCTGCTCGAGTGCCTCGGCTCGCCGACGGAAGCCAAGGTGCTCGGCCCGTTGCTGGTCCGTGAGCTGCACTACAGGGTGCTGTGCGGCCCCGGCGGCGGCGCGCTCCGCGATCTGCTGTTGCGCAATGAAAGCCGCGCGCAGATTCACCGCATCCTGCAGCGCATGCACGTGGACTACCCCGCGCCGCTGGACGTGCCCACCCTGGCGCACGAAGCCGGAATGAGCGTTTCCGCCCTGCACTTCCACTTCAAGGCGGTTACCGCGACCTCGCCGGTGCAGTACCTCAAGGTCATCCGGCTGCATAAGGCGCGCATGATGATGGTGCAACAGCGCGTCGGCGCCTCGGTCGCGGCCGCGCGCGTCGGCTACGGCAGCCCGTCGCAGTTCAGCCGCGAGTTCCGGCGGCTGTTCGGGGCGCCGCCGGCAGACGAGACCCAGCGGGTGCGGGCCGCGTTCGGCTTCCCCGACGATGTTCCCGCCCCGGGCTGAGAAGCCGGCGTCGCTCGAACCAGCGACCTCGACCGTGCCAACCAACCCGCCTCGGTGCTTTGAAAGTCGAAAGAGGCTGCGTGGGTTCGGCTGCTGGATGCGCTGCCTGAGGGAGCGGTCAGCGCCAGCGGCTTGGACTCGATCGCGCCGTTGCCCTCCTGCACGATGATGAACTGGTTGCGAAACGCGGTTTGTGAGTTCGATTCGCATTGTTGGTAGTCGAAAAACTCTGTCGAGCCAAACAGTAGAGGTTCGGCGCGCGCCTGTCTTGGCGAATTCGAACGACTCTTGGCTCGCCGAAAGATGAAGTTACCGCTCCCAGGTCTTCCGCGCGTACGCTCTGCTACGGAAGCGGCCCAACGCGAATGGGTAGCATGCAGCCGTCGATGCGTCACGCCAACATCGCCACCGCAATGAACACCCGTACGCGCTGTCACGCCAGCTTAATCGCAAGCTCAGAGCCGATTGGAGGACGTTTTATCGAATCGAACCCGGCAGCAGGGAACCGCGCCGAAGCAGCGGAATGAGACCCGGCCGATGCGAAACGAATCGCATTTCAACCATCCGCCGTAAGGTGTTGAAAAGATGGTAGGCACGACTGGATTCGAACCAGCGACCTCTACCGTGTCAAGGTAGCGCTCTAACCAACTGAGCTACGCGCCTAAAATGTACGCGGCAGGGCTGCCGCTGTTTCTGACTATACAGCAACCGCCATGCCGCCGGCCAACCTTGAAGCCGGCGGCCGCACTCGCATCCAACGCTCCATGCGGGTGTGGAGCTATGCCATCTGGTTTGTCGGGGCGGCCGTCTGGCTGCTGGTGGCGGCGCTTTCCCTGCGCTTCGGCGTCAGGAGCCGGACGCTCGGCGCGCTCGCCGTGGCCGTGGTCTTTTTCGCCGCGGGCATGTTTTTCGCCCGCAACGCGCCGCCCCGCAAGCGACCCTAAGCGCGCCCTCAGTCGTAGCGCTCGAACACGACCTGCTTCTTCTCCCAGCCCAAGCCGACCAGGCGGTCGCGGCTGGCCGAAACCATGTCATTCAACCCGCAAATGTAGGCGTGGATGTCGAACGGTCCGTTCGGGCTCGGCTCAGGCGGTACGCCGCCCGCGCCCACCGGCACCAGTTGCTCGGCGCGCGCGGCTACCAGGCGCGCCACATGCTCCTGCACGTAGCCGCGCTCGCCCTGCCAGGTTTCCTGCCCGCGGCTCAGGGTCGCGACGTAGTGAAAATTCGGGTGCTCGGCCGCAAGCTGCTCAAAGTAATCCTGGTAGTAGATGTCGGACTCGTAGCGCGTCCCGTACACCAACCAGAAATCCTTGCCTGCGCTGCGATCCGGCCCGTTTTCCGGAAACAGCCACTGCGCGAAGCCCCGCATCGGCGCGATCCCCGTGCCGGTCGCGATGAACACGCCGTCTGCCGGAGGCTGGCGCAAGGTAAACAGCCCGTGCGCTCCATGGAAACTCACCGTGTCGCCCTCGTTCAGATCGCACAGCAGGTTCGAGAAGAACCCGCCCTCGACCCGATTCACGCAGATGTCGAACATGTTTGCGCGCGGCGCCGAAGCGATTGAGTAGGCGCGGGTCTGCTGCTTGCCGGTGGACGGGTCGTCGGCGACGCAGCTCACAAACTGGCCGGACTTGAAGGCAAACTCCGGAAGCTCATCCACGGCAAACTCCAGGTGAAAGCACTGCGCGACGTCGGAAAGCAATAGTTTGTTGGCAAGGCGGGCGGTGTAGAGCTGTCTCAAGGCGTCTTGTTCACTCTCGCTTGGGATTTTCAGGCTGAACCTTAGTGTACCGCGAGCTTTCCCCGGAGCCTTCCTCAGCGCCCCAGGCGCATCCCAAACCTATGCAAAACCGCGTGTCCGCGCTCCTAGGCGACTTATACGAGTACACCATGGCCGCCGCCTACCATGTGCAGGCCGTACAGCGGACCGGCCCGTTACGCTCTGCCGCTTATCGGGAGCCCGTCGCGACCTTCGAATTGTGGGTGCGCCGCCTACCGCCGGAGCGCGACTTCCTCGTTTTCTGCGGCCTTCCTCAGGCGCTCGCCTATCTACGCGAACTCCACTTCACCCCGGACGAGGTCGACCGGCTCCGCTCGCTGCCGGTGATGGGGCGGGCGCCGGAGAGCTTTTGGGACCGCCTCCGCGCCCTGCGCTTCACCGGCGAGGTGTGGGCCATGCGCGAGGGCGCCCGCTTTCTCGCGGATCAGCCGGTGCTCCGCGTCACCGCCCCCATCGTGGAAGCGCAGATCGTCGAGACCGCCCTGCTTGCCATCCTGGGTTTCCAAACCGCGGTCGCCTCGAAGGCCGCGCGGGTCGTGGAGGCCGCCCGGGGCCGCCCGGTCACGGAGTTCGGCGCCCGCCACGCTCATGGGACGGAAGCCGCCCTGCTCGCTTCCCGCGCGGCCCAGGTCGGCGGCTGCGCCGGCACATCCAATGTGGAGGCCGGTCTCGAGTACGGCATCCCGCTGTCCGGCACCATGGCCCACTCCTACGTGCTGGCCGCGCCCGGCGGCGAGGACGGCGAAGCGGACGCGTTCGCGCGATTTTGCGAGCTGTTTCCGGACGATTCCATCCTGCTTCTCGATACCTACGATACCTTGCGCGCGGTCGATCGCGTGATAGCGCGCGGGCTTGAGCCGAAAGCCGTCCGGCTCGACTCGGGCGACCTGCTGGCGCTTTCCCGCGAAACCCGGCGCAGGCTCGACGCGGCCGGGCTCCGAGACGTTCAGATCGTTGCGACCGGCAATCTCGACGAGCGCTCCATCGCCGCTTTGCTCGACGCGGGCGCGCCGATTGACTCCTTCGGGGTCGGCACCGCGATCTCGACCTCGCAGGACCACCCCGCTTTAGGCGCCGTCTACAAGCTCGTCCACATAGAAG
>CAXTRW010000177.1:0-6533 GCA_964246765.1 uncultured Acidobacteriaceae bacterium | reverse complement strand
TCGGCGGCCCGCACGAGGGCCTGGGCTACATTTGGCCGATGAGCATCATCTTTCGCGCGTTCTCAAGCACCGACGACCGCGAAACCGCCCAGTGCCTGCGCACCCTGCGCAACTCGACCGCCGGAACGCACTTCATGCACGAGTCCTTCTGGAAGGACGACGCGGCGAAGTACACGCGGCCGTGGTTCGCGTGGGCTAACACGCTGTTCGGCGAGCTGATCCTCACCCTCGCGCAACGCAGCCCCGGCCTGCTACAACAGTCCTACGCTTAATGCCTGGAGCCTGACTCGATGCGCCTGCTGCTCGCCCCCGCCCTCCTTTTTGCCCTCACGGCCCAAGCCCAGCAGCACACCTTCGCGGTCCAGGGCGACCATTTCACGCTTGATGGCGAGCCCTTTCAGATCATTTCCGGGTCCATCCACTACGAGCGCATCCCGCGCGCGTACTGGCGCGACCGCCTGAAAAAAGCCCGCGCCATGGGCCTGAACACGGTGGAAACCTACGTCTTTTGGAACGCGACCGAGCCCCGGCAGGGCCGCTTCGACTTCGCCGGCCAAAACGACATCGCCGAATTCGTCCGCGAAGCCCAGCAGGAGGGCCTCTACGTCGTCCTGCGCCCCGGCCCCTACGTGTGCGCCGAGTGGGAGTGGGGCGGCTACCCGTCCTGGCTGCTCGCCGACCCACACATGGTGGTGCGCTCCTCCTATGCCGGCTTCATGTCGGCCGCGCGAACCTACTTGAAAGCCGTGGGCCGGCAGCTCGCGCCGCTCCAGGTCGGCAACGGCGGCCCCATCCTTGCGGTGCAGGTGGAAAACGAGTACGGCTCCTACGGGAGCGACCACGCCTATATGGAGCAGATCCACCACGCGCTGCTCGACTCCGGCTTCACCAAGGCCCTGCTGTTCACCGCTGATGGCCCGAACGACATCCCCAACGGTGGACTGCCTGAGCTGCCGGCGGCCGTGAACTTCGGCGCGGGCGACTCGGCGCGCTCCTGGCCCGTATATGACAAGCTGCGCCCCGGCTCCATCCACTTCAACAGCGAGTACTGGGACGGCTGGTTCGACCACTGGGGCGCCAAGCACGAAACCCGGCCCACCGCCGAGCAGGTCGCCGAGCTCGGATCGATGTTAAGTAAGGGCTACTCGGTCAATCTGTATATGTTCGACGGGGGCACCAGCTTCGGATGGATGAACGGCGCCAACTCCGACGGCAAAAACTACCAGCCCGACACCACCAGCTACGACTATGACGTCCCGGTAGCCGAAACCGGCGAGCTGCGGCCCAAGTACTTCGCCTTCCGCAAGCTAATCACCGGGATCACGCACCAGACCCCACCCGAGCCGCCCGCGCTCCCGGCCCCCATCGCGCTCGCGCCCATGCCGCTCAACGACAGCGCCAGCCTGTGGAACAACCTGCCCCAGCCGGTCCACAGCGCCGCGCCGCGATCGATGGAGGAGCTGGGCCAGAGCTACGGCTACATCCTGTACCGCACCACCCTGAGCGGCGCGCACCCGGGCACGCTCAAGCTGCCCGCTATGCACGACTATGCCCTGGTCTTCGTCGACGGCGTGTTCGCGGGCGCGATCGACCGGCGCCTCAACCAGACCTCGCTCGCGATCCACCCCAAAGCGGACATTGCCAAGCTCGACATCCTGGTCGAAAACACCGGCCGCGTGAACTACGGCAAAGCCCTGAACGCCGAGCGCACGGGCCTGCTCGCGCCGCCCACGCTCGACGGTAAGGCCATCCAGGGCTGGGATTCCGAACCGCTCCCCATGCTCTCGCCCGAAACGCTGCCCTACAGCCAAAAACCCTGCACGGGCCCGTGCTTTTACCGCGCGCAGTTTACGGTGGCGCACCCGGCGGACACCTACCTGGACACCAGCCGGCTCACCAAAGGCTTTGTCTGGGTCAACGGCATCCCGCTGGGCCGGTTCTGGTCCGTAGGCCCGCAGAAAACGCTGTATCTGCCCGGACCATGGCTCAAGACCGGCGCGAACGACATCGTCGTCTTCGACCTGGACGGCAAGCCGGGCCTGTCCATCCAGGGCAAAACCGAGCACATCCTGGACGGCCCTGTCGCGCCAGACCCGCTCACCGCCTCAGCTCACTAACGCGAGCGCCTTCTGCATCGTGAGCGGCGTCGCGCTCTCCACCCCGCGCGTGATCGCAGGCCCGGCCACAAACGCCTCGCCGCGCCCCTCCACCCAGGCCACCAGCGAGGCCCGCGCGTCCTGCCGCCGCAGCGCAAGCCACGCGTAGTACACCGCCATGTCCGCGTCCACCAGCGCGCCGTCCGGGTCCAGCTCGGGGCTCTGCGGGCGCTGGTCGAGCATGTCGTTCATGCTGGCGGGCCTGCGCCGCGGCGCGAACCGCAGCAGCAGCGTCGAGGGCTCCGCGCGCCGGATCAGCTCCACCCCCGCCGCCTGCACAAAGCTGGTCGAGTACAGCTGCGTCCCGCTGCCCTCCGTCAGCAGCGAAACCAAAAACCGCCCCATGCGCGCGTCGCTCGTCACCAAGGCCAGCCCCAGCGCCGCCGGCGGAAGCTCGCGCAGCCGGTCCGCCAGCAGCTCCGGCCCCGTGCCCTCGCGCACCGCCCAATCCATCTGCGCAAGCACCGCGTCGCGCACCGGCGCAAGCCGCGGGAAAGCAAACGCCTCCACGCTGTTGGGAGCGGCCCAGCTCTCGCCGCCATCCACATACCAGTGCGCGTAGGCCCGAGAGTCGCGCCGCGCCCGCTCCCCCAAAAAACCAGCCAGCGTTAGAGCCGCTCCCTCCTCATCCAGCTTGCGCAGGTACATGCCCTCTTTTCGCAGGCGCGTAAACAGCGGATACCCACTACCCGGCGCGGCCCCGCGCCCCATCACCGCGAGCAGCAGCGGCGGCCCACCCGGCCGTGGCGGCACCGGCAGCGCCGCGAACAGCTCCTCCGCCGCGCGATGGTACGCGTCGATCTGCCCCGTCTGCCACAAAGCCCCGGCCAGCGCCCCCACAAACCAGGCCGGCCGCCGCAGCCAGTCCTCCCGCTCCAGCGCCGCGGGTACTGCAATCGCCGCGAACGGCGCCAGCAGCGCAGGGCGCTTTGCAAGCGCATCCAGCTGCAGCCGCAGACGCTCCGCCTCCACCGGAAACAGCATCGGGTACTGCTCGATCTGCACAAGATAGCTCGGGAGCAGCGAAAGCGGCATGGCCCGCAGCAGCGATAGGTGCGCGGCGGCCAGTGCCCGCCCGCCTTCCGGATACGCAGCAAACGAGGCCGCCTGTAGATCCGCGGGCGTCACAAAAGCTCCACAACCGGCTTGCCGGCTGCAAACGGCGTCGCAAAGCCCAGAAGCGCCCCGGCCGTGGGCGCAATGTCGACCGATTCCAACGGCCGATGCACAATCCGCCCGTCCCCGGCGCCGCGCCCCAGCGCCAGCATCCAGGTGGTTCGCGCCATCGCACTCCCCGTTCGGTGATGCTGAAAGCCGCTCGCCTCCCCGTCGGCATCGCGCCCGAAATCCGGCAGCAGCAGCACCGTAGTCCGGCCCGCGTATTCGGGGCTCGCTTCCACCTCCGCCCACAACTGCGCGACCAGCCGGTCCGCCCGCTGAATCGCGTCGATATACAGCGAAAACGCCCCGCTGTGCGCCACATCCATGTCGTGCAGCGTGAGAAAAATAAGCGACGGCGCCGCCTCCCGCATCACCTGCCGCGTGATAAACAGCGAGAGCTCGTCGGCCGAGCCCAAGGTCCGCGCGTGCGCCGTAAACTGCGCCAGCGAGAGCTTCAGCAGGCCCGCCATGCGCTCCAGCTCGCGCGCGTCGCCCTCCGTCGTCGTGTTCGCCCCCGGCCTCTGCATGGGCAGCTCGTAGCTGTCGTGCAGCAGCGTGCTGTAGTCGCGCAGCGTGTGGCCTTGCGCGTCGGCAGCCAGCGCCAGCAGCCGCTTGGGCAGCACCACCTCCGCCCCGTACTCCGCGCCGAAGCCGGCATGACTGCTCGCGCCCAAACGATCGAATCCATTGCTGGGCGCGATTACCCAGGCATCGCTCGCTGGTCGATGCAGCCCCTTGCGGAAACACTCGAACATCGTAGGCGCGGTTGGGGGCTGGGCTACGAAGTTATCGAATGTCTGATACGTGCCGGTCGCGATACTGGCCGTCGCAACATAGTGGCCCAGAATCCCGCGGTTCACCACCTGCGGGAAAAACGTCCCCTGCGGTGCGAGCGTTGCCATCAGGCGCGGAATGTTGCGGGCGCCCAGCTCGGAAAAGGTTTCGTCATCGCGGGCACCCCCGCCGAAGGTCACGACGATGAGCTTGCGACCAGGGCCAGCCGCGTTTGCAAGCGAGCGTCGCGGCTTGGCCATCGCTACGGCCGAGAGACCCGCCGCGCGCGCCACAAACGCGCGCCGCGTCCATCCGTGCGCGTGGCTCGCCGCGGCCCAATCGCGAAAAGGCGTGAATGGTGCAATCTCGGCCATCGCGCAGATTCTAAGCTCTCTAAACAACTACAAGCAAAGACAAGACCGCCTGCGCGGCTGGCGGTCCCCTTCGGGGACGGGTTCTCGTTTTTGCAAAACAAACAGCCCTCCCGCTGTTCAGGAAAATCGTCCCCGACCAGCGGGAGGGCCCCACAATCCGGCACCCCAGCACCAACAAAAAACCCGCCACGAAGTGGCCGCCTCCCGCGCAGGGGGTCTTGCTTTTACTCCTTGCCGGCCTTAACCTCCTGCGCCCGCAGCTCCTGGTGCCCGCCAAACCCAAACCGCATCGCTGACAAGATCTTGTTCGCGAACAGCCCATTCCCGCGCGAAGAAAAACGCGCAAACAACGCCGCCGACAGCACATCCACCGGCACGCCTTCATCGATCGCCGCGATCGTGGTCCAGCGCCCCTCGCCCGAGTCCGCAACCTCCCCGCCATAGTTCGCCAGGTCCGGCTGCTGCACCAGCGCCGAGGCGGTCAGGTCCAGCAGCCACGATGAAATCACCGACCCGCGCCGCCACACCTCCGCCACATTGTCCAGCTCAAACTCGTACTGGTAGTGCTCCGGATTGCGCAGCGGCGTCAGCTCCGCCGAGTGCTCCTGCGCCGCCTCTTTACCGACGTTCGCATTCTTCAGGATGTTGAACCCTTCCGCATACGCCGCCATAATGCCGTATTCAATCCCGTTGTGCACCATCTTGACGAAGTGTCCGCCGCCCACCTCGCCGCACCGCAGGTAGCCCTCTTCCGATGTCGACGGCGGCGCCTTTTCGCGTCCCACTGTGCGCGACGCGTCCCCGCGCCCCGGCGCCAGCGTCTTGAAGATCGGGTCCAGATACTCAACCGCCTCTTTCTGCCCGCCGATCATCATGCAGTAGCCGCGCTCCAGGCCCCACACCCCGCCGCTCACGCCCACGTCCAGGTACCGGATCCCCTTCGGCTCCAGCTGCTTCGACCGGCGAATATCGTCGATGTAATACGAGTTGCCGCCGTCGATCAGGATGTCGTCTTTCTCCAGGTGCGGCGCGATCTTGTCGATCATCCCGTCCACGGCGCCGGCCGGCACCATGAGCCACACCACGCGCGGCTTCTGGAGCTTGCCGATAAACTCCTCCAGAGAGGTCGAGCCCTCGGCGCCCGCGCCTTTCAGGTCATCGACGGACTTCTCGCTCAGGTCGTTGACCACAACCTCATGCCCACCCTTCATCAGGCGCTTCGCCATGTTCGCGCCCATGCGGCCCAGCCCCACCAAACCAATCTGCATCACTCGTCTCCTCTATGCGTTCCTGTTCATGGTATTCGATGCTCCCCGCTCCATGACGCTGACCCCGGTCCCATCCGCCACGATTACCCTGGTGGCCGTGTTCAGAAACAGCCCGTGCTCGACCACGCCCACAATCGCGCGCATCTCCGCAGCCGTGCGCTCCGGGTCGGGAATAGCCCCAAAATGGCAGTCGAAAATCCAATTCCCCTCGTCCGTCAGATAAGGCTCATCACCGCGCATCCGCAGCACAGGCGCCCCCCTCAGCTTCACCAGCTTGGGCTCAACCAAAGGCCCGGCAAACGGCACCACCTCGACCGGAAGCGGAAATTTGCCTAGCTGCGGAACCACCTTGCCCTCTCCCACCACGACGATAAACTCCCGCGCCGCCGTGGCCACGATTTTCTCGTGCAGCAGCGCGCCGCCCCCGCCCTTGATCAGCGCCAGCTCCGGCCCTACCTCATCCGCCCCGTCGATCGCCACATCCAGCTCGCCTACCTCGGCAAAGGTCGCCAGCGGAATCCCCACCTGCCGCGCCAGCTCGGCCGCTTCCCGCGAAGTAGGCACGCCCACAATTTTCAGGCCGCCGCGCACCCGCTCGCCCAGAAGCTCCAAAACATGCTTCGACGTGGTCCCGGTGCCCAAACCCACCCGCATGCCGTCCTCGACGTAGCGCATGCTGCGCTCCGCGGCCTTTCGCTTCGATTCCTCTGCTGAGGTCATTTTTCCCACTCCGGCTCTCGCCCTATCTTATCGCCGCCCAGATTGCTACAACGGTTTTGCCCGGCTTTATACGCCAGTAA
>CAXTRW010000176.1:0-6566 GCA_964246765.1 uncultured Acidobacteriaceae bacterium | reverse complement strand
AACCCCGGACCGTCGAAAACTCCGGGCGGTGATGGAGGGGGCGGGGATATCGGAGATGGAGTTCAGTTTCGATTTTGACGGGTCGGTTGTGATGTTGCGCAATTAGCCACGGCTTAGGATAAAGGTAGAAAGGGCGGAGCGGGGAAGCGAGGCAGTTAGAAACACAAGTTGGAAGTTACGAGTGGAATTAGTTTTGAGGATGAGCAACGGTCGGCAAAGTTGTGCTGCTTCCGCGCAGGATGCAGCAGACGCGGTGTTTTGTCGCGGGGAGCAGGGATGACCTGAGCTATCGTCCGCGGCGGAATTGCCGGACACCTCTGCTCGTCCGGAGTTTTACGTGAGCAACACAGGTTGACACTTTCATAATGGCCCCGGTGGGGGGAGCCATCCAAGCAACCACCAGGAGGCTCCACCCATGCGTCTGCGTTTTCTCATTCCCGCGCTGTGTTTTGCGCCCGCTCTTCCGTCCCTCGCGGCGGCCGGCCCCGTTTCCATTTCTCAATCAAGCGCCGTACCGACGCTGGCCAGCGATCCGCTGTTCGATTTCGGCGGCTTTCACTTCGAGCAGGCGGTTCCCTGGCTGAGCGCAGGCAATGGCGCGACCAACGACCACTGGGCTTCCGACGAGTTTCTTCTGGGGCGTTACACGCTGCCGTTTATTTCGGCGCGATGGGTTTTTACCGCGAACAATGAGGTGCAGGGCACGCCGACGGTGGAAAACGGCAAGGTGTACGTGGCCGACATGAGCGGGGTCGTGTGGCAGCTGGACGCCACGACCGGAAAGCCTATCTGGCAGGCGGATTTGACGAAGATCACCGGCAATTCCATGGCTTACTCCCGCAACAGCCCCGCAATCGGCACCAATAATGTGTTTGTGGGGGACCAGGATTCGAGCAACCTATACGCGTTTGCGAAGGCCGACGGCAGCTTGAAGTGGAAGACCGCCCTCGACTCGGAGAAAGGCGCCTTTGTAACCTCCTCGCCCGTGGTTGCGAACGGCAAGGTTTACGTGGGGGTGGCCTCGATGCAGGAGACCCTGGCGGCGCGGACTCCGGGGTTTGTGCCCACTTTCCGCGGCTCGGTGGTGGCGCTGGATGAAACCACAGGGCAGATCCTGTGGAAGGCCTATACGGTGCCGACGGGTTACACGGGCGGCAGCGTTTGGGAAAGCAACATTGCCGTGGATACGGCGCGGTCCGCGATCTATGTGACGAGCGGGAATAACTATTCGGTCCCGGCTTCGGTCGCGGCCTGCCAGTTGGCAGCGAGGAGCACCACGGAACAAGACGCCTGCTTGTCGCCGGACGATCACATCGACAGCGTGATTTCGCTGAATATGGACTCGGGCACGGTGAACTGGGCGCAGCGCTTCACGCATGCCGATACCTGGACAGCTTCGTGCGAGTCGTACGGCAAGAATCATGCGACGCCGTGCCCGGCGCCGACGGGCCTGGATACCGATTTCGGCGCGGGAGCGAACCTGTTCACGGTGACGCGGAATGGGCAGACGATCGACGCAGTCGGCGCGGGGCAGAAGAGCGGGGCGTACTTTACGATGAACCGCGACACGGGCGCGATTCTGTGGGGCACGCAGGTGGGGCCGGATGGCGTGATTGGCGGGATCCAGTGGGGCTCGGCGGTGGACGACCAGCGGATCTATGTGCCGAACGGGAACTCCCAGTACACCGAAACGACGCTGATCCCTTCCGGTGTGAAAACAAACGGGGGGTTCTGGTCGGCGCTGGATAAGAACACGGGGCAGATCCTGTGGCAGACGCCAACCACGGCGCCTTCGGTTGCGCCCAGCGCGATGGCTGCGCGCGCGCAGGTGCCTCCGCCAAACACACGGGCAATCGTGGAAGGATCGGTGGCCGTTGCAAACGGGGTGATGTACGGGGAGGACGTGGCCGGCTACTTCGTTGCGCTGGATGCGGCGACCGGGGAAGTGATGCGGTATGCGCAATCGGGAGGCGCGGGAATTTCGGCGCCTGCGATTGTAGACGGGGTGCTGTACTGGGCTTCCGGCTACGGGGACTACGGGGCTACCAATAACAAGGTGTATGCGCTTTGGATTGGGATTCAGTAAGGCGCGTGGGCTGAGCGGCGGCGGGCGCATGGGCGTCCGCCATTTGCTTTTTGGGGGCTCCGTCTTTGTTAGGCTTTGGTCTATGGAGCTGATCATCAACGGGCAGGCGCGGGAGCTGGAGGGTTTGGGCGAGGGCAGCACGGTTGCAGATCTGGTTGCGGCGCTGGGGATGCAGGCGGACCGGGTCGCGCTGGAGCGGAACGGGGAGATCGTCGCGCGGGAAGGCTGGGCGGGGACGCGAGTCGAAGGCGGAGACCGGCTAGAGATTGTGCACTTTGTGGGGGGCGGGGGTTGCCGCAGCTAGAGCTTTGCGATGAGCCGCTCTCGGGGGAAGAGCATACTTGCAAGGCTCAGCAGAGCGAGGCCGATGGCATTTGCGATAAGGCAAATGATCTCAACGTCATGCCAAGTAATGTCGCTGAGGTAGTTTCTTAAAAGAACACCACTGAGGCCGGTGAGGAGCAGGAAAATAGCCTGCGACAACTGCTGTGCGGAGCGGGCCACGGCGACCCGCGAAGCAACTGCGACCGCGAGCGCCGAGACGATCAGCGCCGCTCCGAATGAGACGAAAGTAAGAAAGGCCCACTGGCTCGGTGTCGGCAGCCCTGCGGGAGTACAAGCCGTCGTATTTGAGCAACGCGCCGCTGCGCTGCCACAGGGGCTGCGGGTTCGCCGCGACGGGCAAGTGCGCGACGGTGATGCTGCCGATGTCTGGGGTGAGCAGTCCGAGCAGGCTGGGAATCGAGGTCGTTTTTCCCGCGCCGTTGTGACCGGAGAGACCGTAGATAGAGCCGGCGGTGAAATTGAGGCTCAAGCCTTTGAGGACCGGTCGGCCGCCGACTTTCCATCGCGATCACCGACTTATCAGCCCTGCTTGTTCGATACAAGGCGGAGTCGAGCAGGCGCATCGCAGGCACATCCGGGGCGCGCGGAATGGCCCCACGCCTCCGAACCGACACGTGGGGCCATTCGTAAGGAGATCTAGCCTCGACCCTTAAGCTTGTCCAGAGTGAGCACGTCATCGGCGAAGCCCCAGCCGCCATCCGCGACCTCTTCCACCAGCACGAGTACGTGTGCGCGGGCAAGTTCGCCATAGATAGAAGCGAGTATGTCGGTTGTCTTATGGATGATCTCTTCTTTTTGTCGGCTTGTTAAGGATCCTTGAGGAAGTTTGTAGTTTGCAAACGGCATCGGCTGCTCCTTTTTCAGTTGAGGTGAAAGTATGTGCCCATAAGAAGATCAAGAGTTCGCGCCGGTCGGCTTGAGCAGGTCGCCCAGGCCGATCTTTTTGAGCAGCTCCACGCGCATCCGGTCGGCCACGCCGTTCACAATCTCCGCGCCGTCGTTGGATGGGTCGACGTGCACCCGGAAAGGCCGTTTTCCGAAGGGCAGAGCTACAACGCCGGCAATGGCCTGAGCGACTGCGTCGACGTTGGCGTCCGGCGGCTCCAGAGAAGCCAGGCCCAAGTGAATGGCGTTGCCGATGCCGTGGTAGGGGCCGTCGTCGTACTCAGCGGCCACGCGCTTGTCTGCCGGAGCAGCCGCGTTCGCAAAGTGGTTGGTGCCTTTCTGAAAGGCCCCGGGCACTAGGATTGTTGTTTCGATGCCCCACCGCGCGAGTTCGTTCGCATAGCTTTCCGCCAGGCCGTCCATGCCGGCTTTGGCCGCGAAGTAGGGGCCGAGATAAGGCGGCTTACCGCCTCGCGTACTGGAACTTCCCACCCATATCACATAACCTTTGCCCTGCTTTCTTAGGATAGGAAGGGCGGCTCGGTTGATGCGGTGTGGTCCGACGGCATTGATGTTGTAGATATCCAGGAGCTGCTCAGGAGTGAAAGCTTCGAGCGGCCCGAAGGTCATGTGCCCGGCATTGTGAATGAGAACATCCAGCTTGCCCTGCTCACGCTCGACCCGCGCAACGGCCGAGTCAACGGAGCTGTCGAGTACAACGTTCAGCTCTACAGGAACGATCTCGCCGGGAACGCTTTGTGAGTATTCCCGGGCTTCAGCGGCGGCCTTTAGCGATTCCCGTTCAAGGCCGCGCATGCCCCCATAGACGGTGTGACCGGCTTTGCTCAGCGCCTTTGCCGTCAGGGCTCCAAACCCGGAGGACGCCCCGGAGATGAAGATGACATAGTGATTCATCGCGTGTATACCCTCCGCGGCACACGTGCGCGCGTTTAGAAAACGAAGCCTCCATTGACGCGGAGCACTTGTGAGTTTACCCAGGCGCCATCCGGCCCGGCGAGAAACGAAACGGCGCGCGCAATGTCGTCAGGTTCTCCGAGCCGACCCATGGGATTGGACTTTTTCGCCTCGTCGATCTGCTCCTGAGTTTTGCCTTTTGTAAACAGCTCGGTATTCACGGGTCCGGGAGCGACAGCATTGACCGTAATGTGCCGGCCCGCCAGCTCATTCGCAAGCACGTGAACCAGGCCTTCTGTGCCGGCCTTTGAAGCGATATAAGCTCCATAGGTAGGGAAAGCTTTGGCAACGACACTGCTGGAAAAACCGATCACCCGGCCGCCATCGGCGACATGCTGCGCGGCCTGGGAGAAGATAAGAAACGCGCTTCTCAAATTGGTGGCAATTACCTTATCGAAGGTCTCCGTGTCTGCCTTGGCCATGGGAAAAAGCGGCATGATGCCGGCATTGTGGACCACAACATCCACGGTGTTGAAAGCTTTTTTCGTTTCTTCGAACAGCAGCTTCACATCGGCTTCCCGCGAAACGTCGGCTCGTAGCGTGATGGCCTGGCCGCCTGAAGCTCGTACCTCGGCCGCGACGGCTTCTGCGCTCTCGGCGCCGCCGGCATAGTTGACGACGACTGCGAAGCCATCCTTTGCAAGCCGTTTCAGGACAGCCGCGCCGATACCGCGCGACGATCCAGTCACAATGGCTGATCTCATCGTTCTACCCTCTGGAGATAAGCTATAGGGCAGGGATGGATGAAAGGTTGCTTTTTTTGGACGCTTTCTTGCTCCCGGTCAACCCTGATAGCCTCCTGTTGTGTTTTCTCCTTCCAGCGAAGCCAATAGTCGCGTGCAACCAGGGCGCAAGACGCAAAGCAGCCGGGAGGTCGGCTGGACCTCGCTCTTGTTCGAGAGGTGGACGCAACCCGCCACAGTGGAAGGCTTTGAGACGGTTGCATCGCCTGACCAGACGATCGTGCTGACCGCGTCCGGAACATACGATATTGAAGTGCTCACTCGCGGCTGCTGGCGAAAAGCCAGATACACGCCCGGCAGCGGGGGCGCGACCGCTCCTCTCCATACGAGCCGGATCCGGTGGCGTTCCCCCAAGCCTTTGGCGGTCGAAACGCTGCACCTTTATGTGCCGCCGGAGTACTTCAGCGAAGCCGCCGAGGAATACAGGCGCGCGGGCCGGCGCGTGAAGAGCTCGCACGTGGATGCGTTGACCTTTGCAGACCCCCTTGTATTTTCGTTAGCGCTGTCTCTGAGCGTAGGTATTGCCCGCGAGGCGCCGAACCTTTACGCGGATGCAGCGGCCCGGATGCTCGCGACGCACCTTCTTCTAAAAAGCGGGACGGTTCAAATTCAGGACCTTGCACGAGGCATGGGCGCCGAGCTCACGGACCGTCGTTTGGCGAGGGTGATCGGCTTTATGCAAGACCATTTCGCGAAAGAGCTCACCCTGGACAAGCTGGCCGGGGAAGCGGGGGTAAGCCGGTTTCACTTCGTGCGCCTGTTCCGGAAACGGCTGGGCGTGACGCCTTACCAGCACCTTGTCCGCTTGCGACTCGAGCATGCCAAATTTCTGCTGCAGACCACCGACATGGACGTGAGCGCGGTGGCGCTCGCCTGTGGGTACAGCCACGCCGGCCGCTTTGCCGCTGCGTTCCACGCGGCCTTTGCTCTGCAACCCTCGAAATCTCGCCGGGAACAGAGGTAGGCTTTTCGCACTACCGGGCGAAAAGCAGCAGCGCAAACAGCAGCAGCCAGAAGGCGCCCATGGTGTGCCAGAACCAGGCGATGCAGTCGACCATGGCTTGGCGCTGCTCCACGCGGCGAAGGCGGTACAGGCCGAGCCCGCCGGCGGCGAGGAGCAGCAGGCCGAGGGCGATGTGGACCGCGTGCGAGCCGGTGAGGATAAAGAAAAAGGCGCTGTCGGGGCTGGAGGCGAAGCGGATGTTTGCGCGGCCGACCTCGCGCCAGGCCAGGAACACGCCGGTGAGGTAGGCGGCGCCGAGCCCGGCGGTGGCGGCGAGCCACGGCCAGGTCCGGCGCGCCATGGGGCGGCCCAGTCCGAGCCACTCTTCGATGACGTCCATTTCGCGGAACAGCTGACGGCGGCCGAACTCGACGGTAGCGGAAGAGAGGACGAGGAAGCCGGTGGCGAACCAGAGGGCGGTGGGGACGGCGACCGGGCGCCAGTCAGCGATGTAGTTGTCAGCGGCGTCGAAATGGCCGCCGGACTGGCGGACGAAGAACGCGCTGACGAGGGACAGGAAGAAGACCAG
>CAXTRW010000175.1:0-6588 GCA_964246765.1 uncultured Acidobacteriaceae bacterium | reverse complement strand
TCTGCCCAAGGCCGAAGCCGCCCGCCGCCGCATCGCCCGTTTCAACAGCGAAATTGAAGTTCGAGCCCACGTCGCTGACCTCACCCCGGCAAACGTCCATACCCTTCTTGACGAAACTCAACTGGTTCTGGACGCCACCGACAACTTTGAAACCCGCTATTTGCTCAACGACTACTCGATCGAGCAGCAAAAACCCTGGATCTACGCTGGAGCCGTCGGCGCCTACGCCGTGTCCATGAACATCCTGCCCGGCCAAACCGCCTGCCTCGCTTGCATTTTTCCCACTCCGCCCAACGGGCCGGTGGAAACCTGCGACACCGCCGGGGTGCTCGGCATGGCCGTCAATCTCGCCGCCTCCATCGAGGCCGCCGAAGCCCTGAAGTTTCTTGTGGGCGCAAAAGGGGCCATGCGCCGCACCCTCGTGTCCCACGACCTATGGACCAACGAGCGCTCCGAACTCCGCGCCGCCGCCCCACGCCCTAACTGCCAAGTCTGCGGCCCGGCCCGCGACCTGCGCCACCTCCGCGGCGAAGGCCGCCCCCACATTACCCTGTGCGGCCGCAACTCCGTCCAGATTCACGAGCACGCCCGCTCTGTCGACTTCCCCGCCCTGGCCCGCCGGCTCGAGCCTCACGGCACGGTTCGCTGGAACGCGCTCATGCTCCGCTTTACCCGCGCGCCCTACACCCTGTCCGTGTTTCCAGACGGCCGCACCCTGGTTCAGGGCACCACCGACCTCGCCCAGGCCCGCTCTTTGTACGCGCGCTTTCTGGGCGCATAATCAAAGGGGCAACCCGGGACTGACCGACTCGCGTCTCAATCCCGATTGCCCGGACGGCATTTCCCCTAGATCGCAGTTTCACCAAGAACGAGGAATCGGAGTTCCGTGAGTACAGCAGGACCCACACAGCAAGCCAAACACCCGGTGCAGCACATGCGCCGGAACCCACCCATCGCCGGCGAAGCTGAAGCCATCGCCGCAGCCCAGGGCGGTGACGGACGCGCCTTTGAAACCCTCTACGGCCTGCACAAGCGCCGAGTTTACTCCCTGTGCCTGCGCATGCTGGGCAACGTCGCCGAGGCTGAGGACCTGACCCAAGAGGCTTTCCTCCAGCTCTACCGCAAAATCGGCACTTTTCGAGGCGACTCGGCCTTCTCCACCTGGCTCCACCGCCTTGCGGTCAACGTCGTGCTCATGCACCTGAGGAAAAAAGGCCTGCCCCAGGTCTCGCTCGAGGAAACGCTCGAGCCCTCCTCCGACGACGGTCCCCGCAAGGACATCGGCGCGCGCGACCTCCAGCTGTCAGGATCCATCGACCGCGTCACGCTCGAGCGCGCGGTTGAAAACCTGCCCCCCGGCTACCGGCTCGTGTTTGTTCTCCACGACGTGGAAGGCTACGAGCACAACGAAATTGCAGGCATGTTGGATTGCTCCATTGGCAACAGCAAATCCCAGCTCCACAAGGCCCGCATGAAGCTGCGCGACCTCTTGAAGTCCGGCCTGCGAAAGGAAACCCAGGAATGATGGAACAAACGCCCGAGTGCGCCGCCTTTCAAGCCAAACTGCCCCAGCTGTTCGGGGCCGAAGCCGACTTCAGCCGGGAGCCGCACCTCCAAACCTGCGAGAACTGCGCCGAGTTGGTGCGCGACCTCGAATACATCGCCCAGCAAGCCAAGCTCCTCATGCCCATCCACGACCCCTCGCCCGCCGTGTGGGAAAACATCAAAGGCGCCCTTAGCACACCTGAACCTACCGGCAACGCAAACGGACGCTAGCGAGAAAGCCGGCTTGGTTCTTGATCTACAAAGATGGGTGCACCGCATGTCGATTCTGAGACGTGGGGCCTTGGGAGCTCGAGCTCACGACGGCCCTCCTTGGATCGAAAAACATTAACTCAGAAGACCAGCATGCAGACTGGCCCCATGCACCGGGTTCCCTATCGCCGCGTTGCCCTTCTCGGCTTCATGGGCGCGGGCAAAACCACGGTAGGCGGCCTGCTCGCTCCCATGCTGGGCTGGCGCTTTCTCGATTCCGACGCCCTGCTCGTCGAGCGCCACGGCTGCTCCATCGCCGATCTCTTCGCCAAGCACGGCGAGGCTCAGTTCCGCGACTGGGAAGCTGCGGTCGTGGCTGAGGCGCTCGCGCAGCAGCAGGTTGTCGTCGCCCTGGGCGGCGGGGCGGTCGAGCACCCCCGTACCCGGGCTCTGCTCGCGGGCGAACCGGGAACGCTCACCGTTTTTCTCGAAACCCAGCTCCCGGTTTCGCTCGCCCGCTGCGCCTCCGAGCCGGGAGCCGCGCTACGACCCGTACTTGCCGACGTCGAACACCTGCACAATCGCTTTACGACGCGCTTGCCCCTGTACCGATCGGCCCACCTGACGCTCTCCACCGAAGCGCAAACCCCCTCTGCGCTCGCCCGCGCCATCGCTCACACCGTGGATTTCCGCGCTGAGTTCACTCCCTGAAAGGGGCGGCGGTTCACCTGTGGAACTCGGATTCAACCGGAGTGGGCGCCGCCCTCTTGTTTCGCGGCGGCAAGAGTTTGGCTTCTTGAGTTAGTCTAAGCGAGAGGCGAGCCATGGCAGCCACCGCAAACACAGTCAGCACGGACGAATACCTCAGAACTTCCTATGAGCACGACCCGGAGCTGATCGACGGGCTGCTCAAACAAAGACCGATGCCGACTGAACTTCACGCCTACGTGCAGATGCTTCTGGGCCACTGGGTTCTGCTTCACATGTCCGAATGGGGCGTGATGCCCCTATCTGAGGTAAGGACCGCCGTCCGATCCGGCAGTTTTCGCCTGCCCGATGTAGCCGTGACTTACGTCCGCCCGCTCAGCAGCAGCCCGTTAACGAACGCGCCCCTAATCGCCATCGAAATCCTTTCCCCCAACGATTCCTTTCTCGACCTGCGCGCCAGGGCAGCGGATCTGACTGCCATGGGAACACGTCATGTATGGCTCCTCGATCCTGAACAGCGGACAGCCTTCGTCTGGAGCCGCGAAACCTGGATGCCTGCCGAGCAACTGACGGTACCTGAAACGCCGGTTCACCTGGATTTGAGCTGGTTATGGTCGAAGCTGAACAACCCTGAGAACGAAGCGGCTTAGAGCGAATACCGGTTCAGCAAAAGCACTCGGAGCCGGCTTTCAACAAGCGCGTTTCTTACTTATGCGCACGTCTGTTCTCTTTTGCCCTTCTTCTGTATGCCGTGACCCTCTAAGAACTGTTCATACACCTGCTCAGTGAAGTGCTCATCGAGCGCGCCCGCACCCAGCAGAAGCCGGTAGTACAGCGGCCCGTAAAGAAGATCGATAGCCGTTTCCATGTCGAGGTCCTCCCGGAGCGAGCCTTCGGAGATCGCCCGCAGCACTGTTTGCCGGACTCCTTCGCGCCGCGGTTCGAGCCAGCGTTCGCGAAAGGCGATCGCCAGCTCCGTGTCGGATTGCGCCTCCGCAATCAGCGATCGAATCAGGGTTCCCTTTTGACTGCGGAAAAAGGCGACCTGCAGATCGAGTTGAAGACGCAGGCTCTCCAACGCGCTCTTCGCTCTTGGAAAAGCCGTCTCGCTTCCGAGCAGCGCCAGCAGCGAATCCATGACGACGGCGGCCTTGTTTGGCCAGTGACGGTATAGCGTCATCTTTCCCACCCCGGCGGCTGCTGCAATCTCATTCACAGTCACGGCCCGAAAGCCGCGTTCAGTCACGAGACGCAGAGCGGCGCTCAGGATGGCTTTGCGAGCAGCCTCGCTCCGAGGCCGTCCAGCCGGATTCGCCACGCTTCCCTCCACAGAAAAGTTGCACCCTTAACGATACCGCAGGTATCGTATACCTGATAACGATACTGGCGGTATCGCGAGGGGGGGAAACGTATGAGCAAAGTTGTCATTGTCACCGGAACCGGCAGCGGATTGGGTAAGGCCTTCGCCACGGCCCTGTTGCATGCCGGCTTCGCAGTTGTCGGAACCGTGCGGAAAAGGGAGGCTGCCGACGAATTCGAGTCCATCCTGCCGGGTTCTTCGTTCGCCAAGGTCCTGGACGTCACGGATCATCCGGGCCGGCTTTCCTCCGCGGTGGAGGAAATCGAGCGCGACATCGGCCCGGTGTATGCGCTGATCAACAATGCCGGCTACGGGCACGAAGGAACTCTCGAAGAAAGTTCGATGGAGGAGCTGCGCCGGCAGTTTGAGGTGAACGTCTTTGGAGCGGTCGCCATGATCAAGGCAGTGCTGCCCCACATGCGCGCGCGGCGCGAAGGCCGCATCCTCAACATCACGTCCATGGGTGGCCTGATGACGATGCCCGGTCTTTCGTACTACCACGGCAGCAAGTTCGCTCTGGAGGGGATCTCCTCCTCTCTTGCAAAGGAAGTCAGTCCGCTTGGCATCTTCGTCACCGCCGTCGAGCCCGGAATGTTCCGCACCGACTGGGCAGGGCGATCCATGGTTCGCACGGAACGGCGAATCCCCGATTACGACGCGATCTTTGATCCCATCCGTGAGGCTCGCAAAGCAAGAAGCGGCCAGCAGCCGGGCGATCCGGCCAAGGCCGGCAAGGTGATTGCGGATTTCCTCAACGTCCCGAATCCGCCGGCACATCTGCTCCTTGGGCCGGATGCCTTCAGTTATGTGAAGAAAGAACTGGAAGCACTCGGTTCGGAGTTCGCGGAATGGGAGGATGTGACCAAATCGACCAACTTTGAAGAACTTGGATAACCTTGTCAGGCGACCAGGTCACGAATGCGCCTCAACAAAGGCGCTTCCCCAGTGTCGATCGCCGCGGAGGAATCAACCCGTCATGGACGAATTACCCGTACCACTCAGCCGGCTTCTCGTCAGCCCTCCTGTTCCACGGCGGCCTAGGTCGGCGCAGCATAGCCAACTTCCCTTAACGGCGTTTCACGGTACCAGTGAAGAGCCTCGGAAAGCATCGATCATGTGCCCGGACCTCCCTTTGAGGTTGAGCCGATCGGTTCGGCCTGCAAAATAAAGGCTGTTTAGCTCGTTATCGTCCACATCCTCTATCGACTCAAAAGCGCCAAGCACGCCCCTGACTTCACCGGGAGCGAAAAATAGCCGAAACGGTTCGCCGATACTTTCGACACGGCTCGCAAGCTCATCCCGGGCATCGATCTCTTCGGCTGGAAGCATGTCGCGCGGCACGGCGTAGTCAAAGATCACACCACTCCCCTCTGGAAAGCCAGCAATGTACTTGAGCGTCTCTCCGAATGCATCGGTGGTCAGATACATAACCATCCCGAGCATCGCGAAAACCGTCGGCACATCGGCGTCCAGCCCTGCCTCTTCCAGCCGTTCGGAGAGCTTCTGCGTTTCGAAGTCCACTGCTACAAAGTGAAGGGACTCCGGGACCATAACTCCACTCGCTTCAGCCAGCTCTTTCTTCCAGGACTGCGTCGCAGGATGGTCAACCTCGTAGACCACAAGCCCTGCGTGCGGATTCCTGAAGCCGAAGGTGTCGAGACCAGCTCCCAAAACGACATACTGGCGAACACCGCCTTCCACCGCGCGTGCGAGATGATCTTCAGCGAAGCGGCTGCGGGCTACCAACCACGCTCGCATCATCCGGGACGAGTCCTCATACAAATCTTCTTCGGAGTCAGCCAGAATTTTCGCGTACCTGCTCCCCAGCAGCGGCACGGCAACAGGGTCATTTAACACCAATGGGCTTGAGTCATAGACCTGATGAATCGCGCGTCGCAACGCCAAACCGAGTGCGGTACGCGACGCGTGGTCTTTGTGCAAGTTACGCTTGTCGCGACGCTGCCGCCCTGGTAGCTGCTTCAAAATGAGATCAATCTGGCCAAGGTGGTGAGACTCGTGTTCACATACATGAAACCATTTGCACAAATTATTGGTAGCTCCCCAGCTCCACGAGGGGTCAATCGTCATGAGCCATTCGTCGTCCCGCTTGCTCAACTCCGATAAGGTATGTTCCCGCGCTTCTGACAAATGCGACAGGTAATGTTGCAGATCAAAGCCTTTAAAGCGGACTCGCGCAGTCTGACCAAGGTTGATCGCCGCACCCCACTTCTTGCGAGCTTCATAGGAGAAGCGGCCCCAGGGGACACCATCGAAGGTGTTCAAACCGTAGTACACATCGGCGGCGGCGAGATGGATCAGCAAAGCACCTATCGAGTTCGCATCCGGATGCGGCAGCCAATCGAGTTCTTCAATCGACAGGTTCTGCAAGCGCGAGAGAACCACTGCGCGCATCCAGTTGAGCTGCGACACAAGGAAACCAATTTGAGTACTGTATCCGTTGCGAGATCCAAAAACAGAGAGAGGTTCTGCTACCGCGTTTTGCTGGGCAAGAATGCACATTAGTCATTGTCTCGCGCTGCCGCATCTTCTGGGCCTTGAGTTAAGCCAGCCCAGTCAAATTTCCTCCTGTGAAGTCGCATTCTGTTTACTCACCCGCCAAAACACTTTGTCGGCCAGCTTTGTCCATCCATGAGGACACATCGATGAAAGTTGAGCCGCTCCCGCGTCAAACCGCCCCCTCCCGGCCCGTGTTGCTCCAGTCACCAACTGATACCATCGAAGCTAAGGCAGCCACCATCCCACCC
>CAXTRW010000174.1:0-6669 GCA_964246765.1 uncultured Acidobacteriaceae bacterium | reverse complement strand
TGCGCCTTGGTTTCTAACTTAGCACTCCCCCCCAGCTATCACATTCTCAGCTAATCCTGTGCCAACCTGATTGAGAAAGCCTAAACACTCTGGCTTGAGTAAGTTAGCACCGTAGAAAGACTGTAGACAGCCATTTTCGCCATTGTTCCACGTGGAACAATTTGCGGCGAAACGCTGCTTCGGAAGCTCGATCGGGTCGCCTCTAATACCGCGACACCGTACTTCCGCAGCGTTGGTTAATCGCCCGTTCGCAGCGCCGTAGCGCAACAGGACTCCCACTGCACTTTGGGCCACTGCTCCGAATACCCGATCTACTCGGGCGCGGGCGGCATAGAGCGGATGTACTCGACCAACTGCCAAAGGGCAGGGTCGCCCAGTTGCCGCCAGGCAGGCATGCCGTGCCCCTTGCTGCCGTTCCACAGGATCCAGAAGATCTCGCCGTCGGTTTCCCCTCGGATGCGCGCGGTGCGCAGGCTGGGGCGGCCGCGGCGCCCTGCGCCGTCTTCTGCGTGGCAGCCCGCGCAGCGTCGAGCATACGTTTGCTGCCCCGCCTGTACGTTGGCCGGGCTCTGGGGCAAGGGATTCGGGAGCGCACGCGTGGCAGCGGGCACCTGCGCCCGCCACGCGCTGGGCACGTACGTGGAGGCGCCGAGAGCAGGCCACAGCAGGGCAGGCAAAAGCAAAAAGCGCGAAACGGTCATCGTGAGAGAGAATACCGGAGATGAACCACACTGCCCAAGCGAACGTTTTCGAGCCCGAGCTGTTGATCTTCGATTGCGACGGAGTGCTGGTCGACAGCGAAATCCTGGTGTGCACGGCGGTCAGCGAGGAGCTGACGCGGCTGGGCTACCCCATTACGCCCGCGGACGTGGTGCGCCGGTTCGCGGGGCGCCCGGAACGCGAAATCCTGGCCGAGGTGGCCGCCGACTGGGGCCGGCCCGTGCCCGAGGCCTACTACGTCGCGATGAAGCAGCGTGTAAGCCGCGCGTTCGCCAGTGAGCTGGAGGCCATCGCAGGCGCGGCCGAGGTGCTGCCGGGGATACGTATTCCCAAGGTGGTCGCGTCCAGCAGCGCACCGCACAAGCTTGAGCAGGGTCTGCGCTTTGTGGGGCTGCATGGTTTGTTCGCGCCCGACATAGTGAGCGTGCACTCGGTGGCCGCGGGCAAGCCTTCGCCGGACGTGTTCGTCTTTGCGGCGGGCTGGATGCGGACGCCGGTGCAGCGATGCCTGGTGATCGAGGACAGCGAGCCAGGTGTGCGCGGCGCACGCGCAGCGGGTATGCGGGTGTGGGGCTTTACCGGCGGCAGCCACTGCGGCCCGGGGCACGGGGAACGTTTGCTGGCGGCCGGCGCGGAGCGGGTGCTGACGCACCTGCGCGAGCTGCCCGAGGCCTTGCCGTCGGCTTTTGCCGCTCCGGCTTAGAGCGGTGAGGAGCCGGCGGGCCTGCGTGGTACACTCTGTTTGCTGGGTAAAGCTCAGCTCGCGCGCCGCCCCGGCGCCTGTGACGGACGCGTAGCTCAACTGGCAGAGCATTCGACTCTTAATCGACAGGTTGAAGGTTCGATTCCTTCCGCGTCCACCATGCCGTTGCGAGTGAATTCATGGTTTGCATGAAATTGCTCGTTCTCCTCTGAATCCTCCGACATCGTGGTGATTGCTGTCGCGGCTGTTCTGTTGCGGTTACGGTTTTGCTCCGCGCAACGGCTGGCGTTTCAATCCACGCGCTTGTGCACGATTGCCGACACGCTCACGTGACGGCTCATCTGGTCAGCGACCCGCTCAAGGGCGCCGGCTCGTCCACCCCACCTAAAACTTCCGGGCGAAATCGTCCTCCGATCGCTGCGAAGTGCACACGGCGGAAGCTCGTCTGTGTTGTTATTGCTCGCGGAGCGCCTCAACCGGGTTAAGCCGCGCGGCGCGCAGCGCGGGGGCAGCTGTGGCGAGCACGGTGACGGCGGCCATCAGCAGAGTGGTGCAGGCGTACGTTGCGGGGTCATGGACGGAAACGCCATATAGCGTGCCGGCGACCAGGTGGCCGGCGATCCAACCCACAAGCACACCCAGGCCCGAGCCCGCGGCGGCGGCGAGCAGCGCTCGATCGAGCAGCCGGCGCGCTACTTGCCATCGTGAGGCGCCGAGCGCGAGCCGCAGGGCCAGTTCGCGCTGCCGGGTGCTGCCGACGTAGCTGAGGACGCCGTACAGCCCAACGCAGGCGAGCGTGATTGCAGTCGCAGCGAAGAGCGTGAGCAGGGCCGTTCGCAGGCGGTTCTCCTCCTGCGTGTCGTCCAGGTGCTCCTGAAGTGTTGTGACCCCATAGACGGACCGGCCCGGCTCGATCTTTGCAATGGCCTGGCGCAGCGTTTCCGCCATGGCCATAGGCTGCCCGTGCACACGCAGGAGGAAGTACGGCGTGGGCATCGGCGCGCTCGCGCACCAGTACACGGTCGGCACGGGCCGGTGCGCTGCGCCCTGCTCGCGCGCATCGGCCACAACGCCGAGGATCGTATTCGCGTGATCTGAGGAGTGTCCGGCAGCGCTTTGTAAATGGCGCCCGACAGGGCTGTTGCCGCCAAGGTAAGCGCGGGCGAAGCTGCGGTTCACCACCACCGTGTTGAAGGTTTCCGCTCGCTTGCAAGCTTCGCCCGCGAGCAGCGGAATGCCGACGGCGGCGAAGTAGCCCGGCGAGACCACGCGCGCATCGGCGAGCACAGCGCGGTTCGGGTCCTGCGGGCCGTCCAGCAGCTTCCAATTTAATGGTACTCGCCGCCCACGCCGGGCAGCGCCATAGCGGTAGCGGCTGCTTCCACCCCAGGCAGGGCGCGCAGCCTGTCGAGGGTGCGGTCGATCCTCTGCGTCAGGCGCCCCATGTCCGCCGTTTCGCCCCAACCGCCGCTGATCTGGAGCGTGAGCACCCCGCTCGGATCGAAGCCGAGGCTGGCCCGGCCAAGCTGGTCAAAGGAGCGCACCAACAGTCCGGCGATGACCAGCAGCGTGACCGCGAGGGCGATCTGCGAGGTGACCAGCACCCACTGGATGCCGCTGCGGGAGCCGGCCTGCGTTCGGCTGCCCAGGGCGAGCGAGCGGGCCAGCTCGCCGCGGGTGCCGCGCAGGGCGGGCAGCAGTCCGCACCCCAGCGTTGTTGCAAGCCCGCAGGCGAGCGTATAGAGCAGGATGCGCGGGCTCAGGGTGATTTCCTCGACACGCGGCAGCGATTTGGCAAGCGAGTGGAGCAGGTGCACAGAGCTCGCCGCGACGATGAGCCCGAAGCAGGCGCCGGCGAGCGCCAGCGCGCCTGCCTCGCTCAGCAGCTGCGTGAACACCGCCCCGCGCGACGCGCCAAGCGCGAAGCGGAGCGAGATTTCATGTTCGCGCTCGCCCGTGCGCGCGAGCAGCAAGGTCGCGATGTTGGAGCAGGCGATGACCAGCAGCAGTGTTACCGAGGCATAAAGGAGCCACAGCGAGCTGCCTGACTCGCCCAGGACCACGGACTTAAGCGGCTTGAGCGTTACGCGGAGGTCGCGATCGGTCTTGGGGTACTGCCGCCCGAGTTGCGCCTGCACGGTGGCCAGGTCGGCGCGCGCCTGCGCAAGCGTGACGCCCGGCTTCAGGCGGCCCGTGGCGATGTACCAGGTGGACTCGCGGCTTTGCGCATAGGGCGCGTCCACCGGGATCGGCGCCCAAATGTCCACGTCCCTGGCTGGAAATGCGAAGGACGCGGGCATGACGCCTACGATGGCGTAGGACTGATCTCCGGCCTTTAGGCGCTTGCCGCCCAGACTGGACGCCGCGCCGAATTTCCTGCGCCACAGCCGGTCGCTGATGAGCACAGCCGCGGGGCCGCCGAAGCGCTCTTCTTCCTCCGTAAACGACCGGCCCAGCGCGGGTGCGACGCCCCAAACGTCGAGAAAGCGCGGCGCGACCAGCGCCTCCTGGAGCCGCTCCGGAAGCGCCCCGGAGATTTCCGAAGTGTCCTGCGTGTAGTAGCCGGTGATCGCAGTGAAGCTGCGGCTCAGCTTGTTCCATTCTTCCAGGCGCGGCGGCGCAACCGTGCTTTCCGGGTCTTTGCTCTTCGCGTCACGCTGCGCGAGCGCGACGAGCCGGTCGCCCTCGGGAAAAGCGAGCGGTCGCAGCAGCACCGCGTCGATAGCCGAAAACACCGCCGTGTTCGCGCCGATGCCGAGCCCCAGAATCAGGATGACTGCGAGCGAAAAAGACGGCGACCGGCGGAAAAAGCGGACGGCGGCTCGCGCGGCGGACAGGGCTGCGTCCCTGGGCAGAAACGTGTGCACCTCTCGCAGGTGCTGTCGCACCTGGCTGCCCGCGCCGAACGCGATGAGCGCCTTACGGTGCGCCTCCTCGGGCGTCATACCGGCGGCCAGATTGGCCCGTGTTTGCTCTTCCAGGTGGAAGCCGATCTCGCGATCGAGCTCCTGCTGCAACCGCTCTTTGCGTCCGAGTTTCGCTTTCAGCCACTGCATCGCAGTTCCCCCAAGCTCATGACCTCTAAGTCGGCCTGAGACGCGCCCGAATCAGGTGGTCCGCAGGACAAGGAAAACGGCCTCCGCCAGGCGGTTCCATGTCGCCTCTTCCGTTACGAGCTGCTTGCGCCCCCGCGCGGAAAGCCGGTAGAACTTCGCCTCGCGCCCATTCTCGGAGGTACCCCACTCCGCTTTGAGCCAGCCTCGTTTCTCGAGCCGGTGCAGCGCCGGATAAAGCGAGCCTTGCTGCACCTGGAGCACGTCGCGCGACACCTCGCGGATGCGCTGCGAGACGCCGTAGCCGTGCACCGGCCCGAGAGCGACGGTCTTTAAAATGAGCATGTCGAGCGTGCCCTGCAGCAGATCGGACTTTTCCCCGGGCATGCCTTCTCTCCGTGACGTTCTACAGATGACGTTCTACATAAGAGCACGCACACATGTAGAGCGTCAAGGAGAAAAGGTCGGTGCCGGTCCGGACGGTGGACGGCGTCCTCGAAGAGGAAAACGCTTTGACAAACAAAGATCGAGGTAACTAGACTGCGGTGTTGCAAAGGATGAAAACGATTTCAGCGAACGAAGAGACGTACCGGCCGGCTCGGGACGCGTGCGCAGCTTCGAGCGCTTTTTGGAGACCCGCACTGCACCAGTCACTTTTGAGACGTAGGCTGTTCCTTACACGCCCACTTAGGAGGTTCGCCCCTTGTTCCGAAGCCGCCGCTCCCTCGCCGCCTTCCCGCTTCTGGCCATGTTTGCGTCCGCTGTGCTCGCGCAAAGCGCAGCGAAGCGTCCGATCGACTATGCCAATGGCCTGGTCGGCACGGCCCCGCTCGACGACCAGAAACTCATCGGCAACGCGCCCCCGGCCGGCGAGCAGCTGTACTCCGGCCTCACCTCGCCGGGCGCGACGCTGCCCCACAGCTCGACCGACCTCGCGCCCATCAACGCGAACGTTCCGCTCACCTACCCGGGCGGCATACCAGCGTCCTACTACTACCCGAATGCAACGATGGTAGGGTTCTCGAGCGGCGAAGGCGCCCCGACGCTGATGCCGGTGGTGGGCGACTGGACGCCTCCGCCGCAGCGCCCTGAGTCGGTCTACGACAAAGCCCGCGAGCACTCCGGGCCCGGTTACTACTCGGTCTACCTCGACAGCTTCAAAACCGGTGTCGAGCTGACCGCGACCACCTGGACCGGCCTGTACCGCATGACCTACCCGGCCAGCACACACGCCCACATCTGCTCGACCTCGGCACCGTGGGCGGCAGCGTTGAAGTGGTGGGGAACAACACCGTGCGCGGTCACTTCAGCCGCGGGCGGGGCGGGGCGGCCACGTACTTCGTTGCCGAGTTCTCCAAGCCGTTCAGCTCCTTTGGGACCTTCAAGCAGATACCGCCGCGCAGCGCCGGCGGCCGCTTCCAGATCGGCGACAAGGACGTGGAGCCGAACCAGACCGCGATGACCGGGTCCTACGCCGGCGCTTACCTCGACTACACCACCACCGCCGGCGAGCAGGTGCTGGTCAAAATCGCGCACGGGGCTACCTACGACGAAGCCGAGCAACGGCTCAAGGCCGAAGACCCGGGCTGGGACTTCGACCGCGTGCATCGCCAGGCTGAGGACCTCTGGGCCGCGAAGCTCGACCGGATCGAGGTGGAGGGCGGCTCGGAAAAGCAGAAGATGCTGTTCTACTCCTGCCTGATGCACTCGTTTGCGAGCCCGCGGCTGGTCGCCCAAAAAGGCGAGCAGTTCACCACCCGCGACGGCAAGCTCGAGACCGCGGCCTATGACCGCTATGGCGAGGTGCCGTTCTGGGATACGGGTCGGAACCAGATCGTGCTGCTGACCCTGATCGAGCCCAAGGTCAAGGAGGACATTCTGCGCTCCACGCTGGACCAGGCGCGCGAGTCCGGCTACATGCCGAACTCGTTCCATGGAGACAACGCCGTGTTTATGTACCTGGGCGACTGGGAACGCGGCCTCAGCTTCGATTGGGCCGCGGCTTACCCGTACCTGCTCAAGAACGCCACCGACCCCAAGGGTCCCCGAGCCTACTTGGCCGAGTACATGAAGGACGGCTGGATTTCGGATTTCATCCCGCCCGGCAATCCCAGCCCGCCCTACGCCGACGGCAAGGCCGGCGCCGCGACCTCGCTCGAGTACAGCTGGGACGATTACGCGATGGCTTTGTAC
>CAXTRW010000173.1:0-6698 GCA_964246765.1 uncultured Acidobacteriaceae bacterium | reverse complement strand
GATCAACGCCCTGCCCACCGACGTGCTGCCCGCCCTCGCCCGCGATCCGCACCTACGCGTTGAAAGCGCCCCCGGCACGGTGGTCAACTACATCGTTTTCAACCTGCGCGACCCCCACCTGCGCTCCGACCAAGTCCGCACCGCAATCGCCGAGGCGATCGACCGGCGGCTCATGATCCGCACCCTGCTCGACGGCCGCGCCCGCCTGGCCAGCAACGTGCTGCCCCCCGAGCACTGGGCTTTCCTCAACGACGCGCCCCAGCCGCGCTTTGACCCGGCAGCCGCCGACGCGCTGCTCGACGCCGCGGGCTACCGAAGGGGGCCGGACGGCGTGCGCTTCCACCTCGCGATGAAGAGCTCCACCGACGAGTCCAGCCGCCTGCTCTGCGCCGTAATCCAGGCCCAGCTCGCCCGCATCGGCATCGCGCTGGACGTGCGGTCCTACGAGTTCGCGACCTTTTACGCCGACATCACCAAGGGCGCCTTCGCCATGGCCCCATCCCGCTGGATAGGCGGCAACGAAGCCCCCGAAATCCTCACCTATGCCTACAGTTCCGCGAGTACGCCGCCGCACGGGGCAAATCGCGGCTTTTATTCCAACTCCCGCGTCGATGCGCTCCTGGCCGACGCCGAAGCCAACCCCGACCGCGCCGCGCAAATCCGGGATTACCGCGCCGCGCAGGCCCAGCTCGCCGTGGACTTACCCGTGCTCAACCTTTGGTATTTGGACACGGTCGCGGTGGAAAACAAGCGCCTCACCCCGCTTGCCCTCGTGCCCTCCGGCAACTACGACTTCCTCCGCACCGTGCGCTTTGTGCACCCGTAGCCATAGAGAGGTCTCATACTACTCACCGCCTCATCGCAAGTACTCACTTCCGGAACCGACTCCGTGCTTACGGCTTTGACTTTCGGGCCTGCTGGTAGCGATGGAGCATGGTCGTGATCAAGGGTCGAGAGGCGCGGAATCCATAGCGGCGGAGTTCTTCGAGCGCTTCAGGGAAATCCAGGCGGCCCCGCAGGCCAGCCTGAAGCAAGACAGCGAGCGTACCCGCCACCGCGATCTGCCGCGCTTCCGCCGCTTCCCGGCCTGCTCGTTCATCGATCAGCAGCACATCGGCCCCGATCTTCAAGCCCAAGCTGATGGCCTCCCGCTCGCCGGCACCCAACTCCGCGGGCAAGGTCGGGTCCATGTGCCGGACCTCGGCAATTTCGAGCCATCGCGAAGGAGCTTCTGCCCATGCCCGCACGACCGCCGGCGCTGCGGGATGCCGCAGTTCGACAAGCACCGCATGGGGTGCGAGAACCCGGCCATACGTCTCCCGCAGCAGCTCAACCTGGCCCAGGCGAACAAGATAGCTGAGAGGACTTGTGTCAGCGACAACGAGCACGAGGGCTAAACCGCAGTCCGGTCCGCCAGCCGGTTAAGAGTTGCCAGGTCCTTATCGAGATCCTCAACCGTGTAGTCGTACACCTCGTGCCGCTGGAGAAAAACATCGGCCTCCATCCGGGTGCCGAAGCCGAGAAGCCGCCGCACCTGGTCCATGGTCAGACGCCGCTCCCGGTAGGCCCCGGCCACGGACTCCTCCAAAAGCAGCCGGGCGGCGTCACGGCCCTTAGGGATAAGGGAAGGAAGAAACTCATCGGGGATTTCGACGGTGATCCGCATGGCTTCAGAGCCTAGCAGGGCTGGGCGGGAAGTTCCACCCAAAGCTCGGAAAGGCTGCCGGTCGCCTCTACCGCTCCCCCCACTTCAGCTTCGTCCGCAGCACGTCGTAAAACGACCCCGAGCCGACCCGCAGCAGCCGCACCTTGAACTCCGAGCGCCGGCACAGCAGCTCATCCCCGGCCCGCAGGGGCTGCGACTCCTGGCCGTCCACGGTCAGGTAGGTAGGGTCCGCACCCTCGACCACGCGCACCCGCAGATGCGCGTCCCCGCGCACCACCAGGGGGCGCATGGTCAGCAGGTGCGGGCACACGGGCGTGATGATATGCGCGTCGACGGAAGGGTCCAGCACCGGGCCGTTGGCCGAAAGCGAGTAGGCGGTCGAACCTGTCGGGGTCGCGATAATGACGCCGTCCGCACGGTACTCCGCCGCCGGATGGCCATCAACAGACACGCTGAACTGCCCCATCCGCGCGATCGTTCCCTTGCTGATCACCGCGTCATTGAGCGCTTCGTGATCAAAGATCATACCGCCGTCGCGCCACAGTTCCGCATGCAGCATCGCGCGCGACTCGATCGAACCGCAATTCTCGCACCAAGCTTCGAGTGTCGCATACAGCTCACCCAGCCGGACTTCGGTCAGGAAACCGAGCGAGCCCAGGTTCACGCTCAGGATGGGCGTGCCCAGACGCGCAAACACCCGCGAGGCCGCCAGAAGGGTCCCGTCCCCGCCCAGAACCACGACCAGCGCGGGGTCCCACTCGCCCATGCGCTCGCGCGGAACCGCGGGCGCTGCATCGGTGTAGGTCCCGCTGACGCCGTCCAGTACGGGCTCGAACCCGTGCTCGCGCAACCATCGCACCAGCTCTTCCAGGATCCCCCGCAGCTCCGGCTTGTCCGGCTTTGAAACGATGGCGATTGCGCGCATAGGGCTTCAGTCTACCGGAGCCCATCGCGCATAGAGCAGAAACTCCCGGTTGCCCTCGGCGCCGGTGATGGGCGACTCGCGCAGCGCCACATCGCGGGCGCCCAGCCCGAGAACGCAGGCCCGCACCCGCTCGCGCGCCAGATCGTGCGCCGCGGGGTCGCGCACGATGCCGCCCTTGCCGACCCACTCACGCCCGGCCTCGAACTGCGGCTTGACCAGCACCACGGCCTCGCGCAGGGCTGGGGCCGCGGCCAGAACGGCAGGCAACACCAGCGTGGCCGAGATGAAGGCAACATCCATGGCGAGAAAGGAAAGTGCGGCCGGCAGCGAGCCGGGCTCGAGCAGCCGCGCGTTGGTGCGCTCCATCAAGGTAACCCGCGGGTCGGTTCGTAGAGACTGCGCGATCTGGCCCCAGCCTGTATCGACGGCGAGCACGCTCTGTGCGCCGTGGAGCAGCATGCAATCGGTAAACCCGCCGGTGGAGGCGCCGACGTCCAGGCAGCGACGCCCTGCGAGGTCGATGTTCCAGTGCTGCAGGGCGCCTTCGAGCTTCAGGCCGCCCCGGCTTACGTACCGGGGCTCGTCGCCCAGCACCCGCAACGCCGCGTCGGGATGGACGGCGAGGCCCGGCTTGGTTTGCTTCTGCTCCTCGACCAGCACCCGGCCCGCGAGCAGAAGGGCCTGCGCCCGCTCTCGCGTGGCAACCAGCCCCCGCTCGACCAGGAGCTTATCCAGCCGTGTCTTTACTGGCAAACAAACGGGGTTGTCGGCGCGCCCGAGCCCGGCGAGTCGCTCATGTTCACGATTGTGTCCGCCGCCACCGACGTCCCAGCGATATTGCTCTGCCCGGCGTATTGGTAGTTGGTGTGGACATCGACTCCGCAGCCTTGGATCTGCACCTGCGCCGAGATGGTATCGGTGTCGGTGCGCAGAATGGTCAGCAGCTGGCTGTCGGGCGCGACCACGTACACCTTGCCTACCGGATTGTTGTAAGTGGACGCGATGGACCGCGGGTGCCCCGGGACGGGGATCGTGTTTTGGAGGTTGAAGCTGGTCGCGTTGACCACCGCGATCGCACCCGTGGAGGTCGGCGTCGCAGGGTCGCCCTGCAGCGCCACATACACCCGGCTGCCGTCGCCCAGGATCGACAAAGCCGCCGGGTAGGAGCCGACCGACACGGTCTTGATCACCGTTCCGAACCCCGGGGCGTCATTGCCGTACTGATCGATCGGCACATTGATGAAGCTCACCGTGCCCGAGTCGTAGTTGGCCGTCACCAGCAGCGCCCGCTGCGGGAAATACGCGGCATACACTGGGCCCGCGCCCACCGGGATTGTCCCCGTGGGGCTGAAGGCGGTGTCGAGCGAGTTCTGCTGGGCGTTGATGACGGTTACGGTGCCCGAGCCGCGGTTCAGCACGAACGTGCGCAGACCGTCGGGCGTGGTCAGGCCGAATACTGGACAAATGCCCACGGGAATCCGGCTGGTCACCGCGTTGGTGGTGGTGTCGATGCCGTCCGCCTCGCCATTCGCCGTCACGGACGCCGGGGTGGCGCACGCGCCCCAGGCCGCGCCGCTGCCGGTGGCGCCCTGGCTGACGGCGTACACGCGCTGCGAGGTGGGCGCGGCGGCCAGGGCAACCACCGCCGGCGCGACCGCGATTTCCTGCAGCACCGACGGCACCTGCGTTGAGGGCGCCCACGCTGCCGAACGCGACGCCGTTTTGCGTGAGCGTCCGGTTCTGGTTCACCACGTAGATCGCCGAGTTTTGCACCACCATGTTGCTTTGCAGCGGCTTGGTGAGCCCGGCGGCGCCGGTTGAGGAAAACAAGGTCGTCGTGGTGACGTTGTTGCTCTGCAGGGTGGTGGTCAGCGGCACGCCGCTGAGGGTTCCGTCGCAGTTCAGGCTGTAGACCTCGTTCGAGTCGGGAGCGATGGCCGAGGTGAGGGAGCCGTACCCGAGAGTGGCCTGGGCCAGCACACTGTCGCCCGAGAAGTCGATCACCGTGGCCACCGACGGCTGGGCGTACACCACGGTGCCCCCGGCGGCGGTGGTGGAAAGCGGCGCGGGACACGGGTTGGCCGCGGACTGGGCGGCGCGCAACTGAGGCTGCGACAGCACCAGGGCATAGCCGCCGGCGGGGGTTCCGGCGGGGCCGGTCGGATTTACGGGATTGATAACGGGGCGATACTTGTTGCCACACCCGGTGGCGGCTGCCACCAGCAGCAGCCCGGCGGCAAGTCCTGCAATGCGTTGCACTCTTGTGTACCCTCTCGCGGAAACTCGCGCAGCCCCGGCGAGCGAGCCGCGCGCGAACAGCAGCCGTGGCCGCTGAACGATTGTAAATCACGGCGCCCCGGCGCGGGCCGCTACCGCAAGATGCCCAATCGCCAGGCCGTGTAGCTGAGCACCTCATGCCCTACCCGGCGCGCCCGCTCCCACCGGGAAAGCGGCACAGTCTCCGGCCGCGGCGAGGTATACACGGTGAGCCCCGCGCTGCGGCACAGTGCGCAAATCCGGAAAAGGTGGGTGCCGTCGCTGACCGCCAGAATGCGATGGAGCCCGTTGGCGCGCGCGATCTCGGCTAAACGCGCCGCCGACTCCCGGGTGTCGCGGCTCCGGGTTTCCGCGATGATGGCCCGCTCCGGCACCCCGCGCGCCAGCAGGAAGTCCTCGCCCACGCCGCCCTCGGAATGGGCCTCGCCGCCTTCACCGCCGCCCAGAGTGATGACCAGCGGCGCCAGTTTTTCCTGGTACAACCGCAGCCCGTGCATCAGTCGCGCCCGCAGCACCGGGGAGGGCCGCCCATCGTATTCGGCCGCCCCGAAAATCGCGATCGCATCCGCGGGCTGCGCTTGGTCGTGGGTCGCGTACCAGCGAATCCGGTCGTGCACATGCGCCACCCAGGCCAGCACCGCCGCCACCGCCGCGACCCGCACCCACACCGAGCATTTTCGCTTGGCGCGAGGGGTACGCACCATAACTTCGGGCAGCGAGCTCATCCCTCGATCTTATCGCCCCAGC
The DNA here is from genome assembly GCA_964246765.1 of uncultured Acidobacteriaceae bacterium. Taxonomy (GTDB): domain Bacteria; phylum Acidobacteriota; class Terriglobia; order Terriglobales; family Acidobacteriaceae; genus EB88. Next base: position 1,083 of record CAXTRW010000173.1, on the reverse strand, counting down.
GCCAGCGCGATATTGTAGGTCGGGATCGCCCCTTCGCGTAGGATTTGCCAGTTCCCGTCCCCCCGCGACAGGTCCACGATGGTGGTCGGCAGGGCGCGGCCGGTGGGCCCGCCATCCACGATCAGCGGAATCCGATCCCCGATCTGGTCGCGCACGCAGTTTGCATAGGTACACTCGGGCGCGTTGCGCAGGTTGGCGCTGGTCGCGGTGATGGGCAGCCCGAACCGCTCCACCACCGCGCGCGGAATCGCCGCGTCGGGGATGCGCAAAGCCACATTGCCCGTGTTCGCGGTCGAGCGCAGCGGCAGACGCGAGCTGGCCCGAACGATCACGGTCAGAGGGCCCGGCCAAAACTTCTCCGCCAGCTTATCGAAGTTCGCCCCCACCTCGCGCGCCAGCTCGTAGGCCTGCGCCACGTTCGCGATCAGCAGCGACAAGGGCTTGTTCTTCATGCGGGTCTTGATCTCGTAAATGCTTTCCACCGCGCGCAGGTTCACGGGGTCCACGGCGAGGCCGTAGAAGGTGTCGGTAGGCATGCCTACGACCTGCCCGCTTTCCAGGCACCGCACTACGTACCGCACGCGATCCGCTTCCGGCTCATCCGGATGCATGCGCAAAATCTCTGCCGACACAGACACTCCGCAATTCCTCTGGAAAGTGAGCGGAGCGCGCGGCGAACAAGCCGCTACAATCGCTCCGATGCGCCCCGAACTCCAGGCACGTATCCGCATTGTACAGAGTCCGGCAAACCGCTGGGTCAAGACCCTGCGCGCCGCCGTACGCACTCCGCCCGCGCTCCCCCGCCGCGGCGCACTGATCGCGGTGGAAGGCCCGCACCTGCTCGCCGAAGCACTCCGGAGCGGAATCACACCGGCCGCCGTATTTTTCCGCGACGGCGACCTTTCCTCTTTCGACGCCCTGCCTGCTTCCGCCGAACTCCTCGCCCTGCCGCCCGCGCTGTTCGCTTCCGTCACCGAGACTGAATCGCCGCAGGGCGTCGCGGCGCTGCTGCCCACGCCGCCCGCGCCCGCACGAGCACTCCCACAACCCGCGCTGCTGCTGGTGCTGGCAGGCGTGCAGGAC
>CAXTRW010000172.1:0-6707 GCA_964246765.1 uncultured Acidobacteriaceae bacterium | reverse complement strand
GCCCAGACCCGCCCCCCACAAAGCACGGCAGACACGGCGACCGCCGTTCCCTCTCAAACTCCGCAGAGCCCCGCGGCAGCCCCCAACGGTCAGGACCTCTACGACTGGTTCGGCGCCTTCCGCAACACCCTCGTGCCTGGCCCCAACTTCACCCTCTCGCAGCACATGGTATGGACCTTCTACCGCTTCTTTCCCAACGGCTACCTGTATGAAGGGCTGCCCAGCGGCATGGACCCGTCCGCGGTCAACTGCCCCGGCAGCTTCAAAGGCGGCCAGTGTAAGCAGTACTCCATCTCCGGCAGCACGCTCGTGATCGCTGGCGAAAAGCCGCACACCTTCGCGCGCGAAGGCAGCGGCCTCAAGATCGACGGCCAGATCAGCAATCGCGTCCGCCGCGCGCCCGGCGCCCTGAGCGGCCGCTGGAAAACCAGCGCCGGCGGCGGCCTGCTCACCACCGTCACGCTCTCCCAACACATCCTTTCGCTGCGCCCGGACGGGACCTTCTCCATCCAGGGCAGCACCGGCGCTTCCGGCGCCAACTTCGCCGCATACGGGTCCTCCGCCCTCAGCGGCCGCTACCAAACCGGCCCTTACACCATTGAGCTCGACTACGCCAACGGAAAGGTCGTGCGGCAGTCGCTGCTGCTGCCCTACCCGGACGACAACGTCTTCCTGATCGGCGACTCCATGTACTTCGTCCCGGATAAATGACGGCTGCCGCGTATCATGGTCCACGACCATGCTCTGGCGCGCCGTTCAGGCTTTCATGCTCACGACCTTGCTCTCCGGCACCTCGCTCGCAAACGCGCAATCGCCGCAGACCACGCAAGAGATCCTCACCCAGGTTCGCGAAGCGACCGGCGGCAGCGCCTGGAACCGCGCGGCTGAGCTCCTGGCGACCGGCACGCTGGTCTTCGGAGGCAAGTCCGGAACCTTCCAGTACACGCAGGATCTCCGCACCGGGGCCAATGTGGACCGCGGCCAGGTTCCGGATTTCTTTAAAGAGAGCGACGCAACGCGCCCCGTTCAAGACTGGTTACAGGATGATGCCGGCAATGTACAGCTGCGGTTCGGCGCGAAAGACCCGGGCGAGGTAGACGATTTATACATCAGCAGCAACGGCTGGTGGCGCGCGAATTCCGGCGGCGCGGCGGTTTCCCTGCTGCAGCCGATCACGACCGATGGAGTCACCTATGACCTCCTGCGGTTCAAAGTACCCGGTGGGAATGGATTTACGCTTTGGGTTGATCGCCGCAGCCATCTTATCGAGCGCATCGCCAGCCCGAACCAAACAACGTACCTCAGCGATTACCGCCGGGTAAAGGGCGGCCTTCTGCTGCCCTTCCGCAAGCAGCTGGGGAATGGGCCCGTGTTCACCACAACCAAGCTGACCCTGCTGCCCACAGTCAACCAGGCCGACTTCCAGCCCCCCTTCGCGACCGACTACACCATGCCCGCCTCGGGCGAGGTCACCGTTCCGTCCAAGGACGGCGTGATTATCCAGGCGAAGATCAACGGCCAAGGCCCGTTCCCGACCGTGTTCGACACGGGCGCCCGAAACATCCTCAGCGCAGCGTTTGCCAAGCGGCTCGGCCTCAAAGTGCAGACCCAGCCCGTGCACTTCGGCGCGATCGGCGGCGCCATCACGGTGCACCTGGCGCACGTGGATACCCTGACCATCGGCGCTCTTACCGTCCGCGATCAGACTTTTGACGTGCTCGACATCCCGTCTGATTCCGGCGCCCCGCAACTGCTGGTCGGCTGGGAGCTGATGCGGCGCTTTGCCGTCCGCCTCGACTTCGAGCACAACCGAATTACGTTTTTCAACGGCCCCAGCTTCCACTCGACCGGCGCGGGGACGCCCGTGCCGCTGATCTTGCTGAAAAGCGGCAACGGCGCGGAGTTCCGGGCTGAGGCGGACGGTATTCCCGGCGTGTTCCTTCTCGACTCCGGCAACCAGTCCGGTTCTTTCCTGAACTCCAGCTTCGTCCAGCAACACGGCCTGGTCCGTGCCCTCAGCGCTCACTATCGCGGCTACAACGGCAAGGGGTTCGGCGGCCCGTCGCCGGAGGCCTGGGTCGCGCGTCTGCATACGTTGCGGATCGGCGGCCTCGCCCTTGCGAATCCGATATTTCGGCTTCAAACCCAGCCGGACGGCCCCTACCCCGACGCAGGCAACATCGGCCAGAGCGTCCTGAGGCGCTTCACCCTGACCGTCGATTGCATGCGCGGGGTCATGTATCTCGAGCGGAACAAAAACTCGGACACCCCTGACGTTTTCAACCGCGCGGGCCTGATCCTGGACTGGGGTGACGGCGTGGACCGCGTCATGACCGTGCTGCCCGGCAGCCCGGCCGAGCAAGCCGGCCTCAAGGCTGGCGACAGCATCACGGCCATCAACGGCCAAACTCCCAAAGACGACCCGAACGACCCCTTGTTCACGCAACCGGCGGGCACGGTTCTTCGCCTTACCGTAAGCCGGGACGGCGCTTCGCATGAGCACACGGTCACGTTGAAAGACTTGCTGTAAACGCAACTCTGCGCCCTAGTCTCGGCCGCCGCTCTGCGAGCTCGCGCGGAAACTCACCACACAACCGGGACGACCTTCGATTCGCCTAGTCCCGCGTGATCAGCGGCGCCTTATGGGCCAGAGCCGTCGCTCCAAGGGGTACCGACACCTTTACGATTCTCTGACTTCTCTTTCTTCAGACCGTAGAAGTGCTGTGATGACTACCACTGCGATCCCGCACCCCATCAGTAGGACGGCCCAGCCGACAACAAGCAGGCTATCGATCTGGGCAGATTCCAACGCTCTTTCCGGCAACCAGACTTGAACAACCGATGATGAGACTCCGCTTTGAGCGCCACCCCTGTTCTGCAGAACAAGCTTTTGGCGAAGCCCGCGCGTTGCTCTGTACTCACCGATCCTTATTCTGCTTCCGCCAACCTGCTGCTCCCTGTATGTTGCCCCAGCTATAACAATTCCTGCTGTATCGATCACTTTCCAATCGACGTTCAATGGCGAATGCTTCCGGGCCAGAGAATAGATATCAATCTGGTAAATCTCATTCAGATCTGTCTTGAAGGTTTGCGATGTAAAGTCTTTCGTCAAATCGACAGGAGCCAATAGCGCTGTTAGCTTGTGAGAGTGATTCCAGCCTAACTGGATAAGCAAAGGTAAAATGCCTACGCCCACCAAACACCACCCAAGCCTAATCCCCGTCTTCCATCGGAACCACATTCTCATAGGATCATACCGAAGCCGAAGATGCATAGTCTCGGCCGCCGCCCTGTGAGCTTGCGCAGAAGCTCACCAAACCACCGGCACAGCCTTCGACCTGCGGATCACCCGATCGGGCGTGACCAGTGCGACGCCAAACGCCAGCGCCGTCGCTCCTATCATGCGATCCATCGGGTCGCCGGGGTAGCTGTCCGGCAGTTCGACCGCCAGTCGGGCAATGGCCGGGCTTACCGGCAGTACTTTGAATCGTGTCTCGATCCGCGCCAGAAATGCGTTCAGCGACATAGCGACGGCGATCCGCTGATTCCGGATCAGCCATGCCAGCTCGTACAGGGTAACGCCCGAGATCGCTACCCCGTCGCGCTCCTCGGCGGCACTCGCAATTGCCTCTACCGCTATTTGCGAAAGCTTGGACGGCTCCGTTGAAAGCCATACAACAACACAGGTGTCGACAACGATCACTTCAGCCGACGCCACTCGCTAGCGGGAATGGGACTCTCGATGTCGCCGAGAATCTTAATCTTGCCCTTCATAAAGCCGAAGATATCGTCTTTCTTCTGCTCCTCCACGGGCACCAGCGTCGCCACCGGCTTACCCCGTTTCGTAATTGTTATCGGTTGCCGCGTAGCCTGCACCTCGTCCATCACCGCCAGGCACTTCGCTTTGAACTCCCCAGCCCCCATCGTCTGCATCTCCACCCTCCTTATAGTCACGGTATCATGGTCATTTCGGCCGGAAACACCCCTCCGATACAATCTTGCCCATGGACCAGTTCGTCCGGGTCGGCGTACACATCCTCGAGTGCCTGTTCTTTTTGGGCCTCCTCGGCTCCCTCGCGGTCGTGCTCCTGTCCTCCGTGGGCGACGTTCAGGACCTGTTCCTGCGCCGGGGCGAACGGCCGGAAGACCACGCCTAGTCTCCACCCCTCCATGCCCAGCACCCCCCGGCAACCCGCACACGGCCCACGCGCATGAGCACCACCGTTTCCGCCCCCGGCGCCTCCTCCACCCGCGTCCGCCTGGTCGTCGCGTCGTCCGTGATGCTGAGCTTTATCTCCTTTTGGCGCGCGGCCGCGGTAGTGCTCAACGACCTCGCCTCCTCCGCCTTCTACGCCGGCGGCATCGCGGAAGAGTCCGTCGGCAAATCCGCCCCCTGGTTCATCCTCGGCGTCATGGTGTTCGCTTTCGCGGTCCGCAAGGTGTACGTGGAAAGCTGCTCCATGTTTACCCGCGGCGGCGTGTACCGCGTGGTCAAGGAGGCCCTGGGCGGCAATTTCGCCAAGCTCAGCGTTTCGGCGCTCATGTTCGATTACATCCTCACCGGCCCCATCTCCGGGGTTTCCGCTGGCCAGTACATCACCGGGCTGCTCAATGAGCTGCTCAGCGTAGGCGCGGTGCACAACTGGCTGCCCCCGGCCATGCTCACCGCGCCGCACACCGCGCACCAGCTGCCGGTCGACGCGACCTCCGCAACCTTCTGCATCGCCGTGACCCTGTTTTACTGGTGGGAAAACACCAAGGGCATCCACGAGTCCACCGGCAAGGCGCTCGACGTCATGAAGATCACCACCGTCATGGTGGTCATCATTATCGTCTGGGGTGTTTTCACCCTGCTGCACAACGGCGCCCACCTGCCCCCCGCGCCCATTCCGTCGAATCTCCACTTCTCCCACGACGCCCTCGGCTTTCTCAACGGGACGCACCTGGCCTCGACCCTGGGCCTGTTCGGCATCGTGATGGCCTTCGGGCACTCCGTCCTGGCCATGAGCGGCGAGGAAACCCTGGCCCAGGTCAACCGCGAGATCGAGCACCCCAAGCTTAAGAACCTGAAGCGCGCCGCCACCGTCATCGCCATCTACTCGTTCTCCTTCACCGGCCTGGTTTCGCTGCTGGCCGTGATGATCATCCCCGACTCGGTCCGCATCCCGGTCTACCGCGACAACCTCATCGCCGGCCTGGCCATGTACCTGGTCGGCCCGCTCACCCTACGCATCGTCTTCCGGGTCTTCGTCGTCGTGGTCGGCTTCTTGATCCTGTCCGGCGCGGTCAATACCTCCATCATCGGCTCCACCGGCGTGCTCATGCGCATCGCCGAGGACGGCGTACTCACCGACTGGTTCCGCAAGCCGCACCGGCGGTTCGGCACCGCCTACCGCATCGTCAACCTGGTCACCGCGATGCAGCTGTTCACCATCCTGATCACCCGCGGCAACGTCATCGTCCTCGGCGAGGCTTACGCGTTCGGCGTCATCTGGAGCTTTACCTTCAACGCGCTGGCCATGCTGGTGCTTCGCTGGAAGTACAAGGGCGAGCGCGGCTGGAAGGTCCCGCTCAACCTGCGCGTGGGCGGCCGCGAGATTCCCGTCGGGCTTATTTCCGTGTTCTGCGTCCTGCTTACGGTTGCGATTACCAACCTGTTCACCAAGGAGGTCGCCACCGTCTCCGGGGTGATCTTCGCGCTCGTTTTCTTCGCCATTTTTACCCTGTCTGAGCGCCAAAACGCGAAAAAGCAAAAGTTTGCCGCCGCCCAGATGCGGGAGCACTTCCAGCTCGAGCATGAAGAGAATATAGGACGCGAAAACCTCCAAATCCGCCGCAATGGCGTGCTCGTCACCATTTCCGACCCCACCCGCGGGACCGCGCTCAAGTGGGCGCTCTCCCGCTTCGACACCGACGAGCAGGACATCGTGGTGCTGACCGCCCGCCGTGTCGGCGCGGGCGGCTCGGAGTACCTCGATCCCTCCGAGCAAAGCTTCTCCGAGCACGAGCAGATGCTGTTCACCAAGGCCGTTTCGGTCGCGGAAAGCTTCGGCAAACATATATCCCTGCTGGTCGTCCCGGCGGCCGACATCTGGGTCGCGCTGGTCCGCACCGCTGTCTCGATTGAGGCCGCGACCCTGGTTTCAGGCCTGGCCTCCACCATGTCTGCAGCCGAGCAGGCCTTCCAGATCGGCCACGCCTGGGAGTCGCTGCCCGAGCCTAAGCCGCAGTTCACCTATGTGGTCGTAACACCCGACGGCCAGGCGCAAAACTTCCATATCGGCCCCCACGCCCCGCAGCTCGGCGGCGAAGACGTCCAGCTGGTGCACCGGCTTTGGCTTAATATGAGCCGCGACCCGGGCGCGCAAAACCTGCATCACTCCGACATCGTCACCTACGCGCTTTCCCGCCTGGCTTCGGACTACGCCCGGAGCAAGACTGAGATCCTGAGCGACCTGCGTCGCCTGGACAAGAGCGCTTCTCCGGCGCCGCTGCGGGCACCTGTAACGGCTGAAACCGCGAAAATGCCCATGCGGGCCCTCCGCGACAGCGAGCGCGGCGACTGAGGCGGTTTTCCCCAGAAATCTCTCAATCTTCAGCCCGGTTTAAGGTGCAAGCCGTCCCGCATCTGTATGCTGGACTACAGACGACTCTGCCAACTTGCTCGCCAGCGCATCCAGAGCCCACCATACCCGCACAAGGAAAGG
>CAXTRW010000171.1:0-6726 GCA_964246765.1 uncultured Acidobacteriaceae bacterium | reverse complement strand
ACCAGGTTCGCCTCCGGGTCGATCCCGGCAAAAATGTCCATGCCCATGCGCTGGCTCGAAATAAACCCGTGCCCGTCGCCTACGGGAAAAGCGCGGGCAAGCGCAACTCCCTCCCGCGCGAAGGCCGCGGTCAGATCGCGCTCCAGCTCGGCCTGCGCCGGCCAGCACACCTCGTTGGCGGATCGGCGCAGATCGCCGCTCGTGATCAGGACTGCCTGCTTCATGCTTTGCGCCTCTCGGACGTGGAGTTTTCTCGGCGGCCCACATCTCGCAACGTTACGAAATACCCCGTATCATCTCGGGGAGAAACGGGTTCGTGATATCCGGAATGACGACACCGATGGTGTTGGTTCGTCCCGTTCTCAGCCCTGGTGCGATGGCGTCCGGGTAAAAGCCCAGAGCATCCAATGCGTCCAGCACCAGCTTGCGCAGGACCGGGCTGACTGGAACTCCGCCGTTCACCACCGCCGATACGGTGGAAACAGAAACCGCTGCCAGGCGCGCCACGTCCTTCATCGTGCAGCTGTTTCGTAGTTTCATAACGTTGCGATTGTAATCCTCCGGCCCGCACCGGCGGCGGTTACAGCTCCTCGACGGCCAGAATGCCGCGTGTGATCGCGTACGACAACGCTTCCGTCCGGTCCGATACATCGAGTTTCGCCATCAAGTTGTTGAGGTGGTTTTTCACCGTGCTTTCCGCGATGCGGAGCACCTGGGCCGCTTCCCGGTTGGTGAGGCCGCGGCCGATCAGCCGCAGCACCTGGACCTCGCGCTCGGTCAGCCGCGGCCGCTGCGCGCGCTCGGCCAGGCGGTTCGCGACGGCGGGTACCAGCCAGGACTGGCCCGCGTGCACCCGGTTGAGCGCTTCCGCGAGACCGTCGCGGTCGATGTCCTTGAGCGCATAACCGCGCGCCCCGGCCTGCAAAACGCGGAAAATCTCCTCTTCCACCTCGTAGCTGGTCAAAATCAGAATGTTCGCTCCGGGGTCGAACGCGCGCACGGCGCGCACCACGTGGATGCCGCCGTCCTTGGGCAGGCGCAGGTCAAGCAGCAGCACATCCGGGGCCAGTTCCCGGTAGGCCGCGATGGCCCGATCACTGGTCGCCGCCTCGCCCACCACGGTGAATTCCGGATCGGCGCTCAACAGGCTGCGGATGCCGACCCGAAAGACCAGGTGGTCGTCCGCGATCACGACGCGGACCGGCTCTCGCCCAACTGTTCCACGTGCGTCGAACTGTCTCATATCTATCGAACCTTTCCTACAGCGGCCAGGGGATCGCGACCGAAAGCCTGCTTCCCATCCTGGACGAAGCAATGTGGAATCGTCCACGTAGGCCTTCGACCCTTTCTCGGATTCCGGCCAAGCCGAAATGCTCGCCGTTTGCCTGCACCGCTTCCGGGTCAAAGCCGCTGCCGTCGTCGACGACCGAAAGGGCAATCTCGTGCTCGCGGAAGTGCAGCTGCAACCGCACGGTGCGCGCGGACGCGTGCTGCACCGCGTTGGCAATGGCCTCTTGCGCGATGCGGTACAGCTGCATGGCGGTGTCGTAGGGCAGCTTAGGCTCGTGCCCCTCCACGGCGACCTCGATGCGTATCGGGGCGCCCTCCGCGGCCTGCCGGGCGGACTGCGTCAGCATCGTCGCCAGGCTGTTTTCGCCGGCCAGCGAGCGCAGCATCTGGATGGAGCGGTGCGACTCGCTCCGGCTGTGGCGCACCATACCCAGCGCCAGATCGAGGTGGCGTCGGCTTTCCGTGGTGGCCTCGGGCAGGGTTTGCGCGGCTGCCTGCAGCTGCAGCGCGATGCCCGCAAAGCCCTGGGCCACGGTGTCGTGGATGTCGCGCGCAATGCGCAGCCGCTCGTCAGTGACCGCGCGAAACCGGAGCCGGAGATTGCGGATGTGCAGCGCCACCGCCGCGGCCGCCAGCGCGGCCAACGCCAGAAACACGCCGGAAATGTGCGCCGGGGTCCACCATGGCGGGCCGGCCGGCACCGCGATGTCGTCGGGCGAGCGCAGCGACAGGGTGAAGCCGCCCTGCGCGCCGCCCTTCGGCGGCACGGCGTCCAACACGCCGGTCAGCTGCAGGGTCGACTTCGCGCGGAGCGCCCTCGCGAGCGCGTGCCGGCTGGGCCAGCGCTCACTGGCGCGCCCGGGGTCCTGCAGTGATGCGGTAAAGAACTGGTGCTCGCCCTGCATGGTGAGCTCGAGGCCGCCGTCGGCCGTCGATCGTGAGCCGACGAGCAGCCCGCTCAGGTTCACGAGCGAGAGTTCGTTCCGGCCGTCGGCGGCCGCATCCGGCGTGATCACGCCTGCCAACGGCGGCGAGCCGCTCCACAGGCGCTTGAGAGTCCCGGCGAACTGCGGGCGCCCGGCCGAACTTACCGAGCCGGTTACCTCCACCTCATCGCCGATGGAGGCCGTGTCGCTGCCGGGGCCGGGCCGGACCTCGACCGCCCCGGACTCGTCTTGCAGCACCAGAAAACCCGGCGCGCTCAGCGTCACGGCGCCCCTCACCGCAACCGCACGGCCGCCTGCCTCGGCAAGAGTGCCGATGGCCCGAAGTTCCGGCGGGGCGGCGCTTGCGCGCAGCGGCCCCAACTCGGCCAACAGTACAATCGGGAGCCAGGGAAGCGCACTGTTTTCCGCTCGTCGCCACCGCATGGGCTCTCCTTCGCACATCTCCGAACCGGGTCGACTCGCGCTGTTTGCCGCGCTCGCCTGCGCCATTCTCGTACTCGGGCTACGCAGCTGCCAACACAAAAGCGGCGCGGAGCCTACCTGCGCCGGCCTCCAGCCCTGGGACTTCTACGGAGGAGAGTGGAGCAGCGACGGCGCCGCGCTGGAAGACGCACGCAACGGCCGCGGCGACATGGCCCTTTCCCGCACCGATACTTACCGCGATTTCGGCTACTCCATCCAGATGCAAATGCGCGACCTGTACCCGGGAACCAACTACGGCGACTCGGGTGTGCTGTTTCGTGTCAGCAATCCGCATATCGGGGTCGACTCCTACAACGGCTACTACGCCGGTTTGCGCGCCAGCGATCATGCGCTGTTCCTGGGCCGGGTCGACGGCGAATGGCGCCAGCTTCTCTACGCGCCCATGCCGGCCGCGATTGTGCCCGGCTCATGGTACAGGCTCCAGGTGCGGGCGCGGGGCTGCGATTTCACGGTGAGCGCCGCGCCGGCCAGTGGCGGCCCGGAGACCACTTTGCGCTATACCGACCCGCACTGCCCGGCGTCCGGCAGCATCGGCATGCGCGTGTACTACGCCAAGGCGGCGTGGCGCGACCTGGAGCTTACGGCGCGCTGAAGCGGTCGATCAGGCGCACCGGCTCGACCTGGACCCGGGGATGGGGCTTGCGCTCCAGCACCGCGTGCATGGTTCGGATCGCGGCCTCGCCGAGCCGCTGCGGCGAAGACACGACCAGCGCGTCGATTTCGCCCCGCGCGAGCGCGTTGCGGGTGTCCGACTCCTGCCCGACGCCCACAAACACAGGCCGGCGCGGGAGGGAGCGCAAGGCGCCCAGCGCGCCCAGGGTTGAAAACTCGTCGGAGGTGAACACCGCGCCCACCGGCGGCCCTTCGTGGAGGGCGTCGAGCGTGGCCTGGCGGCTGCGCGCCCAGTCCGACAGGCCGTACTTGGTCGCCGCAACCTGTATTTTCGACCGGCGCGCAAGCTCCTGCTCGAACGCGTGCTCGCGCTCGCTCGGGACCTCCAGCGTCGGGCTCACGCCGATCACCGCCGCGGCGCCCTTGCCGTGCAGCAGGCTCGCGACGCGGTCAGCAGCCAGCACGCCCATCGCGCGGTTGTCGAGCTGGATCGACGCCGCATACTCCTCCGGCGGCAGCGCGACCGTCATACCCGCCGCGATGACCGGGATGCCCGCCTCGTGCGCCGCGCGCAGCACTGTGGCCAACACCAGCTGGTGCTGCGGCGCGATGATAATGCCGTCCACATGGCGGTCGATCGCCTGGCGCACCATGTCGGCCTGCGTCTGGTAGTCCATCTCCGACTGCGGTGCGGCGAAGCTCACCTGGTAGCCGTAATCCGCGGCGCCCTTGGCGATCGCGTGCTGAAACTCAACCCAGTAGGTTTCGCCGCCGGTGAGCGAAACGACCGCGATGCGCACCTGGTGCGGCTCGGGGGCGCGGCAGCCGGCGAGCAGCAGCAGCGTCGCGCCGAGCCTAGAGAAACCGCGGCGCATGGAGGTCGAAGTACACGCGATACGGCGTCCGCTCGTTGTAGGCGTACAGCGGCTGGAAGCTGCCCACCGGCTGGTCGTGCTTGACCGGGTCGTTGACCTTGAACAGCATCTTCGCGCCGTCCCTGCGGAAGCGGTCCGCCAAAGCGGCCTGGTCGTCGAGCGAGAAGGGGTAGCTGAAGATCGCCTCCTGCGCCAGCACCAGCGGACCGTACATCACCGCGGCGCGGTTGGGGTGCTGCCGATCCACCGGCGCAAGGTGAAACGGCACGTCGAGCTTGAGCGTGAGCACGTCGCCCGGAGCCCAGGTGCGCCGCGCCTCGGCCCACTGGCCCGGCGTGGCGGCGGCCTGCAGCGGTTGCCCATTCACGCTGAGCGCGAAGCCCTGCGCCCACCGGGGCACCCGCAGCTTCAGCGCGAACTCGGCCGGCCGCTCCGGGCGCACGGTGTAGGTCACGGTGTCCGATTCCGGGAAGGTGGTTTCCTGCCGAACCACTACCGTGCCGCCGTCGCGCTGCCAGCGGACTTCCGACGGGACCAGGAGGTTCACGTATAAGTCATGCTCGTCGTGCAGATAGATCAGGTCGTGATAGTCCGCGACGTCCTGGATATAAGTTCCCGAGCAACACGGCCATTGGTCCCAGAAGCGCAGTTTGGTCGCGTTGTTCAGTCGGTAGTCGGCGTAGTAATAGGCTGTGCCGTCGGCCTCGACCGGCAGCGACGCGCCGATACCGTTGTACAGCAGGGTTTCCACCCACTCGCCATAGTGAGCGTCGCCGGTAAAGGTAAGCAGGTATTTCGAGAGCTTGAACCCAGCCCACGACCCGCACGGGATTTCCGCCGTATCCGACCGCACTTCCAGCGCGTTGCCGAGCGTGCCGTCGTCCGGGACGCTCCACTCGCCCGGGCCGTAGCCGCCGGTCGCGTAGGCCTGCACCTCGGTCGCGTAGCGGTAGGCGTTGCGTAGGATCGCGAGCCAGCGCGGGTCGCCGGTAACCGCGTAGCACATAGCCACGCCGCAAAACGTGTTGATGTGGCTGTAGGAGTGCAGATAGGCAGCGCCGGGCGGGGCGTAACTTGCCTCAAACCGGTCCCAGTACGAGTTATACCGCCATAAGTCGCCGAAGTCTCGAAACGCAGGATTTCCGCTCGCCTGATACGCGCGGTAGCTATTCTCCGTGAGCGTGTACCACTCGAGCGTACCGTGCGGGCGGCGGCCGTCGCGGTCCATCGGGGTCGCCGGGCTGCGCGAGCGGTCGAATGTGCGCCCGGCCCACTCGGTCATGCGCGCGAGCAGCGGCATCGCTTGCCCGTCGTTCGCGTACAGCGCCGAGTCCACCAGCCCGCAGCAGGTCTTCTCCCACGCATAGGTGCCCATGCGGCAGTTGCCGTCCGGGCCCACGGTTTTCGCGTACTCTTCGACCAGCGTCAAAATTTTATCGCGTAGGTCGATGTCGCCGGTGGCCGCGCTCATGCGCGCCATGCCGCTCACCCACTGGCCAAAGGTCGCGCCGGTGTCCTTGCGCGACCAGCCCTTGAGGTCTTCGCCCGGCGCGGGCAGCCCGGCTTCGCGCCGAAAGCCCTTCAGGATGCTGTCGCTCGACAGGTTGTAGTAGCGGTCGCGCGTGGCCGCCAGCTGGTCGGCGAAACGGCCGGGCAGCAGGCGCACCCCCTGGTAATTGAAGGTCTGCAAGCGCAGCTTCGGCTTGGTCCGCGCCGGGATTTGTTGGGCAACGGCCGAGCCCGCGCGGGCCAGGGAAAGCGCCGCTGCGCCCTTCAACAACTCTCTTCGATTCATCTCTTTATTCTCCTACTTCCTCAAGAGCCGGCCCGCGCGGTTCAGGGCGGGGACGCGAGTTCCCGGCTTTTCGACGCGGTGTCCCGGTTCTGCCGGTCCGCGAGCTCGGCGGCCAGCTTCAACTCCGCCGCGGCCTCGTCGAGGCGCCCCAGCTTGCGCAAAGTGAGCCCGTGGTAGTAGCGGGCGGTTTGAAACCCGGGCGCATAGGCGACCGCCTGCTCCAGGTCGCCCTCAGCCTCTTGGTAATGCTTTTCCTGAAACGCAAGAATGCCAAGCCCGGTCAGCGCTCCGGGATGTTTGGGGTCGCGCGCCAACGCCTGCCGGTACAGCGCGGCTGCCTCCTGCGCCTGTGCTGCTTCACGCCGAATCTCCCCAAGCCTGTAATAGCTCTCCACCTGGGCGGGACGGAGCGCGATCGACCGCTCGAACTCCGTAGCCGCCGGGTCACTCTTGCCGGCTTCTTCAAGCAGCAGCCCATAACCGTAGTGGGCCGAGGCGTCCTCGGGGCACAGCGCCAGATACGCTCGCCATTGCTCGGCCGAGGCGTCGGTCTGGCCCAGGTCCATCTTCACGCGAGCCAGCGCGTACAGCGCCTTGGGGTTTGCGGGGTCGGCGGCGTGCGCTTGCGCGAGCGTTGCATCGGCGTCTTTCCACAGCCGCATCTGCTCTTCCAGCACCCCCGTGTCCAGCAGCAGCACCGCATCCGGGCCCAGCCACCGGCGCG
>CAXTRW010000170.1:0-6731 GCA_964246765.1 uncultured Acidobacteriaceae bacterium | reverse complement strand
ACTAAGGCCCCACACATGCCTTTCCCCACCCAGCCCGAGATTTATGCACACCTCCCAACTTTTTCCCAAAAAACCATTGCCAACCGTCCCGCCCAAAGGACTATAGTCCGCATAGAACAGGCAGCAGTGCGCCTGCCCTCCCGCAGAGCAAAAAAACAAGCGCGCACCGAAATTCATCCCCAAAAGGAGCCAAACTCAATGCAAGTTCTTTGCATGGCCACGTCCGACGAACCCGGCGACGTGCAGTGCCCTTGCTGCAATCAGAGATACCTCGTGTACTACTCCCGCCCGGCCAAGGCGGAGTGCGAGGAAGCGCTCAATGCCGTGCTCATCGCGCTGCTCGATCACCACACCGGCAATCCCCTGCCCTCGGCCCACCCCGCCGATGCGTTCAATATCCCCGCCTGGAACGGCCCCGTCCACGCGTCTGCGGCCGCCCTGCTCTCCGGCGCCCCGGTGCGCCGCCCCGCACGCGCTCGATCCGTGCCCATCGCCCTGGTACCCCCAACTCAGCAGCGCCGGGTCTCTTAATCGCTGGCCCGTAAAGCCAAAACGGCCACCCTGCACCCGGGGTGACCGTTTCTTGTTCCAAGCCCGATGCGCCAGGCAATCCGGGAAGTTACATCTCCCGGGCAGTGTCCACAAACGCCTTCAGCTTCCGCGACCGCGAAGGATGCCGCAGCTTCCTCAGCGCCTTGGCCTCGATCTGACGGATCCGCTCGCGCGTCACCTGGAAGCTCTGCCCGACCTCCTCCAGCGTGTGCTCCGAGCCATCCTCCAAGCCGAACCGCATCTTGATCACGCGCTCCTCCCGGGGGGTCAGTGTGCGCAAGACCTGCGAGGTGTACTCCTTCAGATTCACGCTGATCACCGCGTCCGAAGGCGAAACCGCCCCCCGGTCCTCGATGAAGTCCCCCAGATGCGAGTCCTCTTCCTCGCCGATCGGCGTTTCGAGCGAAATCGGCTCCTGTGCGATCTTCAGCACCTTGCGCACCTTCGCGACCGGAATATCCATCCGCCGCGCGATCTCCTCGCTCGTCGGCTCGCGTCCCAGCTCCTGCACCAACTGCCGAGAGGTCCGGATCAGCTTGTTGATCGTCTCGATCATGTGCACCGGGATCCGAATCGTCCGGGCCTGGTCCGCAATCGCCCGTGTAATCGCCTGCCGAATCCACCACGTCGCATAGGTTGAGAACTTATACCCGCGCCGGTATTCGAACTTATCCACCGCCTTCATCAGGCCGATATTGCCTTCCTGAATCAGGTCCAAAAACTGCAAACCCCGGTTCGTGTACTTCTTCGCGATCGAAACCACCAGCCGCAGGTTCGCCTCGATCAGCTCCCGCTTCGCCTGCTCCGCGTCCATGTCGCCTTGGATCATCTCACGCTGTGTGCGCTTGATTTCCGAAAGCGGCACCCCGGTCTCCTCTTCCATCTTTTCAAGGTCGACCTTGCAGTTCCGCTGCTGCCGCCGATACTCCTTTTTGAGTTCCTCGGAGCGCGAAACCTCCAGCTTCTGATCCAAAGACCGGATCTGCCGCTCCAGCGTCCGCATCGAGTCGACCGACTTGTTCAGCTTGTCCAACAGCCGCTTGCGCTCGCCGTTCGTATACTTCAGCTCGCGCACGATTCGCGACACATACACCCGCTCCCGAGCAACAGCCCACCGCGTCTTACGCGCTTCCTTGCCCTTCACTTTGGAAGCTTCAAGGCTGGGCAGCTTTTCCACCAGCGCCTCCGCCTTTCTGAGGTGCTTGATCATCGCCTCGATCCGGCCGGAGGTCTGCTTCACCCGCGCCAGCACCACCTCTTCCGTGACCTCTTCCTCATCGAAGAGCACCACTTCCTTGATGTTCCTGACCCCTCGCTTCAGGTCCTCGCCCAGCGCCACAATCTCGCGCACCACGATCGGCGAGCGCGAAATCGCCTTCATCACCCGCACCTGCCCCCGCTCGATGCGCTTGGCGATCTCGACCTCGCCCTCGCGCGTCAGCAGCGGCACGGTCCCCATCTCGCGCAGGTACATGCGCACCGGGTCGTTAGTCTTTTCCAGAGTCCCCGGCGTCAGGTCGAGCTCGACATCCTCGCCCTCCTCGCCTTCCTCGCCGAACTTGTCCGCCCCAAACTTCGGGCCGCCTTCCAGAATGTCAATCCCCTGCGTCCCAATGGTCGTCATCAGGTCGTCCAGGTCGTCCGGCGAGTGCACGTCGCCCGGGATCAGGTCGTTGACCTCGTTGTAGGTCAAATACCCCTTCTCCTGGCCCGCGTCGATCAGGTTCTGGATATCTTCTTCGTATTTATCTTCAATGGCCAAGCGGTTCTCTCCGCGTCTATTTCGGACGGTTTCGGGGTTTTCTTCAGCTCGCTGCTGTAGTCTTCATAAGAAGGGCTCGCAGATCGTTCCCATATTGGAACGCGAACCGGCGCAATCTACCAAAGAGCCCCAGAATATCAGGCTTTACCCGTGCTCGGCGGCATTGCCTTCAACCGCACGCACCCTTCCCTGTTTTCCGGTCCGATACTACCTTAGATGTGCGGGAATCCATTTTGTTTCGCGCAGACACTGGATTTGCGCCGAAAGCTGTCCGCCACGCGACAGAACCCGTAGACCACTTCATGTTTGAACCGCTTGGGGCCGCCTCTATCCCCTAGGCATACCGAAGCCCGATGACGGACCTTGTCGCCCTCCTCAGAAGAACCATTGACAAACCTCTCAAGTCTCCGGTACCTTCGCCGCGTTATGGGAACGATTCCATAACAGCATCCGAAATCCGGCGCCCTCAGCCCACAAAAGCGAAAGCAAAGCAGGAGTCCAACTTGCGTCTCCCTCGCCAAGCTCCCAAGCAACGCCGCGCGCCGCTAACCGAACGCACCGCAACCACAACCATATCCATAACCAGGAGGAGTCCATGCACCCCCAAGTCAAACTCCCTAACCGCGCCGCAGCGCTCCTAGCCGCCACAGCGTCGCTGGCCGCCGCGTCCTACGGGCAAGCGCCCAGCCTCCCGCTCCATCAATACACTTCCTTCCAAGCGGTAGGCCCGCAAATCCCGGCCAGCTTTCTTTACTACCAGAAACGAACAGCCATGGACGGGGTCCTCGGCGCCGGCAGCACCGACCAACAAAAACTCGCCGGAACCTTCAAAGTCGACCCCGGCCTCGCCGACTCAACCTGCTACTCCTTCGAGGCCAAAGCCCTGCCCGGCCACTACCTGCGCCACCTCGATCAGGACATCGTTCTCAACGCCATCCCCACCACTCCCAAACACAACGAATTCAACGAGGACGCAACCTGGTGCGTCGCCCCCGGCCTCGCCGGCACCGGCATCTCGTTCGAATCCAGAAATGCTCCCCAGAGATACATCCGCCGCAACGGCGCCAAGCTGGTGCTCGGCTACCCCGGCGACTCCCCAGCCTTCGACCAGGACGCCAGCTGGACCGCCGTCACCGCCCTCGATGAGTTCGCGCCCTTCATCTACCCGCGCCCCGGCCAAACCAAAGGCCCCGGCGTTCTCCCACCCGCCGTCGACACCGCCGTCTTTCTCGGTCCCATTCACTACAACGACCCCAGTACCGCGCGCGACCTCGGCTTTTCCGGCGTCGTCAACGGCCAAAGCATCTGGACTTTCGGCGACACTCTCGACCCTACCCTGATGCCCATCTCCTTCTGCTCCAACGACTCCGCCGCCCTCGGCGACTACAACAACCCCCTCAACGTCTATGACAAAAACGTGAACTCCGACGGCTGCACCCAGCAGTGGATCCCCCTCACCGCGGACGAGCAGTCCACCGGAGGGGGCAGCCGCTGGGCCGAAGGCGGCACCAATGTCGTCGAATACGCACTCAATCAGGGCCTGGTCTGGTTCCTTGAAAACGATCGCAGCTCCGGCTTCGACAACATCCAGGGCGCGGGTGTGGCCACCGTCACCGCCAACAGCTCCGGCCCGCTCGCCGTCCGCACCATGGACCGCCTGTTCGACTCTACCGAACCGGCCTGGGGCGACGTCGGCGTCACTTTCAACCCGCTCGACAACAAGGTCTACGTCTACGGCCACGGCCCGATTTCGGCCAACCTCAAAAACGACGTCTACCTGGCCCGCGTCCCTGCGCCGCTGGCGCAGGATGTTTCGGCCTACCAGTACTGGAACAACTCCACCAAAGCCTGGACCAAACAACCCTTCGGCAACGGGCAGAATGGCACCTTGAACATCGGAGACGCGCAGGCGCTCTTTACCCAAAACTCGCTCGGCCAGAGCTACCCGTTCTGGAACAACTACTACAACACCTGGATGTTCGTGTATGGAACCGGTTTCATCTATACCGATATCCAAGTCATGACCGCCCCGAAGCTGGAAGGCCCATGGACGGTCGGCTACACCATCGCCCCCACCTGCCCCACCGGCAAGTGCGGCTTCCGCTACGCCATCGAGCCCCACCCGGAGTACGATCCCACCGGCAAAACCCTGCTCGTCACCTGGACCGACTCCAACGTCGTCAACGCCACAAAAATCACCTGGAAGTAGCCTTTGGCCAAACCTTTCAACGGGTGACCCACGTTCCGATTCTGAGACGTGGGTCCCATTCTCCGGAAACAGCCACAAAGCCACCGGCGCGGCTGGCGGCTGCTTCATGGCGGACATCGGTCACACCAAACCTACCCCCCAGGCTGTTCCGTCCGCTTGTCCACCTGCCCCCAAAGCCAGTTCAGATCCAAGTGGATCGGTGTGCCCGGCACTCCCAACTCCGCCGCGGGCTCCCACACCCCGCGATCGCTCCAAATCGAGGCGCTCCGCTGTTCCGGATCGATCAACCAGACGGTGCGGACGCCCATTGCCGCCAGATCGCGCGCGCGACCCTGAAGATCGGCATAGCGATCATCCTCCGAGAGGATCTCGATGGCAATGATGGGCGGGTCGTCCTGAGTTTTGCCGAAAACGGTCTCGAGCCGTGTCACAGCCACATCCGGCAGGCGGAAACTTGCAGGCCGTACACGCGTCCGGACCTCCGATTCGGGCGCCACACCCCACTCGTCCATGTGCATAGCGAACCAGTGGCCAATCATCATCTGTACATACCCGTGGAGCCTCGTAGGCATCGGCTTCTCCCTCAACTCCCCATCCACCAGCTCCCGATCCGGATGGTAGGAGGTGCGCAGGTATTCCTCGACCGAGATGAGACCGGCAGACGGGCATTGCGTTGCAGCAGGCGATGGCACACTCATGGGCGTTTCTCTCGCTTCGATCATACCCGCCCCAGCGGTTTTCCTTTGGTCTAAAAATGCCATCGTCCCTGCACACCGCCTTACCCCGTGCGCAAGCCCAGCAACGGCTTCCTCTTTCGCTCTCCACCGCAATTGCAGGTCGAGCTTGCCCGTCGTGGGTCCCACACTCTGACCCGCCCCATCCGCCTGGATTCGCCTCTGGCGCAAGCGCCCCAATCAAACGCCGGAACGCCGCACATCCCGCACCACGGAATTCCCTGTCCCGCTTTCATTTTCAGCTAAACAGAACGGCGTTGTTTGTTGGTAGTAATGGCCGCAGTAGAATCACCGCTGAGGAATCAGCACAGCAAATGCTTGCCCCATTGCTCATCTACATTGTCCTTACAATTGTCGGTTTGCTTGCATTTTGGGGCCTGATTCGGATAATGCGGGGCAGCGGCGTGGCATCTCCACCGGTGCTTGCTTACTTCGTCCTGTTCTTCACATTGGGAGGATGGGCGCAGGTTCTGCTCACAGCGGCGTATTGGGACTGGTCGGGTCTAGCTTCGACCACTACGATGACAACGATCAGCGCAATCCCATAACCGAGTACTGAGATCGGAATAAGCAAAAAGCTGACCCATCCGGGAAGTTGGCAGATGAGTTGAAGGGCGGCGACCGTGATCAGAGACACGACAGCGGGCCTAAACGACCAGCGATCCGTTCCGGTGAGAGTGCCTTTCAGAATCACAGAATCAATATAGGCGTTCTGTGAACTTTCCGACCAGCGCTCACAAGTCGCCTTGTGGTAACCCACCCGTCCCACCGCAATCCGGGCGAATCGAACCAAACTTCCGCTGCTCGGTGATGAAAAGGGCCAGCACGACATTGACATCGAGCAAATGTCCCGACGCACTAGGCAAGGTCGTCCTCTGCAAGCTCCTTGACCAGCTCAGGCGTGACGACTTTCTCACCGCCTTGTTTCGCCCTTACCAATAGGCCCAGCCGGCTTTCTTTCAGGAGCGCCGACCGAGGTTCCGGTGCCTGTTCCGCCCGCCGCAGAAGTTCGCTGATGGTCGCGCCGAGCGGAATACCGTTTGCGCTCGCATAGGTTGAGGCGAAGGCGTAAACATCAGTGTCCAGATTTACGTTGGCTCGCATGCACGTAGTCTCCCACCGCAAACCGTGTCGGTGCAATCTCTGACCTCCGTGCACCGCTGCCTTTCGGTTTGACTGTGGGAGTGTCGTCCAAAATGAGATTCCAACGCAGGACCAGCCCTGACGAATTGCATGCGCGGGAGCCGCATACGCGCGCGGCCAAACAGCCAAACGGCAGCCCCGCTACCAGCAGGCTTGCCCTCGGCTTCTCCTTCGCGCGCCACAACCCACCGCCCGCCCCGACCGGCAGCGACCCAATCACAATCCCCGCAAGGCCCGCTCAATCTCCTGCTTCCGCCCCACCAGTTCCAAAACCCGCCCGTTATCTGCGCGCCGCTCCGCCTCCGCCAACGCCACCCGCACCGCCTTGCCC
>CAXTRW010000169.1:0-6743 GCA_964246765.1 uncultured Acidobacteriaceae bacterium | reverse complement strand
CGACACCCCCTTCACCGCCCGCCCCAACACCCGCGGCCTCCACTCCGACGACTGGGATGAGCAGGTCGCCGACCTCCAGTACCGCGACCGCTGCGAGTTCGCCGTCGGCCACAACGTCTCCACCGCGGGAAGCGGCGAGTGCGTGTGGACCGCCTGGGTTCCCCGCGCCGAGATCGAACTCGTCGCCCCCGGCCAGACCCCCGGCGTGACTCTGGACATGGACTCACTCGCCCGGCTTGAAACCGGCGACGAAGCCGCCCGGCGCCTCACGCCCCTGGTCGCCCACTATCTCGCCTGGATCGAGCGGGAGCGCGCCCTGGTCGAAGCCGACCCGAAAATGCCAGAAAAGCGCTCGAAAACCGCCTTAATTTTGCTCAAAAATGCGCAAAAAACAGCCGCCCGCATCGAGCGCGGCATCGCCCTGCTGGCCTTGCCCGACTGCCTCCGGGCCTTCCGCCTGGCCAACGAAGCCATGGCCACAGCCGCCCGCCGCCGCTCTACCGGAAAGCCCGGAAACCCAGCCTGGAGGCCCTTCCAGCTCGCCTTCCTGCTCATGAACCTCGCCGGCATTGCCGACCCCGAAGCCGCCAAAGAAGACCGCGAAACGGTGGACCTCCTGTTCTTCCCCACCGGCGGCGGCAAAACCGAAGCCTACCTCGGCCTGGCCGCGTTTACTCTGGTGCTGCGCCGCCTGCGCCACCCCGGAATCAGCGGCGCGGGCGTCAGCGTACTCATGCGCTACACGCTGCGCCTGCTCACGTTTGACCAGCTGAGCCGCGCCGCGACCCTGGTGTGCGCGCTCGAACTCATACGCGGGCGCGAGCCCGACCTGGGCGATTGGCCCTTTGAAATCGGCCTGTGGGTGGGCTCCGCCGCGACGCCCAACCAGATGGGCAGCAAACAGCACGACCACCGGCACACTGCGCGCCGCCGGGTCAACGACTTTAAACACCAGGCGGGCAAGCCGCTGCCGATTCCGCTCGAAAACTGCCCCTGGTGCAATGAACCATTCACGAAAAACTCGTTCACGCTCACGGCCAACGGCCGCCCCAACCCCGCCCACCCTGACAACCTGCGCATCGGGTGCGTCAACCGCGCCTGCGAATTCAACGGCAACCGGCCATTGCCGATCGTGACCGTGGACGAGCCGCTGTACCGCCGCCTGCCCTGCTTCCTGATCGCGACCGTGGACAAGTTTGCCATGATGCCCTGGGTGGGCCGGGTCGGATGCCTCTTCGGGCGGGTGCAACGCTTTGACCGGGCAGGGTTCTACGGCCCCATGGACCCCCATCAGGGAACCATGCTGCCGCCCGGTGGACTGCCCCCACCCGACCTGATCATCGAGGACGAACTGCACCTCATCTCCGGCCCCCTCGGAACCATGGTCGGGCTATATGAAACAGCGCTCGAAGAGCTTGCGGTCCGCGACGGCGTGCGGCCCAAGATCGTGGCCTCGACCGCAACGGTGCGCCGCGCTGAAACCCAGATTCGCGCGCTGTTCAACCGCGAATGCGTGAGCATTTTCCCGCCGCCCGGACCCGACCGCCGCGACTCCTTCTTCGCCCGCGCGGTCGCGCCCGAGCCGGGCGATGCGGACACAAACCCGAGACTTTACCTGGGCGTCGCGGCACAGGGCCGCAGCCCCAAGGTCATCATGCTGCGGGTGTATCTGGCGCTGCTGGCGGCCGGGCAGAAGTGGTACACGCTCGCGGGCGGGAAATCGGCTGAAAACCCCGCCGACCCCTACATGACCCTGGTCGGCTACTTCAATGCGCTGCGCGAGCTGGGCGGCGCGCGGCGGCTGATCGAAGACGAGGTACGCAACAACCTGCTCCGCTACGACACCCGCAAGCGCATCGGCGAGAACGGCTTGTTCGCACAACGCACCATCTACGAGCCGGTCGAGCTGACCAGCCGCGAAAGCACCGCCAAGGTCTCTGAAGCCAAGAGCAGGCTGGCGCTGTCCCACTCCGAGGATAAGCGCGTCGACGTCGCCATCGCTACCAACATGATCTCGGTCGGCCTCGACATCACCCGGCTCGGGCTGATGGTGATCTTCGGCCAGCCCAAGACCACGGCGGAGTACATCCAGGCCGGCAGCCGGGTGGGCCGCTCCGCCGGCAAGCCCGGCCTGGTCGTCACCGTCCTGAACGTCCACAAGCCGCGCGACCGCTCGCACTACGAGCGCTTCAGCGCCTACCACGAGAGCTTCTACCGCAGCGTCGAGGCCACCAGCGTCACCCCGTTCTCGCCCCGCGCGCTCGACCGTGGCCTCGCCGCCTCACTGGTCGCGCTTGCCCGGTTGAGCCTGGACACGATGACCCCGGCCCAGGGCGCCTCCTGCATCGCCGGCCAACGGCTTGCGCTGGAGGAAGTGGTCAAGCGCTTCGAGGAGCGAGCCCGCGGGCACTCCAACCTGAGCGGGGCGGAGCGGCTGCGGGCCGCGCATGAGGTGCGGGCGCGCTGCGAAGACCTGCTGCGCGAGTGGTCCGAAGCCGTGCGCGAGCACGACGCGACCGGCAACAAGACGCAGTACAACGACAAAGAAGGCTCAGGCCCCGCGCTCCTGCGGGATTTTCTCGATGCAGACGCGAAAAACCGGCCCCCCGGGGACTGGCAGGTGAAGTTCCGGGCGAACCGCTCGCTGCGCGATGTGGAGCCGAGCGTGAACGTGTGGGTCAAGAACATGGATCGATTCAGGACCGACGTCGAGGACGTGGAAGCATGAAGCCGAAAAGCCGCAAGCGGCCGCAAGGCGAGCTGCGTCAAAGCCAGCTCATCACCACGTTCGGTCCCGGCGCGATGACCGATCTGCCCGAGCACTCCGTGCTGATCGCCGGGCTTGAGTCCTGGGGCAACGCGTGGGATCGCACGGTGATCCACGAGCCGCGCCTCAGCGCGAAGGTTGCTGAACTTCTGCATCCGAACGCGGAACCGGGCTCGGTACAGCTGGAAACACCTCCCACGGCCGGCGGCGACCTGGACGGTGCAGAAACAGGCATTCAGGCCTTCTTGTTTCCCGAGTGGTTTGTTACCCAGGATGCTCCAGCCGGGGAGAGCCGCGGTGCGGGGGCGAGCCGGTTCCTCGTGCACCGCAACGGCCTGCTGAAGAACAAATTCAGCGACCCGGACACGCGCAAGCCTCTCAGTGTAGTGCCGATTCGCTTTGTGCGCGCCTGTCGAAAAGGGCACATCGGAGACATCGACTGGTATCAATTTATGCACGAGGGGGGCACGGCTTGCCGGAATCAGGGGCGCCAGCTGTATCTGGACCAGCGCGGCACGAGCGGAGACCTCTCCGAGATTACCGTTCGCTGCGCTTGCGGGACCAGGCGCAACCTGGCGCAGATCGGTTTGGAGCGGGCGGCGGTCTTCGGCTTTTGCGACGGTGAGCAGCCTTGGCTTGGTCCCAACCTGCGCGGGCCGTGCGGGGAGATGAACCGGCTGCTCGTGCGCACCGCGTCCAACGCCTACTTCCCGCAGCGCATCAGCGTGATCTCCCTGCCCGAGCGCGACTCTGCCGTGCGCGAGGCCGTCGGCGCAGTGTGGGATTTTCTGAGCGTAGCGGAAAGCGAGGCGGAGGTCGGTCGCGAGCGCAGAAAACCTAAGGTGCAGGAGCGGATCCGAGCGTTCACCGACAGCGAGGTATGGGCTGAGATAGAGGCACGGCGCAATCAGGCGCCGGCAAGCGGAAAAAAGGTGAAGTCAGCCGAGTTGGAAACCCTCCTTGCCGTGACCGACGAGGCGGGGCAGAATCGGACCGACGGCGTCTTCTATGCCCGGCAGCTTGAAAAAACGGCTTGGGACCAACCTTGGATGAGCGGCATTGAGAAGGTCGTGCTCGTCCACCGGCTGCGGGAGGTCACGGCCCTTGTCGGTTTCACCCGGTTTGAGCCCGAAGCGCCGGACACCGAGGGTGAGTACGACGTCGACGTGACGCGCGCGGCGCTCAGCCGCAATGCCGAGTGGGTCCCGGCGATTGAGAACCGGGGCGAGGGGATATTTCTTCAGTTCCGAGCCGCGGCGATCGAGGCCTGGGCTGAGCGGCCCGCGGTCACGGCTCGGCTGCTTCAGCTGCGGCAAGGGTTTCAGGCGTGGAAGGACGCTCGCGAAGGGTCCCGCCGCGAGTTCCCTCCGCCGGCCTTCTTCCTGCTCCACACGCTCGCCCATCTGCTCATCACCACCATTTCGCTTGAATGCGGCTACCCGGCCAGCTCTGTCCGCGAGCGCGTCTACGCGATGCCGGGTCTCGGCTACGGCATCCTGCTCTACACCGGCAGCTCCGACGTCGAGGGCACGTTAGGCGGCCTGGTCGACGTAGGGCGGCGCATTGCCGATCTCCTTCGCTCTGCCCTGGAGATGGGAGCCTTCTGTTCGAACGACCCCGTGTGCGCCCAGCACGAGCCGTCCGACCCCAACGAGCAGCGCTTCCTTCTCGGCGCTGCCTGCCATGGGTGCATCCTGATCGCGGAAACCAGCTGCGAACAGCAAAATGATTGGTTGGATCGAGCGCTTGTGGTATCCACGATCGGCGCGGGGGAGGCGGCCTTCTTTCAGTAAGCCCGTCTAGCAAGGCTGACCTGTTGGTTCAGCGATGTCTCAGCGACCCCTTCATGGCGTTCAGTTTCGAATGGAGAGGCAATCCGTTTCCGGATGGTCTCAGCGGTGGCGGTGCGAGCCGATCGGCAGCTTTCGACGTTGGCTTCACCCATGTTTGTACCGTGATAGGCCGCGCGAACTCTCTCATTCGTAGAGGGCCTGAGAGCGTGCAAGGTGCAATGCACGAAGTGCTTCCGCTGTGGAGACATAAATGTCAGGCGTGACAAGAGGGGTTAAAGCTTCGCTCTCTGGAGGGGAGGCAAATATACGATTTCTCTCACAACAGGGTCCCGTGTCTGGCGCTCGATTCGCGGTCTGCAAGCCGCTGTGACCCACTACGGTTTGCTATACTTGCGTCGGCAGTAAACCGCTCCACATGTGGCTGGAAGCGCATTCGGCCTTGATTTCAGAGCAGAGATGTGGAATGTGAATCTCGGAATCCCCACTCTCCGCCATCCAGCTTCGTGCATGTACCGCACTTTATTTCGGCAGGGCGCGCGCTGCGTGGAGTCGCGACCGCTTGCCTTTTAGGAACTTGCTATGCCGGCAAACGGAAAGCGCGGGCGTTTGCTCGCTGCCCTGGATGGAAACTGGCAGACCGAGATGACCGGGTTCCACACCTACACCGCGCTTGCCCAGCGCGAAGACGATCCCGCGCGTCGCAAGGCGCTGCTGGGGCTGGCGGAAGCCGAAAAGCAGCATGCGGAGCTGTGGGCCGCGCGTATTGAGGCCCTCAGCGGCGCGCGCCCCGCGTACAAGGGCTCGCCCACGGGCGAGGCCAACGCGTTGAGCACCCGGGTGGGCGGAGACGCGCTGGCGCTGCGGCGCCTGGAGCTGGACGAAAGCCGGGACGTGGCCCGCTACAGCAAACAGCTGCGCGATCTGGGCGATGCCGAAAGTGTCGCGATTCTGGAGCAGGTGATCGAGGACGAGCAGGCGCACTATCGCACACTGGGCAGCCTGATTCGCAACCGTCCACCGCGGTCCCAGGATGCCGGCGACCCACAGGCCGCGCTGGACGAGCTGATTGCGGCGAGAGACAAAGGGCGGCCGCGCACGGCAAGCTGGATCGGGGACGCGATTTACGGGGTCAACGACGGTCTCGGCTCCATCTTCGGCATCGTTTCCGGCGTTTCCGGCGCGACCACGGGCAACAGCCGCTTCGTGCTCATCGCGGGGCTCGCCGGCATGGTTGCGAGCGCGCTGTCCATGGGATCAGGCGCTTATCTGGCCGCGAAAAGCGAAAGGGAAATCTACCAAGCCGAGTACGCGCGCGAGGAAGAAGCGGTGCGCTTGAACGAAAGCGAGGCGCGCGAGCTGTTGTCCTTGACCTATTCTGGGCCGCCTGGGCGGCGGCTGAGGGGGCAGTGACGGATTTGTGCCGCGCTCAACTCTTTTTTCAACAACCGGAACCGCTCGGTACCGAACCGAAGGTAGAATGAAAGCGCAATGTCGTATCCCCAAGTTATCGCTCTCCTGGACGAGCAACTCGAGCGTCTTCGTGCCGTGCGCCACCTGCTAACCTCCGATCCGCCGAAGGGCAAGGGCCGGAGTAAAGCCGTTGCCGACCCCTTACAAGTCCTCGACCGGCTCGACCTACAGCCGGAAAGAAAACCGCAAGTCGCCCTGGTCCCGCCGGAACCGACGCGCATCGCTCCTCGGCAGCGTCGCGAGCGCAGGAACGTGCCTCGCAAGAGTCGTGGGGGCGTATCAGCTCTGAACGGAATAGTCTCGCAGACGCCGGTGTACGTTTCTGCGGAAAAGGTACGGTTTGCTCGAGCGCAGAAGCACGAAGCTCGAGAGGAACAAACCGCGGGGGAGCCGCTTACAGCGGAAATGCTATCGCACAAGTGGTTTCACTCATCGTCGACTTAAAGCCATCTGCCTTGATGGACGTCGCCCGAAGTTGCAGATGCGGCATTCTATCGTGGAAGGAGCCGCGCCGACTTTGTGGCTTAGGATGTGGGTAAACGCAGAGACTCGATCGTGCTTCACTAGAGAGACAAGCCGCCGCGGATTGCCCCCGGTGCTTGCCTCTCTATGGCAGTTCTCGTACTGAGGTAAAGGCAGAGTTTCGCGGCAGTGGGGGGGGTTAGGAAAGGGAAAGACCCGACACAGAGCCCAGAGGGGATTAGGGAGGGGGG
>CAXTRW010000168.1:0-6767 GCA_964246765.1 uncultured Acidobacteriaceae bacterium | reverse complement strand
GCGGACTCGGAAAAACTCGTCCAAACAAATGAGACGCTGCGCTTTGATTGGAACGCGACGGACAAAAGCCGCTATTTCTTCTCCTACAACACCCGCTACAACCAGGCCCCGGCGGGCGCGCTCACCTTGCCGGGTCTCGCGGACCCAGGGCTCAGCCTGCAGCTGCAGCCCATTCACTTCTTCCGCGGCGGCTTCGACCACACCTTTGGCCCCAACCTGCTGAACCACTTTGTCGGCGGCGTGTCCCGGCAGGCTACCGACCAGGAGTCGGAGGCCGCGCTGGCCGGGTTTAACCCGTCCAGCTTGGGGTTAGGCGATGTGCAGGGCGTGGGCTTTCCGGCGTTCAGCGGCACCGGCCTTTCCACCTTCGGGCAGAGCACGCTGAACAACCAGATCGACTCGAGCGGCCAGGTCACCGACCAGATCGACGTGCAAAAAGGCCGCCACTCGCTGGTTTTCGGCATCGATTACCGCTACGACACCTACGCTGACCGGGACACCTCGATCGAGCCCGGCCAGTTCTACTTTTCCGGCGCGCAAACCGCCGGCGAAAACTTGACCGGCAACGCCCTCAGCCTCACCGGCAACGGCTTCGCGAGCTTTCTGCTCGGCAGCACAAGCGGCGGCAAGGAGGTGGTGCCTTCGCTCATCTCGCTTTGGGTGCAGCACTACGGCGCGGTGTACGCGCAGGACACCTTCCAGGCCGGCAAAAGCCTGACCCTCAACCTGGGCCTGCGCTGGTCGGTCGACCCGCCTCGCTACTCCCGCCAGGGCCGCCAGAATAACTTCAGCCCGACGGCGGCGAACACCGGCCTGCACGGTACCGGCACCCCCGGCGCGCTTGTATTCGCGGGCGCAGGCCCGGGCCGCAACGGCGACCGCACCGAAACCTGGGCCGACGTCGAGTACAAGGACTTCGCGCCCCGCGTGGGCTTCGCCTGGTCCCCGGCCTCGCTCGACAACAAGACAGCCATCCGCGGCGGCTACGGCATCTACTACGCCCCCCTGATCGCCGCGGACTTCGGCAACGGCCCTAACGTGACCGGCTTCTCCGCGGTAGGCAACCCAACCTCGCTGAATGGATTCGACCCGTCGTTCCAGATCGACGGAGGCTTCCCGGCGTTCGCGCCCGCGCCCAACACCGATCCCAGCCAGGAAAACTTCACCTCCGCCGCGGTCAACTGGATCCAAAAGGGCGACGGCCGTCCGGGCATGATCCAGAACTGGAGCATGCAGGTGCAGCAGCAGATCGCGACCGACCTCATCTTCACGATCGGCTACGTGGGCCAGCACTCCACGCGTCTGAATGCAAACCTGCGCAACCCCAACAACATCCCCATCTCCGCCTTCGGTCTCGGGACGCTGCTCAGCACGCGCTACAGCAGCCTGACCCCGGCCCAAAAGGCGCAGTACCCCATTCCGTACGCAAGCTTCAACACCGGCAACAGTCTCGAGCAGGTCCTGCGACCCTACCCGCAGTACAACGAGATCGGCGGCACCGGCTTCAACCCGGTCTACGAGGCGTTGGGCCAGGCCACCTACAACTCACTCCAGGCCACACTGCAGCGGCAGTTCCGCCAGGGGCTGCACCTCCAGCTCTCCTACACCTGGTCCAAGACCATCACCAATGCCGACAGCGCCATCCCGTTCCAGGGCGCGTCGGGTACCGGCGGCAACTTCCAGAACCCCTTTGACCTGCACGGGGAAAAAGCATTAAGCATCCAGGATGTCCCGCAGGTCTTCGTTCCCAGTTTTATTTATGAGCTGCCGTTCGGCCAAGGCAAGCCGTTCCTGGGCCACGTGGGCTGGCTCGCGAACGAGGCCGTGGGGGGCTGGCAGGTGGCCGGCATCCTGCGCTATCAGACCGGGCAGCCGCTCAACGGGCCCTGCGCCAACGGCGTTCCCGGCTGGGACAACTGCATCCGCTTCGACCTTGCCGGCGACGCGCGCAGCCTGAAAAACCCCAACTTCCACCACCCATTCCTGGGCCAAGACCGCTACCTGGTCGGGACCATCCCCACCAACACCGCGCAGCACGTCGCCGACACGCCCTTCAGCGACCCCAACCCCAGCCCCGGACCCAACGTCGCCTACCAGTTCGGCAACGAGCGCAAGGTCATCGGGGTGCGCCTGCCGAACTACTACCAGGAGGACATCAGCTTCATCAAGCACTTCGCCATTCGCGAAAGCGTCAACGCCGAGTTGCGCGGGGAGCTGTTCAACATCTTCAACCGGCACGTCTTCGGCGGCCCCAACGACGACAGCCCCTACGACTCGGCCAACTACGGATACGTCAACGGGACCCAGGACGCGCCGCGCGTGGCGCAGTTCCAGCTGAGGGTCAACTACTAGAGAACCAGCCGCGCCTCGCCTTGTTTCCGCGTGACCTGGGCGCGGTCCAGGTGCTCCAGCAGGGGAATGGCGTACTTGCGTGACAGCCCGGTGATTTGCTTGAAGCGGCTCACGTCGAGCAGCTGCCCGCGAAGCGCGCGGACCTTGCCCTCCAGCTGCCCGAGCGCCTCGGAGTGGACCAGCAGATCGTCCGCGCCGAGGCGTTCGAGGACCTTGGCGCGCAGCAGGGTGGTGAGCAGCCGCTTCATGTCCGCTTGGGAGATGCCGAGTGTGCGCGCGACTTCGGCCGGGAGCGGGGCTTGCAGGCCGGCTCGGCGATAGGCGTCGGCAACGGCGTCCAACTGTCGCTGGTCCGCCGCTTGCGCCTGCGCGGAGGCGCCGGAGAGCAAAACCAGCTCGGCCCCACGCGGGCCTTCGACGCGCAGCTCTGCGACCAGCGCGAGAGCGGCGCTGAAAACTCGGGGCTCCAGGCCGCTTTGGCCGTGCAGGTCGGATCGCCGAACCCCTCCCGCGGGCAGCTTGGCCGCGAGCTGCTTCCAGCAAGTATGCAGGCGCCGCGCGGCCTCGACGAGGTGGTCCGCCGCGATGAAAAGATCGCTCCCGAGCAGCCGCACCAAGCCGCCCAGAACCGGCGCGATAGCAGCCCGCGCCGCGCGCTCCGTCCACCCGGTTTCAGCGCACAGTGCCCGGATGTCCAGGCCTGAGGCGCCGCGGCGGTCGATCCGCAAACGGGCCTGCTCGGAGGCGCTTGCCTCGGCCAGCGTCGCGAGCCAGGGCTGAACCTCCTTTTTGCGCGCCAGGGGCAGCGGGTGCGCGTCGAGCACCCGGCCGCCCCCCACCGTGCGGGCCGGCGAGGGCCGTCGCAGCACGAAGCGATCGCCCGGCGCGAGCACCACCGGCTGCGCGAGCCTGAGCCGCGCGAGCCCCCGCCCCCCGGGCAGCAGCGTTTTCGCGCCGTACAGCGAAACCGAGGCCATGGTTTCAGCCGTAAAGCAGTGGAAGCGTACCCGCGCGCGGCGCTTGAGCTCGGGCGCGTCGGGCAGCAGCTCAACCTCCACGTCCAGCGTATCGACCGCGAACAGCGCCGGGGAGTCGACCAGGGTCGCGCCCCGGGGCGCATCAGCGACCTCAACTCCGGCGAGATTGACGGCGACGCGCGAGCCCGCGATTGCCTGCTCCACCGCGCGATTGTGCGTCTGCAGGCCGCGAGCCCGAACCGGGAGACCGCCGGGCTCGATCCGCAGAGCTTGGCCGCGGCGCAGCGTGCCGGACTGCAGCGTGCCGGTAACCACCGTGCCGAAGCCCTTCATGGTGAAAGCGCGGTCCAGCGGAAGGCGCAGAAGGCCCTCGGCGCCGCGAATGGGAGCCTCCGCGGCCAGCTGGGCCAAGGCCTTCCGCAACTCCGGGACTCCCGTTCCGGTCGCGGCGCTGACCGCAAGCACGGGCGCCCGCTCAAGGAAACTGCCGCGCACCAGCGACGCGACCTCCGCCCGGGCCTCCCCGAGGCGCTCGGGCGGGACCAGGTCGGCCTTGCACAGCGCGACCAGCCCGCGGCGGATGCCCAGCAGCGTGCAGATGGCCAGGTGCTCTTCGGTTTGCGGCATCACGCCGTCATCGGCCGCGACGACCAGCAGCACGCAGTCGATGCCGCCGGCGCCGGCGAGCATGTTGCGGATAAACAGCTTGTGGCCCGGCACGTCCACGAAGCTGAGATCGAGAGAAGACCCGTCGGGCGCGGGGAGTTCGCAGGAAGCGAAGCCGAGGTCGATGGTGATGCCGCGGCGCTTTTCCTCGGGCAAACGGTCCGTATCGACCCCGGTAAGGGCGCGGACGAGCCGGGTTTTGCCGTGGTCGATGTGGCCCGCGGTGCCGACGATGACCGAGCGCGCAGTCATCCGCGGCCCACGCGGCGCAGCAGATCGAGCACCGTCGCGTCTTCCTCCGGCGGCACGGTGCGCAGGTCTACGAGCAGGCGGTCGCGCTCAATCCGGGCGATCATGGGCGGCGTTTGCAGGCGCAGGGCGGCGAGCAGCGCCGGGGCTGCTTCGGACACGTGAGTCAGCGCTAACGCGAAGCCGGGGAGTGTCTTTCCCGGCGTGGTTCCGCCCCCGATCACGCTTTCGGCCGGGATCACCGCGGCTTCCCAGTCCTCGGCCGCAAGCGATTGCGCCAGCGATGCGCAGCGGCCGCGAAGCTCTTCCGTCGGGATGCGCAACATGCGGATGAGAGGGACTTCGTGCTCGCGGCGGGCGAAATAGGCCAGCAGAGTGGCTTCCAGCGCGGCGTAGGTCAGCTTATCGACCCGATAGGTTCGCAGCAGAGGGTTGGCGCGCAGCTGCTCCACGACGGGTGTCGAGCCGATCAGCAGGCCGCACTGCGGGCCGCCCAGCAGCTTGTCTCCGCTGGCCGCGACGAGGTCCGGATCATGCCGGAACGTGCGGGTTAGGGAAGTGTCCGGGTCCACGCCGAGTTCCTCGGGCGCGAGCAGCAATCCGGTTCCCTGGTCCACAAACACGGGGATTTTGTGCTCGCGGCCGAGCGCGACCAGCTCTTCGAGGGCGGGCCGCTCGGCGAAGCCTTCGATCCGGAAGTTGGACTGGTGGACGCGCAGGATCAGGCCGGTTTCGGGGCCGATCTCGCGGCGGTAGTCGGCAATGCGGGTGCGGTTGGTCGTGCCCACCTCGCGCAGGCGCGCGCCCGATTTGCTAAGGATGTCGGGGATGCGGAAGCCGCCGCCGATTTCGACCAGCTCGCCGCGCGAAACCAGCACTTCGCGGCCTTCCGCAAGGGTGTTCAGCGCCAGAAAAGTCGCCGCGGCGCAGTTGTTCACGACCACCACGCCGTGAGTTTCCACGCAGTGCAGCCCGGTTTGCTGGTCGAGTACCCGGAGAACCAGCGATTCGGCATGGCGGTCGCGTCGGCCGCGCTGGCCGGTTTCGAGATCGAGCTCAAGGTTGGAGTACCCGCGCGCGACCGCAACCATGTGCGCGAGCGCGGCTTCACTCAAGGGGGCGCGCCCCAGGTTGGTGTGGAGCAGCACGCCGGTCGCATTGATCACGGGCCGGAGCGAGGGCTGGAGCGCGGTCTCGAACTCGGCCGCCAGCAGCTCCGACATGCGAGCAAGCGCGTCGGCCAGGGTGGACTCGGTGTGCTCGCCCGTGCCGATTTCGCGGCGCAAACGACCCAGCACTGCGCGCGCGGCATTCACGGAGGCCTCATGCGAATGTTGCAGAATAAGCGCGGCGAGCGCCGGATCAAGCAGCAGCTCGTGGACCGCGGGCAGCATGCGGTAGAGCGCGTCCGGGGCGTGGTCCGCGGCCGCGGCGCAGCGTTCCGAGGGACCGGCGAGCGTGTTCATGCCTTGCTCGCCGCGCGCAATTCGATGAGGTGCTTTTTGTCGCCGCGAGCAGCAACTTCCCCCACCCTTGCAGCGGGCAGGCCGGCACTTTGCAGCGCCGAAAGCAGCGCGTCGGCGTCCGCGCGCGCGACCGCGAGCAGCAGGCCCCCGGCGGTTTGCGGGTCGTACATCAGCGCCTGTAGTTCAGAGGGAATGCCGTCCGGCGCTTGCACGACACACTCGGAGTAGTCGCGGTTCGCAAGCAGTCCGGCCGGGATCGCGCCCATGCGCGCGGCTTCGAGCGCGCCGGGAAGCAGCCCGATCGCGGGGAGGTCAAACGCGAGCCGCACCCCGCTGCCCATGGCCATTTCGCGCGCGTGGCCCATCAGGCCGAAGCCGGTGATGTCGGTCGCCGCATGTACCGGAAAGCGACGCGCAACCTCCGCAGCAAGTCCGTTGAGGGTCGTCATGGAGCGGGTCGCGGCGTCTACCCAGGCCTCTTCTGCCCGGCCCTGCTTGAGCGCGGTGGTGATGACGCCGGTGCCGATGGGCTTGGTCAGCAGCAGCGCGTCGCCGGGCTGCGCGCCGGTATTTGTCCAAATTCGGTCAGGGTGTACGAGGCCGGTAACCGCGTAGCCGAACTTGATTTCGGCGTCGCGAACGCTGTGGCCGCCGATCACGGCGCACCCGGCTTCGTCCATTTTGGCAAGACCGCCGCGCATTATCTGCTCCAGCGTCGCGAGGTCGCCGTCAGCGGGGAAACATACCAGGCAGAGCGCGCTGAGAGGTCGGCCGCCCATCGCGTAGATGTCGCTGAGGGCGTTGGTCGCGGCGACCTGGCCGAAGGTGAACGGGTCATCGACGAGCGGGGTGAAAAAATCGACGGTTTGCACCAGCGCGGTGTGGTCGGTGAGCCGGTAGACGCCCGCGTCGTCCGCGGTTTCAAAGCCGACCAGCACATTCGGGTCGCGCTGCCGGGGCAAGCGCGATAGGATCGGCAGCAGCGTACCGGGCGCGAGTTTGCTGGCGCATCCGCCGGCTTTGACCTGCTCGGTAAGGCGGACCGCGGGATTCATCT
>CAXTRW010000167.1:6554-6836 GCA_964246765.1 uncultured Acidobacteriaceae bacterium | reverse complement strand
CGCCCTGGAGGTTGGCCGCGCTCAACCCGTCTTCGGTGCGAACGCTGACCAGCGTTCCCGGCGGGATTGTGACCGGGCCGCTCGCGTCCTGCCGTTGCGGCGCGACGCCGACCGCAGCGGCGCCATAGGGGACATGGGAGTTGCCGCGAGGGCCGTAATCCGGCTGGGAGGGGTAGCGTTGAGGGGTGTAGGGCGGCCGGGCTTCCGGCGGCTGCCCGTTGTCTCCCGGCGCGCCGCCGTTCGGGTAGGGCGTGTAATCGCGGTTTGGCGCCGCTGTATCCG
>CAXTRW010000167.1:0-6481 GCA_964246765.1 uncultured Acidobacteriaceae bacterium | reverse complement strand
GCGGTGGCGCTTGCTGCGCTCCCGCCTGAGGGGCCGCGGCCGGTGTGCCGGCAGAGGGCTTGCCCACGTCGATGTTGTCCTGGATCGACCGCACGCCGCTGACTCCGGCGGCGACCTGCTCGGCCTCCGTGCGCGCGTCTTCTGAAGGTACCTGGCCGGAAAGCGTCACCACCCCCTGCGCGGCCGACACTTTGACGATGTAATCGTTCAGCTTGATGTCGTTGTGCAGCGCGGTCGTGACGTTTGTCTGCAACTGCGTGTCGCTGACCGCGTACTGCGACTGCGCCGGCGCCGGCCCAGCGGCCAGCGCGGTCGCGAGTGTCAGGCTCCCGGTTCGGAGTAGTCGTTGCGTCGTCATCTGCGGTGCTCCTGCGCGATGAGTTCTCACTCCGCGTCGGCGCGGATGACCCATGCACCGATGCAAACACCGCGTTTGACTGAAAGTTGCCCGCGGGCCCACACGGGGGCGACCCCAAGCGCAGGCCCGCGTCGGAGTTTACTTCCCTTCTCCGTACCGGGCAATCAGCGCCGCTGTCGAGCTGTCGTGACGGTTGTGTTTCGACCCGTCCAGGTCGCCGATGATGTCGACCGCAAGTTTTTTGCCCAGCTCCACCCCCCATTGGTCGAACGAATCGATCTGCCAGATGACGCCCTGGGTGAACACCATGTGCTCGTACAGCGCCACCAGCTTGCCCAGCGACTCGGGGGTGAGCTTATCGATCAGCAGGGTGCTGGTAGGGCGGTTGCCCTCGAAAACTCGGTGCGGCACCACCTCGGGTTTGGTTCCCTCAGCCTGCACCTGCTCGGCGGTCTTGCCGAAAGCCAGCGCCTCTCCCTGCGCGAACACGTTGGCGGTGAGGTACTCGTGATGCTTGCCGAGCGGGTTCAGCGATTGCTTGAACGCGATCAGGTCCGCGGGGATCAGCTTGGTCCCCTGGTGGATGAGTTGGTAAAAAGAGTGCTGCCCGTTGGTGCCGGGCTCGCCCCAGAAGATCTGGCCGGTCTGGTAGTCGACCTCCTGGCCCGCGAGCGTAACGTGCTTGCCGTTGGACTCCATGGTGAGCTGCTGCAGGTAGGCCGGGAAGCGCTTGAGGTACTGGTCGTAGGGGAAAATTCCTACCGTCTGCGCCCCGAAAAAGTTGTTGTACCAAACCCCCAACACGCCCATCAGCACCGGCAGGTTCGTTTCCAGCGGCGCGGTTCGGAAGTGCTCGTCCATGGCATGGAAACCGGCAAGCATTTTGCGGAAATTCTCAGGCCCAATCGCGATCATGGTCGAAAGCCCGATCGCCGAGTCCATGGAGTAGCGGCCGCCGACCCAGTCCCAAAAGCCGAACATGTTCGCCGTGTCGATGCCGAACTTGGAAACTTCCGCGGCATTCGTCGAGACTGCGGCGAAGTGCTTGGCGATCGCCTTTTCGTCGCCCAGCTGCTTGAGCGCCCATTCACGCGCGGTGTGGGCGTTGGTCATCGTTTCCAGCGTCGTGAAAGTCTTCGACGAAACGATAAACAGCGTCTCGTCCGCGCTCAGCCCGTAGGTAGCCTCGGCGAAGTCCGTGCCGTCCACGTTGGAAACAAACTTGAAATCCAGATCCCGCTGCGAGTAGAACCGGAGCGCCTCATAGGCCATCACCGGCCCCAGGTCCGAGCCGCCGATCCCGATGTTGACGACCGTCTTGATGCGCTTGCCGGTGTGCCCGGTCCACGCGCCCGAGCGAATGCGGTCGGCAAACCCGCTCATCCGGTCCAGAACCTCGTGGACCTCGGGGACGACGTTCTTCCCGTCTACCTCAATAACCTGATCCTTAGGCGCGCGCAGGGCCACATGGAGCACCGCGCGGCCCTCGGTCGTATTGATCTTTTCGCCCGAAAACATGGCGTCGCGGTGCTCGGCCAGGCCGCTCTGCTCGGCAAGCTGGAGTAGCAGCTTCAGGGTTTCATCCGTGATGCGGTGCTTGGAGTAGTCGAGATAAAAATCCTCGAACGATGCAGCGAGCCGGGTTCCCCGCTCAGGGTTCCGGTCGAACAGCTCGCGCAGGTGCTTGGGTTCGATCTCGTGAAACTCCTGCTGAAGCGCTTTCCAGGCGGGCAACTGGGTGAGGGAGGTCGTGGCGGCGGCAGTGCTCATCGGTCAAATTCCTTTCAAAGAAACGGGCAAACGGAGATCGGTCCGGCGGTGATTCAAATCACATCCATTCTACCGGCGCGTTCGGCGGGCGACTTCCCAGGTGAGGTTCGGCGATTTTGAGCGTTCCAATGAACTGTGCCGCTCAAACCGATGCGCCTCCCACCAAGCCCTGCTGCTCAGGCGCTTCGTTCACCACGCCAAAACCGCCTCTTTTCCGGAAACGCCGAGTACGCTTCCGAACACATCGCATTGGGAGGGCGACTCCCGCCCCAACCACCAAGGAGCATTCACCATGGCAGCCGCAAACTTCGATACCACCATCGCCGCCCTCAACAGCGGCCCTGAAAACCTCGCCCCTGAAACCGCCATCGCCAACATTGAAGGCTGGCAGAGCTACCTGGCCGAGCATAAAACCGAAGGCACGGATGCGGTCGTGTCCGATCTCGCGCAGCTGAAGCAGCACTTGAGCGCGGGCGCGCCCGACACCGACGCGATTGAAACCCTGCTCGAAAGGCTGGGCGCGAACACTCTGAAGGTCGCCAACAACGGCAATACCTCCAACAGCAGCAAAATCATGGAAATCGGAGAAGCGCTCTCCGGGCAGTAAGGGCTCAGGCTAGGGCTGCTTCGCCGATGCGCCCTAAGGGCAGTTCTCGTACAGACGTAGAGCGGCCGGCATCGCTGGACGTGGCTTTTCCGGCGGGAAAAGCCACACTGCCACAAAACTCTCCCTCTACACCAATACGAGAACTGCCGTAAGGGCGATTGCGTGAAAGCAGCCTTTCCCATTTATGGTTCAAACCACTTATAAACCGTCTCGATCCTCAGCAGAGCCAAGGACGTGCTCTCCGCGGTGCAGCGAATCAGCTATAGCTTGCCGGACACTTCTAGGGCGAAGCTCACTTCAGTCAGTCTCCGTTCGCTGCGATCTCTCGCTCACTCTCTAACCGGCAAACAGCACGATTGCGAAAGTCGGCGATTGCTCTTCAAGCCGGCGCATCAAGTAAACCGGTTGTAGGGCAGCCCGTGATGACCCACGTGCCACAAATCGGAAACTCCAAGGTGTAGGCCGTCGGGATGGCTGGAAAGCAGCGCGTGTCGGCGCGAGGATGAATCCAACAACTATGCCCGACGAGGAAGCAGCCCGAAGCCAAACTCAATCCCAGGTCCGCATTGTGCTGCGCCCGTATGCGAGCGCGTTACCGCTGGGCTGCTTCGCGTTCGCGATCGGCAATCTCCTGTACTCGGCGTTTCTGCTGCGGTTGATCCCGGCTGCCGAGGTGCGAACGCTGGCCGTCCTGCTCATCGGCTTCGTCGCGCCGCTTGAGCTCCTGCCCTGCATCATGGCTTTTCTTTCGCGCGATACGGGCGCCGCAACCGCCATGGGCATCTTCGGGTTCGCCTGGATCGTGCAGGGCGTCAGCCTGCTTCAGAGCGGGGCCTCGGCCGGCGGCATTGCGATCGGGATTTTCCTGCTCGCCCTCGCCGTGTGCCTCCTCGTCGTCACAACAGTTACGATTGAAGGCAAACCCATGCTCGCGGCCATGCTCCTCGTCGCCGCCGCCCGCTCCATCTGCGCCGCGCTGGTCGAGTTCGGCCTGCACTCGCTCAGCACCGCCTCCGCGGTGCTCGGCTTCGTGATTACCGCCATCGCCTTCTACGCCGGCCTAGGCCTGCTGCTTGAAGACGTTCGCGGCATCCTGCTCCCCATGACCTTCCGCCAAAAAGAAGCCCAAGCCGCAATGGAAGGCGACCTGGAACACCAGGTCAAACACCTGCACCGCGAAGCCGGAGTGCGGGAGCAGTTGTGAACTTTGTGGCAATCCGATGCGCTACTATGCTGCGAAGAGGATCAGCTGCAAATGGCGATTTGTTTTGTCATTCAACCCTTCGATTCCGATGAGTACGATCGGCGTTACGAGGAAACTCTCAGCCCGGCTATTCGTCAAGCGGGTCTCGAACCCTACCGCGTGGACCGAGATCCGCATGTAAATGTGCCAATAGAGGCAATTGAAGAAGGTATTCGCTCTGCCTCGCTTTGTCTAGCAGACATAAGCACCGACAATCCAAATGTTTGGTATGAACTCGGATTTGCGCTAGCAGCTAATAAACCGGTGGTAACGATCTGTTCTCAGGAGCGGCAGCGCTTTCTGTTTGATGTTCAGCATCAAGCCATAATCACATATTCGCTCAAGTCTCAGGGTGCCTTCGTCAATCTGCATAATAGGATAAGTGAAAAGATACTTGCTCTTATCGAAAAGACCGAAGCTTTGAACCAGATCACGAATCAATCGCAAGTCGCGCCAATAGGAAGGAATGAACACGAATGAGCTCACCGTCCTCGTAACGGTCGCAGGAGAAGTTACCAGTTCCAACTCGACTGTCCTCTAATGGTCCATGAAGCAAGACGCGGAGAGAAGTGGATTTACTAAGATAGGATTCAATCTAGCGCTTCGCAGCCTAATCATGAAAGGTTTGCTAGCCGAAGTAGTAGAGACTGATCGAGACGGCGATAATTTCCACTCTTTGAGAGTTACCGATAAAGGGTGGCAATGGATGCAAGAGAACGAGAAGTTGTTCCTGCTTAGTCGCACTCCGTCAACACCTGACTTTGACGATCTCCCTTTCTAGATTCATCGCTAATTGATTGCAAGCACTTAAAGACGTTCACGTGACGATTCGTAGGACCGCCTTCACGTGGTCTTTGACGTCACATTCATCTCCCGGCGATTGGGGCTCATGCGATACTACTGTTATGCAAATCACGGTCGAACTTCCGGATGATCTGGCCGCGCACGAACAACCGGCGCGGGAGGCCCTTGAAGCGCTGGCCATCGCCGGCTATCGCTCGGGTGCGCTATCGCCATACGAAACCCGGCGGCTGCTTGGCTTTGGAACCCGATATGAACTTGATGGCTTTCTCAAACAGCATGGCGTGTTGGAGTGGGCCTACGATGTCGAGGATTTCGAGCACGACATGGCCGCGGTCGACCGGCTCGCGTGATTGTTGTCGCGGACACGACTCCACTCAATTACCTCATCTTAACTGACGAAACTGCCCTACTTCCCCTGCTGTACAAGCAGGTCCTTTTGCCACCGGCAGTTGCAGCGGAGCTCCGGGACTGGAGAGCGCCCGACCAGGTGCGCGCTTGGCTGGCAAGCCCGCCCCCTTGGCTGCGCATCGAGCAGTTCCCTCCGAGAACGCGCCCGGAAGTGTCCACGCCTGATCCAGGAGAGCGGGAAGCTATCGAGCTAGCGTTGGAGCGCGAAGTTCACACCGTGCTTATCGATGAGGCCCGAGCGAGAAGAAAGGCACTCATGCTTGGCCTGGAAGCGCAGGGAACCCTGGGCATTCTCGGCGCAGCTGCGCGCCTCGGGCAATGCGACCTTCTGGATGCCTTTCGCAGGCTGGAAGCCACGAATTTCCGGTTCTCCACCAAGCTGCAGCAAGCAGTGCTCCGGCGCGCAGGATATTAGGTCGCTCACCCGTAATATACGCCGCAAGTACTTTAGCTCCCCATCGCAAACGCTCGTGCTGCCTCCAGAAGCTTGTTGACCGATTCCCTCGAGCACGACTCCGAGTAAATTCGGAGCAGGGGTTCCGTGCCGGACGCGCGGAGGAGCAGCCAGGTTTCGGCGGCGTTGGGTTTGCCTGCTGCTTCGGGGTTCTTCAGGAAGAACTTGATGCCGTCCAGGGTGGAAACGCGCTCGACCTGCATCCCGGCGAAGGTGAGCGCGGTTGAGCCTTTTTCGGCGAACTCCGCAGCCCCGGCGCGGGCTTTTGCGATGGCCGCGTTCTTGAGCCGGTCGTCTAGTGGCAAGTCGATGCGGCCGTACTGGTGCTCGCCGTACTCGTCTTGCAGCGCTTGGACGAGCTCGCCCAACGTTTTCTTCTTTTCCGCCATGACCGTCGCGAGCAGCAGCGCGTTCAGCAAGCCGTCGCGCTCGGGAAGGTGGCGCGCGATGCCGATGCCGCCCGACTCTTCGCCGCCGATCAGGATGTCCTCGTCGAGCATCAGATCGCAGACGTATTTGAAGCCGATACCGTGCTCCCACAGCTTGCGGCCGTGCTTCTGCGCGATGCGGTCGAGCATGCCCGTGGTGTTGAAGGCGCGGGTGACTCCGCCCGGCCAGCCTTTCGTTTCAAGCAGCCACTGGAGCAGGATCGAGAAAATTTTATGCGGGTCGACAAAGTTGCCGTGCTCGTCCACCGCGCCGATGCGGTCGGCATCGCCGTCGGTGGCGAAGCCGGCTTGGCAGCGGTTCGCGACTACGGCTTCCTTGAGGGCGTCGATGTGGGGCTCGATGGGCTCGGGGTTGGTGCCGGGGAGCAGCGGGTTGTGCGCGCCGCGC
>CAXTRW010000166.1:0-6904 GCA_964246765.1 uncultured Acidobacteriaceae bacterium | reverse complement strand
CCCTTCCCCCATGGCCCTTGACGCATACCTAGGAAACCCCGGCCCCACGCGCCTGTTGCGCGAGTCACTCGCCTCCGGGCGGCTGCCGCACGCGATCCTCTTAAACGGCCCGCGCGGGGTGGGCAAGTACACGCTGGCGCTGATGGTGGCGCAGGCGGCCAACTGCCTCGAGCCGCCGCCCGGCGCGCTGCCCGACTTTTGCGGGGTGTGCGCGAACTGCCGCCGGATTGCCGCTGCCGCGCCTCTGCGGGAGCGCGTTCAGGAGGCGGTGGCGGCGCGCGAGGAACTGCGCGAGGCGGACAAGAAAGACACGCGCGTGCTGGTGCAGACCCACCCGGATGTACTGGTTGTGCCTCCCGACCCGCCGCAGCTGCTCATCAAGCTGGGCCAAGTCCGCACGGTGATCCGCGAGGTATACCGGGTTCCGGCCGAGGCGCGCCGGGCGTTTTACATCTTCACGAGCAGCTCATTCATGAAAGAGGCGGCAAACTCGCTGCTCAAAATTTTGGAAGAGCCGCCCCCGCACGCCACGCTGATGATTCTGTCGGCGAACTTGCAGGAGCTGCTGCCGACCTTGCGCTCGCGCATGGCTGCCTTCGCGCTGGGGCCCTTGCCGGCCGCGGAGCTGGAAGCGCTGCTGGCCCAGCGCCGGCCGGATTGGAAGTCGGCCGAACGCGCGTTGGTGGCCAAGCTGAGCGAAGGCGCCCCCGGCGCGGCGCTGGGCTTTGACCTGCCCGGCTATTTGGAAAACCGGGCCTCAGCGCTGGTGGTGCTGCGCGTGGCTCTGCGCGAACCGGATTGGAGCGCGCTGTTCCGCATGACCGAAGGCTTCCGCGCCGGCGCGGAGGGCCAGGAAAAAACCGAAGCCCTGCTCCGGAGCCTCCGCAGCTTGCTGCGCGACTTACTGGTGATCAAGTCCGGCCAGGCCGCGATGGCGCGCAATGGGGATATCGCGCGTGAGCTGCACTCGCTGGCTGAAAGCGCCAGCTTCAAGTGGATCGAAAGCGCGGCGCGTGCGGTGGACGAGGTGGCCGGGGGCATGAGACGCAACCTGCTGCGGTCCTTGTCTCTGGACGCAATGGTAGGGGGCCTACGGACGACATTGAAGTAGATTCCTGTTGCCAGTGTCGGTTCGCTTCGTTACTATGTCCGCAGAAATCCACAATATTTAGGCTCGGTTTGGCGGCTCAGGCGCGGTATCCGTGTGCGGCCGATTCAAGCCCGGCAAAGAAGCGGCTGGCCCGATGGCGCAAGCTACCAAGTTGTTCGATCTTTCTGCCGGGGCGGTGTTTGCTCCGGCAAAGCAGCCCGCGGGAGCGATTGCGGAGCAGACACCCCTGGAGGGCCCACGAAAGCTGGTGCGCCCGCGCTTGCCGGAGCACCTCCACGCCGCACCCGCGCCGCGGCGACTGCGCGGGCCCGCGCCGCTGGCGAGCCACGACGGGCACATCCTGCATGGGCGCGGCGTCGCCGCGGCCAACCACGCCGAAGCGTTTTACTTTCACAAGCAAATGCAAGCTCAAACTCCGATGGTGTTTGTGCTGGAAGACGGCGAGCGGATCCGGGGCGTGGTGGAGTGGTTTGATCGCGACACGATCAAGGTGCGGAACTCAACGCGCACACTGATCTTCAAGCAATCCATTAAGTATTTGTACAAGGCGGCCGGCGACTTCCATCCTTAACAGGGATAGCGGCACGGGCAAGTGCCGCCAGTCCAAATCTCGGGGGCACACCATCAGCTACAGCGCCTAGGACGGTTGCGCGATGCCCAGAGCGGCACGGGCTTCGGCGGGCATGCGCCCGAGCTCCCGGCCGAGGTACCGCGACAGATGCCGCGAAGTCCACTTTGCCCCCACGGCAAATCGCTGCGCCGGCCCGAAACAGTTCGCCGAAGCCAACCCGATCATGTGCAGGCCCGGCACACTGGTCTGGAAGTCGGGGCTGAGCACCGGAGTGCCTTCAGCGGTCCTGATCCGGGCTGCGAGCGAAGGATCGAGGAACTTGAGCGCCGGAATCCTGGGTTTGTACCCGGTCGCGGCGATTACGTGGTCCGCGACAAAGACCTGGCCCGGCGCTTCCGGCTGGTCGTAGCTCACGTGGACCTTTTCGCCGTCCCAGCGGACTTCACCGAGGCGCGCGCTCATGTGCATGGCAATCCGGCCCTCGACCTTCTCCTTCATAAACCAGCCGGGAATCGGTCCGAGGTGTCGCCGAACCACTCGATGGCGGAATCGCTGCGGCAACGCGCGGAACAAGAGAGGCGCTTCCACGCAGATGACGTACTCCCAGCCGACACCGAGGCCGGACCGTGGATACAGCAGGCGCCTGCGCCAGGGACGCGGGTCCATTTCGGGCATAAAAAACCCGATTTTCGGCCTGCGCCCCAGAATGTGGACCTCCGCGCCGGCATCGGCCAGTGACGCCGCGGTGTCTACGGCGGATGCTCCGGCGCCCACCACCAGGACGCGCTTGCCGGCGAATTGCGCCACTTCACCGTGGGCGAAGCTGTGGGTGACGGCCTGCGGCGGAAGCCCCAGTAACTGGGGCGGTAGATAGCCGAAATGGGTAATTCCTACCGCCAAGACCACGCGTTTGGCCGCGAACTCCTCACCGCTTTCGGTGCGTAGATGAAAGTGGTCTCCCGCCTTTTGAATATGGGCGATGTCGGAGTTTTCCAGCTGCGGAACCATGCGCTTTTGAAATGCCATGCCGTAAGCGACAAAGGTTTCAAGCGGGATGGGCATTCCGGAGCGCTGGTAAGGGAGCCCTTGCTCCCGGCAAAAGCGCTCGAGCGTGTATTCGCCTCGGGGATCATACAGAGTGGAGGCGTAGCCGTCCGATTTGAGGCACATGCCGGCCGGCATGTTGCGCTGCCAGCTCTGCATGGGGCGGCCGAAAATGCGGTGCCGCACACGTCCATGCTTGAGGTACGCCCCGAGCGACAGCCCGTACGGGCCCGCCCCCACAATCGCAACATCCGTTTCGCGCATTTCTATCTCCACCGATCTGGGAACATTTTGCAGTATAGACCGAGTTCTTTTTACCTGTCCTGAAAAGGTACGGTAAGGATTACCGAAGAGCAGCCCGGTAATCCGCGATCCTCCTTTACTATCGGCACAGTTTAGAAAACCATGATGCCTCATTACTCGGCGGAAAGCGGCGCCTCATGTTGTCCTGCCCCACTCTTTTGATCGTCAGCACCCAGACCTGGTTCCAGGTAGCGCGACTGGCCATGCGGTTCGGCGACTACGGCGCGCGTCTTGCGGCGATCTGCCCGGAGGCCTGTCCGCTGGTCCACTTTGCGGGCATTCAGCAGCGCTTCGGTTTTCGGCTTACCCGCCCTCTCGGTTCGCTGCGCCACGCCATCGCGGCCAGCGGCGCGGACTACATCGTGCCGACCGAC
This sequence comes from uncultured Acidobacteriaceae bacterium, assembly GCA_964246765.1. Classification (GTDB taxonomy): domain Bacteria; phylum Acidobacteriota; class Terriglobia; order Terriglobales; family Acidobacteriaceae; genus EB88. Next base: position 3,501 of record CAXTRW010000166.1, on the reverse strand, counting down.
GACAGGTCGGTAGCTTTTCTGCACGAACTGGCGGCCGTGTCACCCTCCTTGCGGCCGCTTATCGAGCGCTCCATCGGCCCTGAGTCCAGCTATCCGATCGTGCGCTCGCGCTTTCGGCTGCTTGAGCTCGCTCATGAAATGGGCATCGCCGTTCCCGAAACGGAACTGATTCGCCAGGCGGGCGAGCTGGAGCGCTGGCACCCGGTGCACGGGGAGGGCTTGGTGCTCAAGAAAGATGGGACCTGGGGCGGTCGGGGCGTGTACGTAGCATATTCGCAGCCGGAAGCGGAGCGCGCCTTTGCGGCGCTGTCGCGGCGGGCTTCCGCCGGCGAGCGGGTGGCCCAGTGGCTGCGGATCGGCGATGCCTCGGTGTTCGCTAAACTCGGCCACGCTCCCCGGCCGGAGATTTCGGCGCAGCGGTTCGTGCGGGGCGTTCCCGCCAACTCCATGTACGCGTGCCACCAGGGGCAGGTACTTGGCGAGGTGCAGGTGCGGGTGGCCGCTTCGAAAGGCAAAACCGGGCCCTCGCTGGTGGTTCAACTCATGCAAGACCCCCGCATCAGCCGCGCCGGCGCGCTGCTGGCCCGCAAGCTGGAGCTTTCCGGATTTTTCGGGCTGGATTTTATGCTGGATGAACAAACCGGAGCGCCCTTCCTGATCGAAATGAACCCGCGTTCGACCCAACTTGGCCACGTCGCCGTGGCCGGGCAGCCCGACCTGGCCGGACGACTCTGGGCGCAGTGGGCCGGCGGCGCGCTTCCCACCCCCGCGGAACCGCACCTGGGCGCCGCGGTTTGGTTTTACCCCGATGGGGAGCAGTGGACGCAGGCAACGGCGAGCTTTCCCGGCTGCCGCCCGGATGTGCAGCCGGCGGAGCGGGAAGCCGTGATTCGATTGCAAACCGAGGCCGCGGCCGACACCGGAGGCTCGCGACGCCGTGCATGGCGTGCGTTCGCCCGCTTCAAGGGCGCCGTCGGCCGGGAAACAGCGCCTCAGCCCTTTTACTACCAGGACCTGACGCAACGCGCCGAAACCGCTGTTGCCGCATCTGCCAAAGCGCCCCGCCGCGCATCCGTCGTCTCGTTTGCCGGCTGAACGTGGTGGGGGCGTACTTTCTCCCACTCGCGTTGCGGGACGGGGACCGGAAGCGAGCCTCACTCTGGCGCCTCCCCCGTTAACACCCGCGGCCATCGCTTTGCGCCGCCCCCGCTTTTTCTGAAGATGATGGCTCGATGGTTTCGCCACTTCTCATCAAGCGCCAGCAAGCGCCACTCCACCTCCGGCGCCAAGTGCTTTAAAAGCGTGTCTACAGTGGAGTGCACGCGTAGCGCGGTCACCACGAAGTACAGCAACGGCGGCTCTGCGGACAGCTCGACGCCCGGGAAGTACCCCGCCCGCGCGATCTCGCCGGAGGCGTGAAGCGCGCGCACCCGCATCCAGTAGTCCAGCCCCTGCATGGGCATGTGCAGGTCTTCGCTTGCCTTCAGCTCCAGCACCGCCAAGCGCCCGTCCCGCGTGACCGCCAGCAGGTCCAGCATACCCCGGTCGGCCGAGGCCAGCGCGGGTACTTGCGTGTAGACGGGCTCGGGCCGCAGGGAGGACTCGATCGCCCCGAGATCCGCACGCAGCGTTGCTTCGAGCCATCGCTCGGGCTGCATTCGGAAAAGCGGGTCGCGCACACTGCCGGCCGCATGCCGGGACCGGAAGAGGCGGGCGCACAGCTCCCGCAGCACGGGCTCAGTTTCGTCGGTCAAGGGCGTTTCGCTCGCGCCCGCTCCAAAGGTGATGCTGTCTTCCCGGGCGAACGAGGTTGCGCTCACGCCGTGCCGCACCCGCGCGAATTCGAGCCCGTGCAAACGAAAGCCGATCTCGGTCGGCGAGCGCGGAAGCACTTCTGTCCTTTGCCGGTCCACCGGGTCGAGCAGCTCCAAAACTCGGTCCACGGCTGCGCCGGAACGCTCAAGCGCGGATGCCGGGTCGAAGGCCGCGACCAGGTGCGCTCGCAGGTTTCCAGAGTCCGCTGCGGCGGCCGGCACGAGTTCTTCCCTGAGCTCATCGATCTCCCACAGCTCCCATTTCGCCGCCCCCGGATGGAGCCAGTGCAGGCGCTCCCGGATGGTCGCGGTCATCCCGGCGGGCGCAATGACCTTGGCGCCCTCCACCACGCGCCGGCCGTTGGAGCGCGCACGGCACTGCTCCAGCCAAAGCACGGCAACTGTCAAAACGCCGTCCACCGCGGACTGAGTTTCCTGCCCGTTGATGGCAACCAGCGCCCATGCCGTTTGCCCTCGCTCGATCGTGCCGCGGACGTAGGCGGGCCCGAATGAGTGCTCCAAGTCCGCCCCGGCAGCGAAGGTTTCTCCCTGCTTAAGGTCGGGGAAGGTCCGCGCCAGCACGCGTCGCAGCAGCCCGACGAAGTTCTTGCGCGCCGCATCCCGGGCGGTCGGCGTTCGCTGATCCCGGTCCGGCGTGATCCGCAGCACCTGCGGCTTGGTCTGCCCGAAACGCTTGACCTCCAGCCGCAGGCCGCTGCTCCGTTCCTCTAAGCCTATGACCGTGCGCACCAGGTTGCGCTCATCGCTCCAAAGCTGGAGGACGCAGCGTCCGCCGTCGGAGTCCAGCGTCCACCGGGAACGGCTCATGTCGAACAGAATCGCCCCGTCCTCGACCACGCAGGCCCTGGGGTTGTCGGCAAGGAAGCTTTCCAGCGCGCGGGCCAGCGCCGCCGGGGCGAGCGGAGGAGAGGTGCGGGCGACGGAGGTGGCGGAGGCGGCCAAGGCACTCCCAGCATCGCCGGAGCGGCACATTCCCGCAACGGTACTGTTGTACCCTCCGCAGCCGCGTTTTGTTTGCGTTTTTTGAACAGAATGGGCCTTGGAACGCGGCGGTGTTGCAAACCGGCAGAGCCGTCTACCAGCCCATGCGCCGGCGCAGTCCGGACGCATGCGCCAGGTGGTGTCGGCCGTGCCAGCTGTAGAGCGCGGCGGCTTGCGTCAGGTCGGTTCGGCCGTTTTTCGGATGCACGAAGCCGCGCTGCCACTGGCCGGGCGTGAGCCCCTCGAGCAGCGCCGCCCAGCGCGCGTGCAAAGCGCGCAGCAGCGCCAGCGGAGCGTCGACCGGAGCACGCGTTTCCGGTGTGGTCGCCCACAGTTTTTCGTCGTAGGGCTGGATCGTCGGCCAGTCTTCGGTCAGGGCGAGCTTGACGCGCACGAAGGCATTCATGTGGGAGTCGGCCACATGATGCGCCAACTGCCGGAGCGTCCAACCGCCCTCGCGATACGGGGTATCGAGCTGGGCTGAGTCGAGCCCCGCATACGCAGCGGACAACAGTTCAGGCGACGCCGCGATCGCCGCGATGTGAGCCGGGCGGCTTTCTGGAGCCGGGTCCCGGTCAGGCGGACCGATCGGGTATTGTTCACTCGAAAGGTTGCGGGAAGTGGCCATACGTGAAGAGTAGCGCACTCCCCGTCCGATACTTAACGCTACTGGTGGTGGTGGTCG
>CAXTRW010000165.1:0-6934 GCA_964246765.1 uncultured Acidobacteriaceae bacterium | reverse complement strand
CGCCCACCTTGACGCCGGTCTTGACCCCAAACGCCTTGGCCTCATAGCTGGCGGCAATACAAGTGGCCGTGTCGGCCTCAACCGGCACGACCGCGACCGGCCTGCCCCGCAGTTCGGGCCGCAGCTCTTGCTCCACGGAAGCGAAGTAGGAGTTCAGATCGAGAAACAACCAGCGCACGCGGGGACCGGAAAGCGCCCGCGACTCGCCCGAAGCTGGACCCGCAGTCATGGTTCCATCTTCTCTTTTTATTCCCCCTATTGCAATGTCTGTGCGTAGCCCCATAGGGCGAACCGGCCAGCCTGTGCGACAGCTGGAAGCCCAAAAAGGCACAGCAGAGCACGAAAACGGGAAAGGATTCAGAAATCTTGCCGCAAGCAACAAAAAAGATTTGCATTGTTATCCAACTAGGTGACAGGATGGTCACTGTCGCGGCTGCTCACCCCACAGGACCGGTCTCGACATTGAAACGGGATAGATCGTATGTGGTTTCTTCATCTTCACGCTATCGTTTGGCGGTTCGCTCATCTGAATGCGCACTGGGCCGAAGCCGTCATCACCGGCGGGGCGGCGCTGCTGGTCGGCTGTGCGGCTTCCTGCGCCTGCAGCCCGTGCCGTGAGCAAGACGACCTGTTCCACAAGCACGTTTCCTGACTCGGCGGACAGATCGCAGATCTCCCACGAATAGCCCGCACGTTCCGCGCAGTTTTGTTTTAGCGTGGAAGGTGAGAGGTGCTCCCCCATGAGTGGTTCTGACCCAAAGAAGCAGGCGCGCGTCCCGCTCGCCACGACCGAACACCCCCTTCCAGACCAAGCTTCCCAGACCGGCTCCCTCCCACCCGAACAAATCCTTTCCGTTTCCGTCATCACCCGCCGGCGCAGCCCGCTGGACCTCCAGGCCCTGAATGGCCGGGTCGTGTCGCCCGAGGAGTTCGACCGGGACTACGCCGGCGACCCGGACGATTTCGCAGCCCTCCGGCAGTTCGCGCACGAGCACGGGCTGTCGGTCGATGAAGCCGGATCAAGTCTGCCGCGGCGCACCATGGTTCTGCGCGGCCCGGCTTCGCGCATGCAGCAGGCCTTCGGCGTCACGCTCCAAACCTTTCAACACCGGCACAGCGGCAAGCACTTCCACAGCTACCGGGGCGCAATCTCGATGCCCGAGCAGATGGCCGAACGAGTGGAAGCGGTTCTGGGCCTGGACACGCGACCGATCGCCAAATCGCACCTGCGCCGGCTTAAAGACGACGAGGGAGGAAGCCGCGTGATCCGTGCCAGCGCGGTTTCCTCGAGCTACTCGCCCGTGCAGGTGGCCGCGCTGTATGGCTTTCCGAAGAACCTGACCGGCGCGGGACAAACGATCGCCGTTCTGGAGTTGGGCGGCGGCTACCAGGCAAGCGACATTACGAGTTACTTCCAGGGTCTGGGGCTCACGCCGCCCACCGTGGTTGCGGTGTCGGTCGACGGCGGCACGAATGTACCCGGCGGAGACCCGAACGGGGCCGACGGCGAAGTGGCGCTCGACATCCAGGTCGCCGGAGCAGTCGCGCCGGGCGCGCGCATCGCGGTGTACTTCGCGCCCAACACCGACCAGGGATTCATCGACGCAATCACCACTGCAGTCCACGATACGGCCAACAAACCGAGCGTGCTGTCGATCTCTTGGGGCGGCCCGGAATCAGGCTGGAGCGCGGCTTCCCGCACGGCGCTCGACAACGCCTGCCAGTCCGCCGGGGCGCTCGGCGTGACGATCACGGTGGCGTCGGGCGACAACGGGTCATCTGATGGTGGAACCGGCAACAATGTGGATTTTCCTGCTTCGAGCCCGCACGTGCTGGCCTGCGGCGGCACGGCGCTGACCGGCTCCGGGACCACCATCCAGTCCGAGGTGGTGTGGAACGACCAAGCCGCGGGTGGCGGCGCGACCGGCGGCGGCGTGAGCACCGTGTTTGCCCTGCCGGCCTGGCAGGCAAATGCGGGCGTTCCCAAGCCGAGCGGAGGCACAGGCGGCCGCGGCGTTCCGGACGTCGCGGGCGATGCAGCGCCAGGCACGGGCTACAACGTCCTGGTCGATGGGCAAGCGCAGGTGGTGGGCGGCACCAGCGCGGTGGCGCCGCTGTGGGCCGGGCTGCTGGCGCTGGTCAACCAGCAGCGGGTGCAGGGTGGCGCCACGCCCGTAGGCTTTGCCAACCCGCAGCTGTACGCCGCGCCTTCGGCGCTGCGGGACATCACCAGCGGCAGCAACGGAACCTACAGCGCGGCCCCAGGCTGGGACCCTTGCACGGGGCTGGGCTCGCCCAACGGCACGGCGGTGGCGCAGGCGCTCAGCGGCGGCGCTGCCGGCGCGGGCGCGTCGGCATAAGAAAAAGCGCAAGCGCGAGGAAGCACCCCCCCTCCGGGCTTTTGATCCTCACCCGTAAATTCAAAAGCCCGGGCCAGAGCGGCTCCAGTCTTAGGCGTCCTGGAGCAGCCCGCGCGCTGCTGGGAATACCTCATCCGCGAGCGGGAAGCAGCGTTGCACGAAGCCACTCGGCGATCTGCGCCAGCGCCTGCGCGCACTGCGGGAAGCGCGCCACCGTCCCCGGCCCAACCGGGAAGTCGTGGGGCATGTCGGGCGCGTGCAGGTGCTGAACGGGGACGCCCGCGTCGGCCAGTTTGCGGGCGTAGGCGATGCCCTCGTCGCGCAGGACGTCGTACTCCGCGGTGGCCACCAGAGTGGGCGGAAGCGGCGGCAGGGTGGGCCCCCCGCGCAGGGGCGAGACGGACGGGTCGCCAGCGGGCACGTCGGCGGCGTACTGAGCCCAGTACCACTCCATGGCTTCAGCCATGAGACCGTAGCCGGTAGCGTTTTCCGCGTAGGAGGGGTGACGCGCGCTGGGGTGGTCCGTGACGGGGTAAAGCAGCACAAGGGCACGCAAGGAGGGGCCGCTGCCCTCGGCCGCAAGCCGGTTTGCCAGCACCGCGGCCAGGTTCGCGCCGGAGCTGTCGCCGCCGAGGGCCAGACGCGCGGGGTCCGCACCCCATTCGGCGGCGTTCCCAACGGTCCAGCGAAAGGCTGCTTCAGCATCGTCGAGCGCGGCAGGGTAGGGCGACTCCGGGGCGAGCCGGTAGTCGACGGAGACGATGCCGACTCCTGCCTGCTCGGCGAGAAGGCGGCAAAACGGGTCGTGCGTTTCAATGGAACCGACGACCCACCCGCCTCCGTGAAGGAAGACCAGAACCGGGAAGGGCGCCGCGGCCGCGGGCGGCACGAAACGGCGCACCCGCAGGTCGCCGGCCGGCCCCGCAACCCAAAGGTCCTCGGAGATCACCCCGTTGGGCAGGCCCGGTATGCCGGCGCGGGTCTCGAGCAGCCCGTCCATGAGGCGGCGGGCCTGGGCCGGGGACTGGATGGGGCCGGCGGCGTTGGCGGCCTGTTCATCCAGGTACAGGCGCAGAGCCGGATCGAGCGGCTGTTTTGCATTCATGCGCTTTGGGATGCAGCGTCCGGCCCTACGAATGGGCCGCGCGGCTCCGTCCGCAGGCTCGTCTCACTGGCCGTCGCGGCAAGGCGCCCGAGCGGGGTGCGAGCGTCGTGCGTAAAGACGACCAGCCAATCCTCCGCCACTGCCCGGGCATAGAAGCGCTGTTTTTCCTCTCTTGCAAAGTTTTAATCCTCTTAAGCAGCTACTCACTTTGGTATTGATATGTTGGCAGCGCCCAGCAAGACGATGCCCATGCCAAGCAAACCGAGATAGAATCTATATGCCGCGTAACTAGCATTAAGCAAAGGCGAGAGCACAGCATCTGCCCCGCCTTTCCTGATCTCATCGCGTGTGCTTTGATAGAGCTTTAGCATGTAAACGCCGCCAGTAATCGCTAGGAACACTACAGGGAGCAAGAGTATCCACAGACGTGCACCTACCGTCGGAAAACGGCTCAAAAGCTTATAGGCTTCAGCCAAATTCATCAGCAACAGAAGGTTGAAAAGGACAGCTACTCCAGAATGAACGGATCGTAGCGATCGTCCAGCCAGAGAGCTTCTCCACAACAAAAGATTAGGCGGCAAGGTTGAGTGCGTCATGGCTCTTCTGTTAGCAGTAGCCCCCTTCACCTAAAGCTCCGAAAACTAGACCCAGTACCGCAAAAGCCGCCGCGACAGGCTCGGCGCCGGTAAAGGTGGCGAAAACAGCAGTGTCGTCCGCAGCGAGCCCCAATTCCGCGCAGTAGGCCCGGATAAAGAACACTTTCTTGAGATGAGCATTTGCGCTAGTCGTTTGGTACGAGACCGGATGTTGCCCTATGGATATGGCGAACGAGTGCATCTGGTTGGCTGCGTCGTTCTCGATTGGAGCGACACCGGATTGCGCAATATTTTGTGCTGTCGCTTGCCGTTGAGCACTAGAGCTTTGGAACGCCGCCTGAATTTGTGCAGGCGACGCGTGAACTCCTAGGTTCGCGACAGCTGAACGGATTTGATTTGATATGGACACGACATCAACATTAGGCAAGGTGGACTGATTCGCCTTGACCACCGCTTGAAACTGCGCGTTCCATCCAGTTTCCTGAAGGTTTCCCGCAAAACCCTGTATGGCCGTTGAATACGATTGAAAATCAAGGGAGCTTGCCGTGCTGCTTTGCAACGCGTTCCACAGCGCCGCACCGGTTTGATTCACCAGATTGAGGGCGGATGGACTTGGTGTCGGTAAGGTATTGCCGCTTAGAGCAAAAAGTCGGGGGGGGGAGAATTGAGGCTGTGGATACCGCAAGAGCTCGCACAACAAGTGTTCTTCTGTTCATCGTCCTCTCCTGTGCTTCGGCTAGAAAATGGATTAAGGGCACCCCGGAGTGTCACACCACATTTCCGCGGCGAAGTTGGATTGGCTATGGCAACTGCATTGCCAATCTGCCGCAAACTTTACCCCACGTATCTGCGCTGCGCAACAAAAATCGACAATGGTGCGCAGCGGTCCAGGTCGAAACCCAGGCCCCAGGTAAGCGGCAGGTGCGCGATGGTGGGCGCCAGATCAGAGATATAGCAGGCGCGCCCGGCCGGAAACGCGATCCCGCACGTAAACGGCCATGAGGTGCCGGGTGTGGCCCGGAAACAGCTCGACCGCAATGCCGGGCGCGACCTCCCGCTCCTCCGCTTCCGGCAGTGCGAGCCGGTGGCGGGCGAGCACGAGTTCGGGGGTGGTTTGCTCTTGAGCCATACTATCGGCGTTACGGCGCCGGGTCGTTTGCCGGTTTCAGGTACTGTTCCCACTGCGCCAGGATGCGGTTGAACAGCTGCGTCCGCGCTTCTTTGCCGGCGATCGAGTGCGTCTTGCGCGGGTAGATTTGCAGGTCGTAGGGCAGGTCGTTGTCGATCAGCTTCTGTACGAACTGCACCGTGTTCTCGATGTGTACGTTGTCATCGCCGGTGCCGTGCGCGATCAGCAGGTGTCCGTGCAGGTGCGCGGCGGTGCGCTGCACCGCGGCCGCGTCGTACACGGACGCTTCCTCAGCGGGAATCCCCAGATAGCGCTCGGTGTAGATGGAGTCGTAATCGCGGAAATCCGTAACCGGGGCCACGGAAACTCCGGCGCGGAAACGGGTCGAGTGGGTCAGGGCGTTGAGCGTGAACGTACCGCCCCAGCTCCAGCCCCACCAGCCCAGGCGCTTCGGGTCCAGCTGCGGGAACTTCGCCAAAACCTGGTCGATGGCAGCCAGCTGGTCGGCCAGCTGCACCTGCCCGAAGTCGCGGTAGGCGGCCTGCTCGAACTCGCGCCCGCGGCTGCCCATGCCGCGGTTGTCCACGTGCAGCACGGCAAACCCGTGCTCGGCCAGGACCTGGTCGAAGTAGAGGCTCTGGCCGCCCCAGCTATCAGTCACGGTGGCGGTTCCGGGGCCGCCGTAGGGGTTGGTGATCAGCGGAACGCTCGCCGCGCCCGTGCCCGCAGGCAGCAGCAGGGTCGCGTACAGGGTTGTCGCCCCGTCGGCGGCTCGCAGCTCCAGCACCTGCGGCGGGGTTACCGGGTGGCCGTTCGCGCTTGTGTCCTTCCACAGATTGACGCAGGAAGGCGCCGCCTCACGGAGCGAGCAGATGTCCAGCGCGGGCGGGGTGCGCAGGTCGGAGTGCGAATCGGTCCAGCTGGCGCGGCCGCCGGCGAACTCGACGCGGTGCACCCCGGCTGTTTCGGTGATTTGGCGCTTGCCGCTGCCGTCCAGGTTTACGGCCCACAGCTGGCGGTCCATGGGATTTCCCTGGTTGCTTGTGTAGTACACAGTAGCGCCGCCTGCGCCCCCGGGCAGAACCCCTTCAATCGCGGCGACCTCATACGGGCCGTCCTCGAGTTGGCGTTCCAGCTTCAGCCCGCCGTTCGCGGAGTAGGTGTAGTGGTCGATATGGGTGTGGCCGGAGCGCCAGGAGCGCAGCAGCATGTGCCCGGGCAGCGAAAAATCCAGGTCGTAATTTTCGTCGAAGAACCTCTCATCGGTGAGCGCCAGGGCGCGCTTTGCCTCGCCCGTTTCGGCGTTTGCGAACCAAATATCCATGTGCTTGTGGTCGCGGTTCAGCGTTTCGACCCACACGGTTTTGGGGTCGAGCCAGCCGATCCGGGGGATGTAGTCCTGATTCGGACGCACCGCGGGCAGGCTGATCCAGCGCGTCGCCCCGCCGCTCGCGGAAACAACGCCGACCCTGACCGCGGGGTTGGGGTCACCGGCCTGCGGGTACTTCTGCTCGTCGACCGTGGGGTGGGTGGGGATCCAGTCCGTAATCGGGTATGCGGGGACTTTGGTCTCGTCCATCTGGATATAGGCGATTCGGCGCGAATCGGGCGCCCAGGCGTAGTTGGTACGCGCCGCGAGCTCTTCGAGATATACCCAGTCCACCTCGCCGTTCAGCAGGTTAGGGTCGGTGGTCGCGGTCAGCGCGACCGGCGAGCCGCCCGGCTGCTGCGCGTAGATGTTGTG
>CAXTRW010000164.1:0-6946 GCA_964246765.1 uncultured Acidobacteriaceae bacterium | reverse complement strand
AATCACCCGAATGCGCGGCGTGCTCATGGCTCCACCCCTTCCGGTTTAACGAAAGCTGGAGACCCGGCGTCTCGCGTCTGCCGGACTTCCAGGCGAGCGACTTCTGCTCGATGGATTAATTCAGACGGGGGGTGAAGTGGGCTCGGGTGCCCCGTGTCTCTCTGTTGAGATGTGGGTTCCGACCCCGCGCGCGCCGCCAAAGCCGCAAGCGCGTTCCCCGCCAAACGCATCCGCCGCCACTCTTCCATCCGCACCGCCCCAATCCGCTTATACGTTCGGATCGCAGGCTCATTCCAGGTCAAAACGCTCCAGTCCATCCGCGCGCAACCTTGCGCCCGCGCTTCCGCGGCCACGCGCGCCATCAGCGCCGTTCCCAGCCCTCGCCCCCGGTGTGCCGGTTGCACATACAGGTCTTCCAGGTAAAGCGAACGGCCGGCCCAGGTGCTGTAAATCGGGTGATACAGCGCAAACCCGCACACCACGCTCTCCGCCTCAGTAACAATGCAAGTGAAGCGGGGTTGCGGGCCCCAGCCGTCGCGCAGCAGATCGGCTTCCGTGATCGCCACCGCGTCCGGCTCACGCTCGTAGACCGCGAGCTCCGTGATCAGCGCATGGATTGCCGGGACGTCCGCCTCGGTCGCATATCGGATGTAGGGGAGGGCAGGCACCCTCCCAGTATATGAGTGAGCGAAGGTCGCTTGCCTCTAGCGCAGGCCGCCCGCAACGCGAATCGCCTCGCCGGTAATCCAGCGCGCGTCGTCCGAGGCGAAAAACGCGACCGCGTCCCCGATGTCGTCCGGCTCGCCCAACCGCCCGAACGGCGTCTGCGCGATAACTGCCTTCTCCATCTCGCCCCCGCGCATGCTTGCATTGCCCTCCGTCGAGGTAAAACCCGGATTCACGCTGTTGACTCGAATCTTCTTCGGCCCCAGCTCCTTGGCAAGCACCATCGTGATCGTGTCCAGCGCGCCCTTGGTCGCCGCGTACACGGTCGCCCCCGGACTCGGACTGTCGGAAATCACCGATCCGATGTTGATGATGCTGCCGCCGCGCTCCCCAAAGTGTTTTACCGCCGCCTGCGAGGCCAGCAAGACGCCCAGCACATTGATGTTGAAGATCCTGTGGAACTGCTCTTCCGTGATCTGCTCCAGCGGCGCGAAGTCATAGACTCCAGCGTTGTTCACCAGCACATCCGCCGGCCCAAACGCCTTCTCCGTTTCCGCGAACAGCCGCTCCACGTCCGCTGCCTTGTCCACGCTGCCCTGCACGGCGATGGCCTTCCCGCCCGCGCCGGTGATCGCCTGCACGGTCTTGTCCGCGCCCGCTCGGTCCGACGAATAGTTCACCACCACCGACGCCCCTTCGGCCCCGAGCGCCTTCGCAATCCCCACGCCGATGCCCTTGGACGCCCCGGTCACCACTGCAACTTTCCCTGTCAGCTTTGCCATATCTCTCTCCATTGTTCGATCGACGTCGAACTGTTCGACGTCCATCGAATAGATTGCCGGCGAAGCGGGAGGATTCTGGAAAATTACTCTTCTTGCTGGAGCAAGTCGCGGTCCAGAGCGTCCAGGAACGCTTCCACGACCCGGTGGTTGAGCGTGTACTCGACCGTGCGGCCCCGGCGCCGCTCCCGGATCAAACCCGCGCCGCGCAGCTCTCGCATATGGTGCGACAGCGTTTGCGGCGCGATGTCCACGCAGTCGCGGACTGCCGCGCAGAGTGTGCCGGGCTCGCACTGCGCCAGCATCTTCAGGATGCGGTAGCGCTGCGGGTCGGCCAGCGCCCGCGCCACCAGCAGAGTGGCTTCTTCTTCCGTCAGCTTGGGCTTGGCCGGCTCGCTCAAGCGTGCTTCTCCGCGTTGCGCGCGCGCACTTTGAACCAGATCGGCGAGCCCTCAAACCCGAACGCCTCGCGTATCTGATTCGTCAAAAAACGCTCATACGAGAAGTGCAAATCCACGTCGCGGTCTGTGAACAGCACAAACGTGGGCGGCGCAACCGCGGCCTGCGTCATGTACAGAATGCGCACCCGCTTCGCCATCGGCACCGTTGCGCGCTCAAAGTCCACGCGCTCCAGAAACCGGTTCATCTGCCCCGTGGTCACGCGCTTGCGGCGCTCGGCGGCTACCCGCTCCACCGCCTCCAGCACGCGCTGGATCCCCTTGCCCTCCGACGCCGAAATGAACACGACCGGCGCATAGTCCAGGTACTTCAGCGAGTCCCGCACCCGCTCTTCATACAGCTTGCGGTCCGCGTGCGGCTTGCCGTCGGTGCGCGCGGTGGTGACGAGATCCCACTTGTTGATCACGATCACCACCGAGCGCCCGCTCTCGTGCGCGTAGCCGCCGATCGTCGCGTCCGACGCGGTCACGCCCTCCACCGCATCGATCAACAGCAGCGAAACATCCGCCGCTTCCAGGTGCCGCCGCGCCATGATCACGGACAGCTTCTCGGCCAACAAATTTGTCTTGCCCTTGCGCCGAATCCCCGCTGTGTCGATAATGCGTAGCTGCTTGCCCCGGTACTCGAGCACTTCATCCACCGCATCGCGCGTGGTCCCCGCAACCGGCGAAACGATGGCCCGCGCGGAGCCGGTCAGCGCGTTCAACAGCGTCGATTTGCCCACGTTGGGCCGCCCGATAATCGCGACGCGGGTCTCGCGCTGCTCGTACTCGCCATGCGTCCGGTGCGGCGCTGCCTCGTCGCTTTCCGCAGGCGCTTGTTCCTGGGGCGCCTGCTCTTCGAGAGGAGCGAACGGCATCGCCGCGAACACCTCATCCAGCAAGTCGCCGATGCCGTGCCCATGCTCGGCCGAGATCGCGGCGAGATTTGTGATCCCGATCCGCCGGAAATTCTGCGCCGCCGCGTCCTGCTGGGCGCTGTCGGTCTTGTTCACAGCCAGAAACATCGGCTTTCCCAAACGCCGCAGCAGCTGCGCCAGGTCCAGATCGGATGAGGCCAGTTCCGTGCGCCCGTCGACGACCATGACGATCGCCGCCGCCTCTTCAAACGCCGTGCGCGCCTGGCGGAAGATCTCGCTCGGGATCAGGGCCTCGTCGTCCGGCACAATGCCGCCCGTGTCCACTACCCGCGCCACGCGCCCGGCCCAGTGGACCTCGCCGTAGATGCGGTCGCGCGTGATGCCGGGCTCGTCGCCCACGATGGACCGCCGCGTCCCGGTCAGCCGGTTGAAAAGTGTGCTCTTGCCCACGTTTGGCCGCCCGCAGACGGCAATCAGCGGCATGCCGACGGCCTCTTCGGAGTGGGGCAGGGGGTTCGGTTTCCACTTGCTCATGACGAAAGTGCCTCCAGCCCGGCGCTCAAAAGGAGGCGAAGAACGGGCAAACTCCTATGATAGAACCGTGCCCGAGCCCCCTCCAAAGAAACTGCCGTCGCTGCACGCCTTTTTCTCGCCCGGCGGGCTGCTCGCGCAGTCGTCGCTGCCGTATGAGTTCCGCCGCGGCCAGCTGGAGCTGGCGCAGGCGGTCGAGCGCGCGCTGACCGAAAAACAGCACCTGATCGCCGAAGCCGGCACGGGCACGGGCAAAACCCTGGCTTACCTGCTCCCCGCGCTGCGCTCCGGCAAGCGCGTGATCGTCTCGACCGGAACCAAAAACCTGCAGGAGCAGCTGTTTTTCAAGGACATTCCCTTTCTCGAGTCGCTGCTGGGTCCGCTGGGGGCCTGCTACATGAAAGGCCGCGCCAACTACCTGTGCCGGCGCAAGCTTTACGCGCTGCAGCATGAGCCTATCCTGAGCGGTCTGGAAGAGATCAAGCAGTTCAACGCGATTGCCGCATGGGAAAAAACGACGGAAACCGGCGACCGGGCCGGCGTCGCCGCGCTGCCCGAGCAGAGCCCGCTGTGGACCAAGCTCGATGCCCGCGCGGAAACCTGCCTGGGCCAGACCTGCCCGGACTTTGAGCGCTGTTTCATCACCGAAATGCGCCGAAAAGCCGCGCAATCGAACCTGATTATCGTGAATCACCACTTGTTTTTCGCTGATTTGGCGATCAAGCAGCAGGCCGCGAACGCGCCCGACGCCGGCATCCTGCCCGAGGCCGACGCGGTGATCTTCGACGAAGCGCATGAGCTCGAGGACGTCGCGAGCGCCTACTTCGGGCTGCAGATTTCGAATATTCGGTTCGAGGAGCTCGCGCGGGATCTCGATCTGCTGCTGCGGGCCAAGCACGCCATCAGCTCCGGGCCGAAAGCTGCCGCGGAAACGGTGCGGGAGCGCGCGCGGATGTTTTTCGCCCAGCTGCCGCTGGGTGCGGAGGGGCGCGCGCAGTTTACCCATCGCGGAGAATTTCTTGAGGAGCATGGGGAGCTGTACCTGGGCGTGCTGAACGCGCTGAAGCTGCTTGCAGGGGAGCTGGAGCGCATGCGCAATGTGGAGGAGGCGCCGGGGCTGAAGCGGCGGACGAATGAGCTCCACGACCGGCTCAAGTTCCTGATGGAGGCCGAGGACACCAACACGGTTTTCTGGCTGGAGCGGCGCGGCGGCGGAAGGGGCAGGGAATCGAGCTACAACACCTTTCTGCAGGCCACGCCGATCGACGTTTCCGGCTTGCTGGGCGATGTGCTGTTCCAGACGTTCCCGACCGTGGTGCTGACCTCGGCGACGATGGCGGTGCAGGGCGGGTTCGGGCACCTGCGCAAGCGCCTGGGGCTGGAGCAGGCGCGGGAACTGCTGGTGCCCTCGCACTTTCGCTATGGTGAACAGGCCCTGCTGTATCTGCCGCCGGAAATGCCCGACCCGCGCAGCCCGGGGTTCAGCGAGCAGGCGGTGCGCACCATCGCGCAGGTGCTGGACGCTTCCCGAGGGCGCGCGTTTTGCCTGTTTACCAGCTACGCCCAGATGCGCGCGACCTATGAAAGCCTGCTGGCGCAAGTTCCCTGGCCGCTGCTGCTGCAAGGGCAGGCTCCGCGCAATGCGCTGCTGGAGGAGTTTCGGGCGACTCCCAATGCGGTGCTGCTGGGGACGTCGAGCTTTTGGCAGGGAATCGACGTGCAGGGCGAGGCTTTGAGCTGCGTGATCGTGGATCGCCTGCCGTTTGCCGTGCCGAGCGACCCGGTGGTGGAGGCCCGCAGCCGCGCGATCGAAGCCGCCGGCGGCAAGCCCTTTACGGACTACCAGGTTCCCTCGGCCGTGATCGCGCTCAAGCAGGGCTTTGGGCGGCTGATCCGCTCGCTCGACGACCGGGGGGTGCTGGTGCTGTTGGACCCGCGCATTCGCAAGGGCTACGGAGCGGCGTTCTTGGAGAGCCTGCCGCCCTATCGCGTGACGCGCGATCTGGCTGAGGTGCGCGACTTTTTTGAAGCGAAACCCGCGCAGGTACAATGAAGGGACTATGTACGAGATCACCGTCGACGCGGGTTTTTCCTCCGGGCACTACCTGCGCAACTATCACGGCAAATGCGAGAACCCCCACGGGCATAACTACAAGGTTCGGGTGACCCTGCGCGGCCGCGAGCTGGACCCCTCGGGCCTGCTGCTCGACTTCAAGGAGTTGAAGAAGGTCTTGCGGCCGGTCGTCGACTATCTCGACCATAAGATGATCAACGATCTGGAGCCGTTCACGGTGGTGAATCCATCGGCCGAAAACCTGGCGAAGTATTTCTTTGACGAGACGAACAAGCAGCTTGCAGGGCTGACCGGCGGCCGTGTGCAGGTAAAAGACTGCACCATCCACGAGACCGACACCTCGGCCGCGACTTACTATGAGTAGCCGTGTATCTGATTGAGACCTATAAGTCTGTCCAGGGCGAGTCCAGCTTCGCGGGCGTGCCGTGCATCTTTGTGCGCCTGGCCGGGTGCAACCTGCGCTGTGCCTGGTGCGACTCTGAGTACACCTTTACGGGCGGGTATAAGCAGTCAGCCGACGAGGTGATCGCGAGCATTGCGGCGCTGGCGCCGGTGCGGCTGGTCGAGTTTACGGGCGGCGAGCCGATGCTGCAGGCGCGCGAGATTGTCCCGCTGATGGAGCGGCTGCTGGCCGAGGGCTACGAGCTGATGATCGAGACCAGCGGCGAGCGGCCGCTTGCGGAGGTGCCTGCGGCCGTGCACAAGATCGTCGACGTGAAGTGCCCCGGCTCGGGCGAGGCTGGGCGGTTTCGCATGGAGAATCTGGATACGCTGACGCCTCGGGATGAGGTGAAGTTCGTGATTTCCGATCGCGAGGATTATGAGTTTGCGCGCGAGTTTACGCGGGATCACGCGCTGGCGAGCCGCGCCGGGCAGGTCTTGTTTTCGCCCGCATTCCGGAAGCAGCCCAGCCCGGAGCGCTCCACCGCAAACTGCGCGTTGGACCCGCGGCTGCTGGTCGAGTGGATGTTGGAGGACGGGGTTCCGGCGCGGTTGAGCCTGCAGATACACAAGTATGTATGGGAGCCGCAGAAGAAGGGCGTGTAGTTACTTGGGCTGCGTTTTCAGGTAGTTATCGAGCGGGATTTCAAACGCAAACAGCTCTTTGCCGTCGCTGGTGCGAACCTGTCGGAAGACGAGCTTGGCGCCGGCGAGCGGGTGTGCCCCGAGGCCTTGCACGTCGTAGAACAGGAAGCCGGCCCGGGTGGTGTGGGGCTCGACCGCGAGCGCCGAGTACTCGTGCTCGCTGAAGTCGGCCTCGACTTTGCTGTCGGCCGCCTTGCCCTGCTTATGAATTTTTAAGGGGCCGATCGGGATGGTGGTTCCGACGCGTTCGCGGGCGTAGACGCGGCGCTCCACGTCGCCCGGCTCGCCGGCGTTGATGCGGCCGTCGTCCGGGGGCAGCAGCAGGATGCGCGCCTGGTCGAGCGAGATCGGCTCGGCAGTGTCGTTCGTAATCACGATGCGGATGGGGATGAAGCTGTACTTCAGCTAATCCACCCGAAACACGTCTTCCTTTGGCAGCCGGTCATAGGGGGCGGCGGCGACGGTGACGCCGGCTTGGGCGACGTGGGCCGG
>CAXTRW010000163.1:0-6994 GCA_964246765.1 uncultured Acidobacteriaceae bacterium | reverse complement strand
CACCACCCCGCCCCGCCCGACTCGCGCTACCGGGCCGACCTGGTCTTCCTGGGCAATCGCCTGCCCGCCCGCGAGCGCCGCGTCGAGGAGCTCTTCCTGCGCGCCGCCGCGCTCGCGCCCGAGCTCCAGTTCCTGCTCGGCGGCGAGGGCTGGGGCGGCAAGCCCATGCCCGCGAACGTCCGCTGGCTGGGCCACGTGCCCACCGGCGAGCACAACCGGGTCAACTGCTCGGCCCGCATGGTGCTCAACATCAATCGCGACTCCATGGCGCAGGTTGGCTTCTCGCCGCCCACGCGCGTGTTCGAGGTTGCCGGCGCAGGCGCGTGCCTGCTGTGCGACGCATGGCCCGGCGTGGAAACGTTTTTCGTCCCGAACAAAGAGATCCTGGTCGTGCACCGCGCGGACGAGATCGTTGCCGCGCTCCGCTCGCAATCCGCGGAGTCCACGGGGCAGATCGGCCAAGCTTTCCACCGACGCGCGCTTGCCGAGCACACCTACGCCCAACGCGCGCAGCAGGCTCACACGCTCCTCCAGCACCTGTGGGCCGAGAAAGGCCGCGCGTGAAAATCAGCGTTCTCGGCCTCACCATTACCTCCGCCTGGGGCAACGGCCACGCGACCACCTACCGCTCGCTCCTGCAAGCCCTTCATGCGCGCGGCCACACAATCTCGTTTCTTGAAAAAGATGCCCCCTGGTACCGCGAGCACCGCGACCTGCCCGCGCCGGGCTTCTGTGTCGTCACGCTGTATCGAGAGTGGTCCGAGGCCGCCGGCTGGCTCGCTCGGGCCGCTCGCGAAAGCGATCTCGTCGTCGTCGGCTCGTATTTTCCCGACGGCATCGCGGCCGCGCAGTTTCTGTTCGAGCACGCCCGCTGCCCGGTGTTTTTTTACGACATCGACACGCCGATCACGGTCGAGCGCCTTTGCCAAACGGGCGAAACTGAAGCTATCCGCGCCGCCGATATTCCGCGCTACGACGCGTACCTCTCCTTCACCGGCGGCCCCATCCTCGATGAGCTGCGCGTCCGCTTCGGCGCGCAGCGGGCTTATCCGCTTTACTGCTCGGTCGACCCCGCATCGCATCAGCCGGAGCCGGTCAACGAGCGATACCGCTGCGCCCTCAGCTATCTCGGCACCTACTCCGACGACCGGCAGCCCAAGCTCCAATCGCTCTTCGTCGAGGCCGCCGAAGCCCTGCCCGCGGAGCGCTTCATGCTCGCCGGCGCGCAATACCCTGAGGAACTCAGCTGGCCCAACAACGTGTGGCGCTTTCCCCACATCCCGCCCGCCGAGCACTCCTCGTTCTACTGCTCCTCGGGCTTTACGCTCAACCTGACCCGCGTCAGCATGGCCGCCGCGGGTTGGTCGCCTTCGGTACGCCTGTTTGAGGCCGCCGCCTGCGGAGCCGCGATCCTCTCCGACACCTGGCCCGGCCTCGACCGGATTCTTACCCCCGGCAAGGAGATCCTCCTCGCCGCCAACACCGCCGACGTGCTCCGCATCCTCAACCAAACCACCGAAGACCAGCGCCGCGCACTGGGCCAAGCCGCCCGCGCCCGCATCCTCTCTGAGCACACCAGCGCCCAGCGCGCGGCGGAGCTTGAAGCGATCGCCGCCGGCATCCCGGCCCGCTAGCCTTGGACGCCGCGCCCCTGGCCCACGCGCGCGCCCTGCTGGAGGAGCGCCGCGTTGCCGAGGCCCGCAGCGCGTTTGCGCAGGCAAAACAAGCGGGAGCCGACCCCAGCGCCTGCGACGCGGGCCTGTGGGAGTGCGGGATGCTGCTGGGCCGATGGGAGGATGCTTGGGCCGCCAGCGACGCGATCGAAGCCCGCCAGCAAGTCCTGGGGATAGCCGGCGAGAATCGCTTTTGGGACCGAAAGCCGCTTGCGGGGCGCCGCGTCATGCTGCGCTCGCTCCACGGCTTCGGCGACGCGCTCCAATTTATCCGCTACGCGCCCCGCATTCGCGCGCAGGCCCGCTCGCTGTGCGTCGAAGCCCACCCTGCCATCGTCCCGCTGCTGCGCGCCTGCGACGGCGTGGACCAAGTCATCACCTGGGATCCGGCGCCCCCGCAGCCGCCCGCGTGGGATGCGCAGGTCGAGATTATGGAGCTGCCCTGGATCTTCTGCTCCACGCCCGCAACCGTGCCCGCCGCTTTCCCATATCTCCGCGCGGGAAAGCTGGAGCCGAGCGCGGCAACCGCAGCAGTGGCGGAGCGGATCGAGCAGCGCCGCAAACAGGGAAGGCTCCAGTACGGGATTTCTTGGCGGTCCAGCAACTGGAACCCGCTCCGCTCCGTCCCGCTCAAAGAACTCGCCCCCGCGCTCGCCTCCGCGCCGCGCGCGAACGCCTACAGCCTGCAACAGGACGGCGGCGCAGAACTGCGGGAAACCGCAGACCTGGCCATCGAGAACATTGAAGCTGAGTTTGCCGACCTTGCCGTCCGCATGGCTTCGCTCGACGTACTTGTCACCGTAGACGGCGTGCTCGCGCATCTAGCCGGCGCGCTAGGCAAGCCTGCTCTCCTGCTCCTGCCCCACGCCGCGGACTGGCGCTGGGGCCTGGGCTCCACCACGCCCTGGTACCCGCGCATGCGCTTGTTTCGCCAGCAAACCCCAGGCAATTGGAGCGCGCCGCTCGCGCATGTCTCTCAAGTTTTGAGGCAGTTTCGGCGCTAAACCTCGACGCAACACTAGGGGTGCCCCCGTCTCGCGTCCGGGGTCCCCGGCGAGCGGGCCATGCTCGCTGGGGTGGCTCAGATGTAGGATCCAGCCCACTCGCCAGCACATCTCACAAATCGGGTATGCCATGGCCCACTTTTTTGGGGCTTGGATTCGTCCACATGGGAAGCGAATGAATTACGACTGCATCATCCTAGGCGCGGGCATCGCAGGGCTGAGCGCTGCGCGCGCACTGGCCGAGGCGGGTCGTCGCGTTTTCATCATTGAAGCGCAAGAACGCGTGGGCGGCCGCATGTTGACTCATCATGTTGCCGACTTTTCGCAGCCCGTCGAGCTCGGCGCGGAGTTTGTCCACGGCCGCCCGCCGGAGCTGCTTGCCCTGATTGCCGAAGCCGGCCTTCAAACTCACCGAGCTGAGGGCGAGCAGCTGTGCTTGCTCAACGGCCGGCTCGGAACGTGCCCTGAAGACGCGCTCGCCTGGCGCCTGCTCGACGGCATGGAAGCCGCCGCTCACGAGCACGGCGATATGATCTTCGACGCCTACCTGGCCCGCCGCGGCGCGTCGGACGAGGACAAGCAGCGCGCCCGCAACTACGTGGAAGGCTTCAACGCAGCCGACGCGCGCGAAATCGGAATCCTGGGTCTCGCGCGCCAGCAGGCTGCTGAGGAAGCGATCGGCGGCGGCAGCAATCTGCGCCTCCTGCAGGGCTATTCCGCGCTCGCACAGTTCGTGCGCGACCGCGCCCTGGCCGCCGGAGTGACGCTGCAGCTCTCGACGCCGGTCGTGCGCGTGAAATGGCAGCCCAACGCGTGTACCGTCTCAAGCGCGGACGGCCGCCAGTGGACCGCCCCGAAGCTCCTGTGCGCCCTTCCGCTCGGCACACTGCAGTCCCGCGTCGTCCGGTTCGCCCCCGAGCCCGACACCCCATTCCGCGCCGCCGACAGTCTCCGCGCGGGCGCGGTCCAGCGCATGGTGCTCCAAGTCCGCAGCCGTTTTTGGGCTCCCGTCCATGAGCGCATGCACTTCCTGTTCGCCCAGGCGGAGCACCCGCCCACCTACTGGACCACCGCCCCGCGTGCCACTCCCTTGCTCACCTGCTGGGCCGGCGGCCCGCGCGCGCTGCAAACTCCCGGAGCGCCCGCGCTTCAAAGCGCCGCTCTCGGCTCGCTCTCCCGCATCTTCGAACGCCCGCTCGAGCCCGACCTCGTCCAAGCACACTTCCACGACTGGATGGCCGACCCTTTCTGCCGGGGCGCTTACAGCTGGGCCCCGGCCGGTGCTGCCGATGCCGCCGCCGCGCTCGCAGAGCCGGTCGAGCACACCCTGTTTTTCGCGGGCGAACACACCGACACCACCGGCCACCCCGGCACCGTCCACGGCGCTCTGCGTTCCGGCCTCCGCGCCGCCCGACAAATGCTCGCAGACTGAGCTCAACAAGCCCCGTGGCTTCCACCGGGGCGAATCGCATCTCAACTTCTTAGTTACCGAGTCCCCCAGACCGGAAAAGCCAAAGGACAGGTTTACGCATGGTACAAACCGAAATCTACACCAAACTCGACGTGCAAACGCGCCTGAGCCAGCCTGAAGAGGACCAAGGCGGCTCCGGCCGGGCTGCAAAGAAGCCACTGGTCTACGCAGGCGTCCTCACCGCCGCCTATCTCCTGCGCAAACAGCTGTTCCACCCCGGAACCCTGCTGGCCGCCGGCAGCGCCTACGCTATCTGGCGCAAACGGGGCGGCAAACTCAGCGCGACCCCGCTGCACGGCCTCGTCAAGGAGCAAGCCACCTTCACCATCAACAAGCCGGCAGATGACTTGTACAACATGTGGCACGACGTTTCTCAAGCGCCAAAGTGGATGGAATCCGTCCGCAGCGTGACAGCAGACGGCAAGCGTTCGCACTGGGTACTGGACCTGCCCGGCGGTCGCACCGTGGAGTGGGACGCCGAGTGGACCGCCGAAGAGCCCGGCCGCCGCCTCGCCTGGCACACCGTGGGCGAAACCCCCGTGCCTTCCGCCGGACAAATCTCTTTTGAGCCCGCCGTCAGCGGCCGCGGCACCGTGGTGCGGGTCGACCAAGAGTCCTTGGTCCCCGGCGGCAAGCTCGCCGCGGCCCTCGGCGGCCTCTTCTCGCGCACCCCCGGCGGCTTCGTCAAGGAAAATCTCCGCCACTTCAAGCAGCTCAACGCCGCCGGCGAAATCCCCCCCACCCAGGGCCAGCCGCATGGCCGCCGCGGCGCCCCCACTGCCATCCCCCAGGCCGTCGAAGGCGACCGCGAACAACAAACCACCGCGCCCCAAACCGGCGCCATCGCACACAAGGAGGTGGCATAGTGAAAGCTGCATGCTGGATGGGCAAACACAACGTCGAAGTGCAAACCGTTGACGACCCCAAAATCCTGAACCCCCACGACGCGATCATCAAGGTGACCCGCTCAGCCATCTGCGGCTCCGAGCTCCACCTCTACGACGGCTACATCCCCACCATGCAGCCCGGCGACATCCTGGGCCATGAGTTCATGGGCGTCGTCGAAGAGGTCGGTTCCGAAGTCAAAAAGGTAAAGCGCGGCGACCGCGTCGTCGTACCCTTCACCATCGCCTGCGGCAGCTGCTTCTTCTGCCAGGACAAGCTGTGGAGCCTGTGCGACAACTCGAACCCCAACGCCGCGACCGCCGAAGCGCTCTACGGCTACTCCGGCTCCGCGCTCTACGGCTACTCGCACATCTACGGCGGCTACGCCGGCGGCCAAGCCCAGTACGCGCGCGTCCCCTTCGCCGACGTGGGCCCGCTGGTCGTCAACAACGACATCCCCGACGACAGGCTCCTGTTCCTCACCGACATTTTCCCCACTGGCTACATGGGCGCGGAAAACGCCGACATCCGGCAAGGCGATACGGTCGCGGTCTGGGGCGCGGGCCCGGTGGGCATCTTCGCCGCGGCCAGCGCGTTTATGTTCGGCGCCAAGCGCGTCATCGTCATCGATCGCTTTCCGGAGCGGCTTGCGCTCGCGAAACAAGTCGGCGCGGAAACCCTCGACTACTCCAAGCACGACACGCTCGAAAGCCTGCGCGAGCTGACCGGCGGCCAGGGGCCTGACTCGGCCATCGACGCGGTCGGCATGGAAGCCCACGGCACTGGCCCGGGCGCGATCTACGACACCACGAAACAGTCGCTCAAGCTCGCCTTCGACCGCCCCACCGTCCTGCGCCAGGCCATTCTCGCGGTGCGCAAGGGCGGCACGGTGTCGTTCCCCGGCGTGTACGGCGGCCTGCTCGACAAGGTGCCGTTCGGCGCGGCGTTCGGCAAGGGAATCACCATGAAAATGGGCCAAACCCACATGATGCGCTACCTCGCCCCGCTGCTCAAGCGCATCGAGGACGGGCAAATCGATCCCAGCTTCATCATCTCGCACCGCATCGGCATAGAGGAGATTCCCGAAGCGTTCCGCATCTTTCGCGATAAGAAATTCGGTTGCACCAAGGTGGTCATCGATCCGTGGACTGGCCGTACCGGCGCGCTGGTTCCCAAAAACGGCGCGGCGCAGAAAGCTGCATAACTCGCAGAACAAGGGCCCCGACGCGCTCGGGGCCTTCACCTTGAGGCTGCAAAGTCAAGTAACCACGCGCGACGCAACTTCCGTCTTTCAAGCCTGTTTCCGCTCTCCACAACGACTACGGGTGCCCACGTCTCGCTTTACAGGCGTGGGTTCTCGTGAGCCAGAGTTCACGACCGCCTCAGAAATCAGTCCCCTGATGGATACGAGATCTACCTTGCAATGGTCTTCCCTCAAACAAACAACTAAGGATGCCGAGAAATCTCGGTTCTCAGACGCGAATCTAGGTGAGCGAAAGCTCACGACCCCGACTCCGAACGGCAAACCTAACGAAATAACAGGCCTAAAGTTCGTTCCACCGTTGTTCCGCTTCCCGGCCCAGCCCGGTCAAGGAGCGCAGATCTTTCCCCTCAGCCGTCGAGCCCGGCAGCGGCTCGGTCGCGCCCAGATCCGGCCCCGGCAGCGCGCGATTTGCAAGCGAAAGCACCCACCCCGTAAGCCCCGGAGCCAGCGGTGCCAGCCGAGCCGCGAACGCCGCCTGAGGCGTAATGCTCAGCTCCGTTTCACCCGTCTCCGCCGCCCGCAGCACTCGCCCCGCCGCCGCATACGCATCCCGCGAAACACCCGGTAGCGAATCGCCCAGGTTAAACCACCGAAACTCCTCCGCCCGCTTGCCCACCACCAGCGCATTGCGCGGCGAGCCGGTCCGCAGCAGCCCCGGCGTCACTGTCGTTACGCGCACACCCTTGGCCCGCACCTC
>CAXTRW010000162.1:0-7003 GCA_964246765.1 uncultured Acidobacteriaceae bacterium | reverse complement strand
GATCAAACCTGGAGACCGGCTGCTTTCGGTCAACCAGCAGAACGTTTCCCGCATTTCCACGCTGGTCCGCGAGCAGTTCCGCACCAAGGTCTACGGCTCCGCGAGCTACGTGCTTTCGCGCAGCAACATACGCTTCAATGTCCCGGTGATCCTGGACAGCACCGACAATCGCATTCACGCGGTCATGCGTGTGATCGCGCTGGTGTACCTGGGGATCGGGCTGTACGTCCTGTTTCGGCGATGGACCGCGCCCCACGCTACTCATTTCTATGTCTTTTGTCTCCTGTCGTTCGCGCTGTATGCGCTCTTGTACACGGGCCGGTTCGATGCGTTGGACCGGAGTGTGTACTGGGCCAACATCGTCGCCGGGGCGCTCCAGCCGGCGCTGTTTCTGCACTTTGCCTTTTCGTTCGGCAAGCGGTCCGGGCAGCGGGGCCGGGGGCGACGCATGGCGATGCTGGGGCTCATCTACGCGCCCGCGGCGCTGATCATCGGCTTGCAGGTGTATGCCATCGAGCGCTGGCAGGCCACCGAGGCGCTGGCGCACCGGTTGGACCAGACCGCGATGGCGTACCTGGACCTCTTTTTCCTGCTGGCCACCGCGAGCTTCGCCCTCCAGTACCGGCGCGCGGGCAAGGGCGCCGGACAGGTGCTCGAACGCCAGCAGCTCAAGTGGCTCACCCGCGGCTCGGTGCTCAGCGTGGTCCCGTTTTCGCTGCTGTACGTGCTGCCCTACCTCGCGGACTGGGCCACGCCGGAGCCGGTCCGCAACATTGCGATCCTCTCGCTGGTGATCTTGCCCCTGTTTTTCGCCTGGGCCATCGTGCGCTACCGGCTCATGGACGTGGACCTGATTTTCAAGCGCGGGGTCACGTACACGCTGGCCACGGCCTCTTTAGTCGGCCTCTACTTCCTGCTGGTCGCGCTCGCGGCGAAGTTGGTTCAAGCGCGGCTGCCCAGCGCGGGTGTTTATGGGCTGCTCGCGGCCATTATCGTGACCTCGGCCCTGTTTGACCCGGTTAAGCGCGCCATCCAGAACCGGGTGGACCGTTTGTTCGACCGCAAGCGCTACGACTACCGGCAAACCCTGATCGAGTTCGGCCGCGGCCTGGGCACACAGACCGAGTTGGATCCCCTGCTCGGCTCCATCACCGGCCGTTTATCGGAAACGCTTTCGGTCGCGCGGGTGGCGGTGTTTTTAGCGGAGGATGATCGGGGATTCCGGCTCGCCGCTGCGCACGGGATTCCGCCGGCCCCCACCGGGTACGCGCTGGGCTTCCTGGACTTCGACCGCCGCGGGGCCGGGACGCACATCTTCTTCGAAAATCCGCAGCAGGCGCTGCACCTTTCCGAAGGCGAACGCCGCACCGCCGCAGCGCTGGAGCTGCACTACTACCTGCCTTGCCGGGTGCAGGACCGCACCATCGCGGTGATCGGCTTGGGGCGCACCACCGCAGGCGATTTCCTGTCCAGCGAAGACGTGGAACTGCTCGAGTCGCTCGCCGGTTACGTGGGCATCGCGATCGGCAACGCGACCCTGTACGCCAGCCTGCAACGCAAAATCGCCGAGTTCGAGCGACTGAAAGAGTTCAACGAAAACATCGTCGAGTCGACCAACGTGGGCATTATCGCGGTCGACCTCGAAGAGCGGATCGAAAGCTGGAACGCCCAGATGGAGGTCCTGTTCGCGATGCCCCGCGCGCAGGCCCTGGGGCGGCCGCTCGCCGAGGTGTTCGACGACGGGTTCGTGCGCCAGTTCGACCGGGTGAAAAACGATCCCGGCGTACACCACCTGTGGAAGTTTCCCCTCCGAAGCCGCGCGGACGGCGCGCCGGAAGAAGAAGGCCGGGTCGCCAATATTTCGATTGCCCCTTTGGTCTCGCGAGGGTTCCAGACCGTGGGCCGCATCGTGCTGGTCGATGACATCACGGCGCGGGTCGGGCTCGAGTCCCAGCTGGCGCAGGCGGAGAAGCTCTCGTCCATCGGCCTTTTGGCCGCCGGGGTCGCGCATGAGGTCAACACGCCGCTCGCGGTGATCTCGTCGTACACCCAGATGCTGGGCAAGCAACTGCGCGACGACCAGCGGGTGGCGCCGCTGCTGGACAAGATCACTAAGCAGACTTTCCGGGCGTCGGAAATCGTCAATGGCCTGCTGAACTTTTCGCGCACCGGCGGCTCCGAGTTCCGCGCGACCGACCTGAACGCGGTGGTGCGGGAAACCCTCGCGCTGGTGGAGCACCAGCTCAAGACCGCGCGGATCGAGCTGGTGGCCGAGTTCGACCCGAACCTGCCCGCGATCCAGGGCAACAGCGGCAAGCTGCAGCAGGTGTTCCTCAACCTGATCCTGAACGCCAAAGACGCCATGGGACCGCAGGGGGGACGTTTGAAGGTTGTGACGAGCTTCGACGGCGCGGTGAGCGTCGCGATCACCGATTCCGGATCGGGCATCGCGCCCGAGCACGTGCAGCGCATCTACGACCCGTTTTTTACCACCAAAACCGCCGTCAAGGACGGCGAGCGCCGGGGCACCGGCCTCGGGCTCGCCGTGACCTACGGCATAGTGCAGGAGCATGCAGCGAAGATCCACGTGGAAAGCCAGCTTGGCGCGGGGACAACGTTTGCACTTGAATTTCCGCTGAAAGAGACCGCCACGCATGTCTGAAACGATCTACGCCGCGCCGCCTGAGCTCGACGTCCCCGCGCGCCCGGTCGGGGCGCATACCATCCTGGTCATCGACGACGAGGCCGGCATCCGCGAAACGCTCGAAACCCTGCTGGAGTTCGAAGGCTACGCGGTCTCGCTCGCGGTCGACGGCGAGCGAGGCCTCGACCGCATCGGCGAGCGGCCCTACGACCTGGTTCTGCTGGACTTGGCGCTGCCAGGCAAGAATGGGATCGAAATCCTGGAGATCATCCGCGAGCGCGCCCCGGAGCTGCCGGTTATCATGCTGACCGCCTACGGGACTGTGGACAACGTGGTGGACGCCATCCGCGCCGGCGCGCAGAACTTCGTCCAAAAGCCGTGGGACAACGAGAAGCTGCTCGCCGACATCCGCGCGGCGATCGCGCGGCACCGGGCCGAGGAAGAAAATGTCCAGCTGAAGCGCGCGCTCAAGCAGCGCTACAGCTTCCCCAACATCATCGGCAAGAGCGAAGTCATGCTGCGGATTTTCGACACCGTCGCGCAGGTCGCGCCATCGCGCTCGACGGTGCTGATCCAGGGTGAGAGCGGCACCGGCAAGGAGCTGATCGCGAAGGCCGTGCACGCGCACTCGCCCCGCAAGGATAAGCCCTTTGTGCCGGTCAACACCGGCGCGGTCCCGACGGATTTGCTCGAATCCACGCTGTTCGGACACGTCAAGGGCGCGTTTACCTCGGCGATTGCGGCGAAAAAGGGCTTATTCGAGGTTGCCAACGGCGGGACGCTGTTTCTGGACGAGATCGGGACGATGCCGCTCGACACCCAGGCCAAAATCCTGCGCGTGCTGCAGGACAAGCGCTTTATGCACGTGGGCGGCACCCAGGAGATCCAGGTAGACGTGCGCATCATTACCGCCACCAACGCGGACCTGCGCGAGGCCGTGCGCCAGGGCAAGTTCCGCGAGGACCTTTTTTACCGCCTCGACGTGATCCGGTTCGAGCTGCCGCCCCTGCGCGCTCGCCGCGAGGACATCCCGGCGTTGGCGAACTTTTTCCTGCGCCGGTATTCCGAGGAAAACGAGCTCGCCACCCGCACCCTCTCGCCCGAAGCGCTGCGGGCTCTGGTGGACTACGACTGGCCGGGCAACGTGCGGGAGCTTGAGAATGTGATGGAGCGCGGGGTGGTCCTGAGCGTTGGCCCGGTGGTGGGCCTGGAGCTGCTGCCCTCGCACGTTACCGGCCGCTCCTACTCGTCCAGCCTGCTGGAGCACGCGGCGCACGCCTCGTTGTTCGACATCATGGAAGATATTGAGAAGCGGATCATCATCGACAAGCTCGAGCGCTCCAACTGGAACCAAACCGAGGCTGCCGAGCAGTTCCGCATTCCGCTCTCCACGCTGAACCAGAAAATCAAGCGCCTGGCCATTGAGATCAAGAAGCGCGGACGCGAGTCGTAAGATAGATTGGGAGAATCCAGAAAGGGAGACCCAAGCGCCCCAGGCGTTCCTACAAACATGGCAGAGAACGCACTGGACCGCTTCGCAAAAGGCTCCATCCTTTCGCTTCAGAATTACGCCCTGCTGTGCGGGCGCGCCCTCGCGAACCTGTTCCGGCGGCCGTTCTCCTTCGCCGACGTGTTTACCCAAGCTGATTCGATCGGCGTCGGCTCCATCCCCATCGTGCTGCTCACGGGCTTTTTCACGGGCGGCGTGCTGGCGCTGCAAACCTCGGCTTCCCTGTCGCAGTTCGGCGCGGCGGCCATCACCGGGCAGCTGGTCAGCTTTTCCATGATCAAGGAGCTGGGTCCGGTGCTCACGGGCCTCATGGTTTCGGGCCGCAACGCTTCCGGCATGGCCTCCGAGCTGGGCTCCATGGTAGTAACCGAGCAGATCGACGCCATGCGCGCCCTCGGCACCGACCCCCTGCGCAAGCTGGTCATGCCGCGCATTCTCTCCACCATCGTGATGCTGTTCTTCCTTGCGATTCTGTCCGACGCGGTCGGCATCATGGGCGGCGGCACCATCTCGGTCTTCATGCTCGGGCAGGACGGCTCGCAGTACTTTCACTCCGCCTACCAGTCGCTGGTGTTCGGCGACATTTTCCAGGGCCTCATCAAACCCGTCTTTTTCGGCTTCATCATCTCGTCCATCGGCTGCTTCTACGGCATGAACACCAAAGGGGGCACCCAGGGCGTGGGCCGCGCGACCACCCAGGCCGTGGTGGTCTCGTCCGTGCTCATTATCGCGAGCGACTTTGTCATCAGCCGCCTGATGATCGGGATTTTCGGGCGCTGACACAGATGGCCGAAACCGCACAGGAGCAGCGCCGGAAAACCTGGCGCGAGGAGCACCCCGACCAGCCGGTCGTTGTCTTCGACGGCGTCACGCTGCGCTCATCCGACCACACAGTGCTCGACAACATCTCCTTTGAGGTCAGAGGCGGCGAAACCCGCATCGTGCTCGGCCCCGCGGGCGTGGGCAAAAGCGTGCTGCTTAAGCTCGCCAACGGCCTCATCCGGCCCGATTCGGGCGCCATCACGGTTTTCGGCGAGGAGCTCAATAAACTCAAGGAAAGCGAGCTGTTCGCCCTGCGCGACCACATCGGTATGGTGTTCCAGGAAGGCGCGCTCTTCGACTCGCTGACCGTGCGGGACAACGTCGCCTACCGCCTGAACGAGGCGATGACACCCGAGGACGAGGTGGACCGGCGGGTGCGGGAGGCGCTTAAGTTCGTGGAGCTCGAAAACACCATCGACAAGTTCCCGTCGGAGCTCTCGGGCGGCATGCGGCGGCGGGTCGCGATCGCCCGCGCCATCATTTCGGACCCGGAGCTGGTGCTGTACGACTCGCCAACCGGCGGCCTGGACCCCATTACCTCGACCACCATTATCGAGCTTGTGATCAAGCAGCGCGACGTCTTCGGGTCGAGCTCGCTGCTCGTTTCCCACCGCCTGCAGGACGCCTTCACCCTGGCCACCCATCGCTTCAACAAAGAAAAAAACAGGATGGAAAAGCTGCCCGAAGGCCAAGTGGACGAGTCGACGACATTTCTGGTCCTGCACGACGGCAAGCTCGCGTTCAACGGGTCTACCCTGGACCTGGTCCACTCGGACGATCCGTTTATCAAGGACTACATCCGCTGACGCACCGCAACTCCGCCCGCAAAGCGCCGTCTAAGCAAGCAGCTATGAGCCTACCCAAGCTAGAGCGGAGGCCGGAACTGGACGCGCTTCGCGGCCTTTTCCTGGTTTGGATGACGCTGACCCACCTGCCGACCCGGGTGAGCGAGTGGGTCAACCAGCCGTTCGGGTTTCTGTCCTCGGCCGAGGGGTTTGTGTTTCTGTCGGCGCTGCTTGTAGGCCGCATCAACATGCGGCAGGCCCGCGAGGACGCGGTCGCGGTGCGCGGCAAGCTGTGGCGGCGGACGCTCAAAATCTACGGCATTCACCTGCTGATGCTCGCCCTGGCCTTCACGCTGGTCGCCGCGCTGGCCGCCACCAGGCACAAGGAGGCCGTCACCAACCTCCTGAGCTTCCGTTTTGCCCATCCCGCGACCGCGATCGCTGGCGGCGCGCTGCTGCTCTACTGCCCGCCCCTGCTCGACATCTTGCCGATGTATGTGATTCTGCTGTTTCTTTCCCCGCTGGTGCTCGCCTGGGGGGCGCGAAGGAGCTGGCGCGCGCCCTTGTTTGTGAGTTTTCTTTTGTGGCTGGGCGCGCAGATGGGCCTGCGCGAGTGGCTCCATCCCGGCATCGTGCGGCTGACGCGCCTGCAAATTCCGCTGCAGGAAACAGGCGCCTTCAACCTGCTCGCCTGGCAGGCGGTGTGGATGGCGGGCCTGTGGCTGGGCGCGCGGTCGGCGGAGGAGCGAAATCCCCTGCGTAGCGTCAACGGACCCATCGCGGTCGGCGCGCTCGCGGTCTCACTGTTCTTCCTCGGGGTCCGGCACGACTGGCTGGGGCCGCGCCTCACCCAGGAGGCACTCGCCTTCCAGCTCGATAAGTGGCACATTGGCCCGTTGCGAGTGCTCAACCTCGTCGCGTTTACCTGCTTGTTCTACTTTTTGCGAAGGTTGGTCTTCCCGGTCGTCCAGATCGAGCCGTTCCTGACGCTGGGCAAAGCCTCTCTCGAAGTCTTTTGCGCGCATGTGGTGTTTGTTTTCGTCGCGTTGTCGCTTCTGTACAACGACGCGTCCCAGCTGCACGGGGCGACCGCGATCGGGGCGCTAGCGGTGACTTTTTCGGGGCTGTTCCTTCTGGCGTCCTTGCTTGTGAGGCATCGCCGTTTGCGCAAGCAGGAGGCTGAAGCCTCGACCGCCGAAGAAAAATCGGTGACGTACAGTTCAGGGAAAGCGACCCGTGGAC
>CAXTRW010000161.1:0-7006 GCA_964246765.1 uncultured Acidobacteriaceae bacterium | reverse complement strand
TACCTCGACCGGAGGGTGTTAAAGCACCTGCTCGCAACCCCGCGCCGCGGCACGCCGCCGCCCCCCGTGCGCGCGCTCTCGCCCGGCGACCGGGATGCGCTGCTTCAGCAGAGGCAACGCGAGCGTTCCGTCCGAGGCGACCCTGAAAGACCGGGAAAGCTCCGGGCAGTAGGGCACCATGATCTGCACGAGATCGTCTGCGCCCAGCGCCTGCGAGGGAAGCACATCGAGTGCCCCGGGCGCGGCCGCGGGGGCGGCATCGGCGACCCCGGCGGCTGCTTCCTGCGCCCGCAACGGGATGGGGAGAACCGAGGCAGTGAAGGCAAGGACGCAGGCAGCCAGAGCTGGGCCTTTGCGAAACGGGAAGCGCGAAGCGGTCGGCTGCGGTGTGGGGCGAAGAAGCCAGCAAAACAGGGTCATAGTCGCTTTCGGCCTTTTGTATCTGTGCCGTCCCATTCCTTATCGGCGGACGGGGCGAAACCTTGAGTGGTGCGAAGCCCCCAAAAAAGCTCCGCCGTGCAGAATTGTCGCTCTCGCTGACTGAGTGACCGAAAAAGAAAGTAATTTCGTTCAATCCCTATTTGTTTAACGCGACTGTATCATCGGTCGGAGCCAGTAACTCAAGCACTCATGAGTCACCCAAAGGTAAGCCGACAACCCGAGAAAGTAACCTAGTAAGCTCCTCGCTCAAGGTCGCTCCGGCCAGCCGGATTTCATTTTCGGAAATGAATATAGGAGGCTTTCCACGCATGTTACCTCGCGGGAATCGGTTACCATTTGTCGCGGCGGTAAGCCCGAAAAATCACCTCGCCAGTTTGGGAAGAAACTGCCCGGTGTTTTAAAAGAGTGCAAGAGCTGCCTCTAACGCATGTGCGCCATGCGGCCCGGGTCCACGCGGCCGCGCAGCAAGTCCGCAAGCGCGACCAGGTTGCCCCGGAGCCGCCCCCGGCGATCCACATACCCTTCCGGCTTAAGGCTCCGCACCGCGTTGGCCAGAAAGTTCCGCGCGATGCTGCGCAGCGTGTGGGCAAGCGGAAACGAGCCCTTGCGCCACAGGTATACAGGGTTGGCGACCTGCGAATATCCGAGCTTCGCGCCGGACACCCGGCCCACCTTCGCGCCGAGGTGTACGCCCAGGGCCCCGGGCAGCAGCATCAGCGAGCCATAGGGCAGCAGGCGCCGCGAAAAGTCGATGTCCTCGTACCAGGCGTAGGCGGGCAGCTTCTGATCGAAGCGGAGCCCGTGGGCGAAAACCGCTTCCAGCCGGAAAGTCATGTTGCAGCCATAGGTATTGAACGCCGGACGGGGCGCGTCTGTCCGTCGCGCCGACCGGCGAGCGCGGGCCATAGCGACGCGCCCCTGCTCCACCGTCAGCCCCGGTCCCGTGGCGCCGTCCGCCGACACCCGGCCGGTAGCCCCCACCAGGCGTCGGTCGCGCCGGAACGCTTCTTCCGTGACCCGGAGATAGTCCGAATCGAGCAGGAAGTCGTCGTCCATAAACAGAAGCAGCTCCGCGGCCGGCCACGAGCCCTCAAGCGGGCCGTCGCGCAACATGTCCAAAATCCGGTTCCGTTTTTCGCACAATCCGCCCGTGCTCTTCAGGAAAAGAAACTGCGGGAAGCGCAGCGGCAGGTCTTCAACGTCGCTGTCCTGCCCGTACAGCACCAGCACCCGAGCCGGCGGCCGGGATTGCCCGACGAGTTCGACCAGCGTTTCCGCGAGTATCTGCGGGCGGCCGCTGGTGGCAATGCCCACGGCGATGCGCAGGAGCGGTTCCGCGCAGTCCGTTTTTGACGCTTGTGTCACTTGCACATGCCACTCCCTCCCGCGCGTGAAGACCTCGGCAGCCCTTTCAGCGCGCGGGATCCTTCAGATAGCCGAACATCCGCCCACGCAGCGTTTCCCAGTAATAGCGGGCATGCATGCCGCGCGCCCGCAGGAGCGAAAGCAGCAGCCCTCCGACGGGGCGCACAAAGTAGGTAAGCGCAATAGGGGCGGCGATGGAATGGCGGCGCAGCACGCGACCCATGCCCGCGCCGTAATGGAAGGCGCGTGCCGTGGCGTGGGCGCTCAGGCTCTTGTCCGGGTGCCGGATCGTCACCAGCACGTCGTACCAACCGCGGTAACCCCGGCGCAGCAGGCGCAAGGCGAAGTCCGGCTCCTCGCTCGATCCCCACGGCGTCCCGGGCCCGATGGCCGGGTCAAAGCCGCCGACCGAGCGCGCCGCCGGGGTGCGGATCCACATGGAGTACCCCGCCATGGTGGTCCAGACATTCTTTTCCGTGATGGGGCAGGAAACCGCCGTCCAGCGCCCGTTGATGTGCTCGCCCGTCGAGGAAACGCAAGGGCCGCCCAGCAGGGTCAGCTCCGGATCGCGGTCGAAGTGAGCGGCAACGCGGGTCATGGTGTCCGGCTGATACTGGCAGTCGTCGTCGGGGTAGCCCACGACGTCGCCGGTCGCGGCCGCCAGGCCCACATTGCGAGCGTGCGAAGCATTGCGGACCTCGGAGCGGATGTGCCGCAACGGGAAGCGGGCGGCAAAGCGGGCGGCAACGGGCGCGAGCCGGTCGTCATCGTTCTGGTCGACGAGGACGACCTCGAAATCCCTGTATGGCTGGTCCACGAAGCCCTGGAACAGCTCTTCGAGTTCGTCCGTGCGCCCTACCGAGGCCACTATAAGCGAGAGCTTCATGACTGTGTGTGTCACTCCTCGGCTAAGTCTGCCACAGGCGGGGCGGTTTTCCGCCAAGGTGTTTGCAATCGGGGCAGCCGCGGCCCGGAATAGGAAAGGATCGCGCGGCGGTTCCCGGAATGGAACGGGCGCAAACCGCCTCCGCGGAATGGCGCGGGGAAGCGAGCCGGCCGTGCTAGCATCCTTGCCATGTCGGCAGGTGCTTTCGTCAGGATGCGCTCGGGGATTGGGTTGCGGTGGGTTGCCATGCTGTTGGGGCTCGCGCCGGGCGCGGCTTGCGCGGCTCAGCAGGCATCTCCGGCGACCATTCTGCGCGCGGCCCACCTGCTGGACGTGGAACGAGGCGCGCTCGTAACGCCGGGCGAGGTGCTGGTGGAGGGCGAGCGCATTGCTGCCGCGGGCAGCTCCGTGCCCCACCCGGCGGGGGCGCGGGTCATCGACCTGGGCGCGGCGACGCTGATGCCGGGTTTGATCGACGCGCACGTCCACCTGTTCCTGCACCCCGGGGCGGAGGACCTGCAAACCGTGATAGAGTCCGTGCCGGAGCGGACCATCCTGGCCGAAATCGCTGCCCGGGATGATCTTATGGGCGGCTTTACGGCCGAGCGCGACATGGGCACCGAGGGGGCGGGTTCGGCGGATACGGCGGTGCGGAACGCGATCGACGCGGGGCTGATTCCGGGTCCGCGCATGCGCGTGAGCGGCAACGCCATCAGCATCACCGGCGGCCACGAGGACGCCATCCGCTACAACCCCGCGGCGCACGTGCCCGGCAACGCGACCTATGCCGACTCAGCCGACGAGCTGATCCACGTGATGCGCGAGCAGCGCAAGCAAGGCTCGGATTTCTTCAAGATTTACCAAACCGGCCAGGACCATTTTGCGGACGGTAGGCTGAGCTCGCCTTATCAGTACACCGAGGCGCAGCTGGCCGCCGCGGTCGCCGAAGCCGCCCGGGTGGGCACGCGTGTCGGCGTCCACTGCGTCGCCGAGCCGGGGGCCCTGTACGCCGCGGAGGCCGGCGTGGCTTCGATCGACCACGCCTACCAGCTGAGCCCGGAAACCATGCGCCTGATGAAGGAAAAGCAGATCTACGCCGTGCCGACGTTTGCCATCTCGGAGTATTTCGCCGCGCACGCGGCCACGCCCGAGGCCGGGGCGCGAGAGCGGGCGGAGCTGGCCTTTCACGCCGCCGAATTCAAACGGCAGCTGGCCGCGGGCGTACCCATGGCCGTGGGCTCGGATGTGGGCCCGTTTCCGCACGGCACGCAGGCCCGCGAGCTGGAGCTGATGGTCGAGTACGGCATGCCCGCGCCGGACGTGCTGCGGGCCGACCTGCTCCATGGCGCGCGGCTGCTGGATTGGGAAGGGCAGATCGGCGAGCTCAAGCCGGGCTTTTACGCGGATGTGATCGCGGTCGGGGGCGACCCGCTGCGCGACATTTCGGCGGTGCGCCGGGTGAGCTTCGTGATGAAAGGCGGCAAGGTGAAGCGCAACGATAAGGATGCGACGGAATGAAGGCTTGGCTGATTTTGGTGCTTGGAGTGGCCATGGGAGCGCAGGCGCAAACGCCGCACAGGTGGGCTGTAGTGCTGCATGGCGGCGCGGGCGTGATTGAGCGCCGCTCGATGACGCCGGAAGCGGAGACGCAGTACCGCGCTGGCCTGAACGAGGCGATCACCAAAGCCGGAGCGGTGCTCGACCACGGCGGCTCGGCCGTCGACGCGGTCGAGGCCGCGATCAAGCTGATGGAGGACAATCCGCTGTTCAACGCAGGCCGCGGCGCGGTATTCGCGGCCGACGGGACGAACCAAATGGACTCAGCGATCATGGACGGCGCGACTCTAAAAGCTGGCGCGGTCGCGGACGTCCAAAAAACGCGCCACCCCATCGCGCTGGCGCGCGCGGTGATGGACAAGTCACAAAATGTGATGATGATCGGCGCAGGGGCCGACGCGTTCGCGGCGCACGTCGGCTTGGAGCAGGAGCCACCCAGCTACTTTTTTTCAGAGCGGCGCTGGGATGCTCTTGAAAAGCAGCTGAAACAAGAAGGGCTGCCAATGCCGCCGAGGCCCGCGGGCGCGCCCCCGCCGCCGGGCGCACCGCTCAGCTTTTTTGAGCAGCCGGACGCGCACAAGTACGGGACCGTGGGGGTAGTCGCGCTCGACGAGCATGGAAATATCGCGGCCGGAACCTCCACTGGAGGCGTTACCGCCAAGCGCTGGAACCGGGTCGGCGATTCGCCCATCATCGGCGCGGGCACCTACGCCTCGAACCAGTCCTGCGCGGTTTCTGCCACCGGCACCGGCGAGTACTTCATCCGGCTCACTGTCGCCAGGACTATTTGCGCGCTGGTGCAATACAAAGGCATGCGCCTGCAAACGGCCGCCGATGATGTGGTGCAAAAGCAGCTCGGAGCCATCCACGGCGACGGCGGGGTAATCGCGCTCACCCCCGACGGCCAAATGGCCTGGAGCTTCAACACGCCGGGGATGTTTCGAGCCAAGCTTCGGCAGGGGGGCACGCCCGAGATTTCGATCTACCGCGACGAGCCGTAGCGCGGCCGTTCTTTGTACACGCAACTCTTTCGCGGCGCTTGGGTCTGTGCCTGGCAGAGATCACACCAGGAGAAATGCTCATGATTCGAGTGGCAACCCTGAACACCCTGCTGTCCACAGCACTCCTTTGCGCCGCCTCCACCGCTGTTGCGCAAACCACCACCGCGCCCGGTGACGGCACTTCGACCCGCGTAACGCACAACGGTTCCACAATCACCACAACCAAGTCCGGCGTGGCTGGAGACCGCACGGTCGACACCACCGACACTCGCGCCAACGGCCAGACTTCCTCGACCGATCGCACCTACACCGACCAGAATGGAACCCGCACCTACGATGCCACGCACACCGGTGTCAACGGGAAAACCTCATCAGTGAACAGCACGGCCGGCGCCAACGCGCAGGGCGGCTACACCCATGACGTGACCCGCACCGGCCCCAACGGCGGAACCGCGACCCGCGACACCACCACCACCAATCAAAACGGCGAGCACACCCGCACGACCGACGCCTCCAGCACCGGCCGTTACGGCGCCACGGCCAGCCGCGACACTACGGTCCAGAGCGGCAACGGCGCGTACAGCCGTCAAACCTCGGCCAGCAGCACCAACACTGCCGGGCAGACCGTGTCGCGCAGCACCAATGTGAACAGCGCGAACGGGGTGACCAACGTTAACAAGAGCTACACAGGAGCAAGGGGCAGAACGATGTCGAGTTCCGTCACCCGTACGCCGACTTCCGTAACCCGCAGCTTCACCGGCCGCCGGGGCAATACCCGCACCTTTACGCGGGGGCGCCGGTAAGCGGCGTAGCTCAGAGCGGCCCTGAAGGGGCCGGGGCCGC
Organism: uncultured Acidobacteriaceae bacterium; assembly: GCA_964246765.1. GTDB lineage: Bacteria > Acidobacteriota > Terriglobia > Terriglobales > Acidobacteriaceae > EB88. The sequence continues at coordinate 913 of CAXTRW010000161.1, read as the reverse complement.
TGATGAGTTTCATCGCTTGCGTACTAAGCCGAGGATCTGAGCCGCTCAAAACAATGGAGTGTTAATTTCGCGTTGCTTGCGCCCACGTTTCGCGGCAGCAGGTATGGTGGAGGGGATGCGATTGCGCCCGATTGCCTTGCTTGCCCCAGTTTTGCTTGCGTCCGCGTTTTGCTCCGCGCAGACCGACCTGCCCAGCAGCAAGCAGCTTGCCGCCTCGTTGCCGGGTTCGCCATTCCGGACCAACAGCCTTCCCATGTCGCTGGTGGTTTCGCCAGACGGGCGGTATGCGGCGACCCTCAACGCGGGCTATGGCACGGCGGAGTCGGGCTATGACCAGTCGGTGCTGGTCGTGGACCTCCAAACCGGCGAGCATTTCGACTCGCCCGACGCGCGGACCGCGGCCCGGTCCGCACACCAGACCATGTTTCAAGGACTGGCCTGGAGCAGCGACGGCAAGCGCCTGTACGCAAGCTTTGCCTCGCTGACCGCTCCCGAGGGCGGCGCGCCGGGCGAGACCGGCAATGCCATCGCGGTGTATTCGATCGCCGGAGGCAAGCTGACGCCGGAGCGGCTGCTGCCCGTACCCTTGCAACGGCTCGCAGGGGGCAAGCAGCAGAGCGTATTTGAGCGGCCGGCTCATGGCGATGCAGGCAAGCCACCCGCGCGGGGCATGGCGATCCCGTACCCGGCGGGGCTGTGCGTGGGGGGCGGGCGGGACGGCGACCGGCTGCTGGTGGCCGATGATTTATCCGACGATGCGCTCCTGATGGATGCGGCCGGCGGCCGGGTGCTGGCGCGGTTTGACCTGTCGACGACCGGCACCGTGCCGGCGGCCTACCCGATCACGGTGGCGGCGACCCGGGACGGAAAGTCTGGATTCGTGGCGCTGTGGAACGGCTCGGCTGTGGTGAAG
>CAXTRW010000160.1:0-7022 GCA_964246765.1 uncultured Acidobacteriaceae bacterium | reverse complement strand
TCCCCAGCCTTTCCAGCCGCCGGCTCACACGCGTGGACCGCCTCCTCGTCCGCGCCCTCGCATTGTGGGGCGCGCTCGCGCTTGTCGCCCTGGCGCTCGTCCCGGCCCGGTTTCTCCCTGCTGAGGACGCGGTCATCCTGTTCCAATACAGCCGCAATCTCGCCCATCACGGCGCGATCACCTATCTCGCGGGCGGCCCGCACGTTGAGGGCGCAACCGACTTTGCCTGGATGCTGCTGCTCGCCGCCGCCATCCGCTGCGGCATCGCGCCGTTCTGGTTCTGCGCGTTTGCGAATGTGGCCTGCCTCGTCGGGCTCGCCTTGGTCCTTGTGCGCCTCGCCCGACTTTCGCCCACAGTGCTCCGCGTGCTCGCGGTTGCAGGAGCGGCCGCGCTGTGCCGTCAAATTTTCGCCGCCGCCTCCGGGTTCACCGTGCTGCCCGATGCCCTGCTCGTCGCCGCCCTCACGCTCTTCGTCACCGAGAAGCGGCCGGCCCCCGCCGCGCTTACCGCCCTGCTTCTTTGCCTGTTCCGCCCTGACGGCGTGGTGATCGCCATACCACTGCTCGTGATCCTGGTTTTCCAAGCGGGCCCCCGGCGCGCCCATTCCGCCGCCGCGATCAGCGCCCCTTTTCTGCTCCCCGAAGACTCTATTTCCTTTGGCGCCTGCACTACTTCGGCGAGCTGTTTCCGCTCCCATTCCTGGTTAAAACCGATTTCCACCGGGACCTCGGCTTCCTGATCGCGGGCTCGGTCCGCGCCAGCCTCGTCCAGCTCTTATTTACCGGCGCGGCCCTCGGGCCCGTCTTCATCCTCAGAAAGCGCACCAACATCTACCTCGCTGTCGCCCTCATCGGCGTCCCGACCCTCTTCTACTGGACCGTCCGGCTCGATCAAAACGTCGGGTCGCGCTTCTTCTACTATCTGCCCACAGCGGTTGCCCTGCTGCTCGCTCTCAACTGGCCCGCGTTGTCGCACCGGCTCGCTTTCCGCAATGCAGCCCTGGCCTGGCTCGTCCTGCTCGCGGCGCCCCTCTACCGCGAATCCCTCACCTTCCGCTACATGCAGTTCCGCAATGTTCAAGCCATTGCACAGGCTCTCAGGAGCCTGCCCCGCCGCGGCACACTTTTAACGTCGGAAGCCGGCTTCCTGCCCTACTTTTCCGGCTGGCCCGCGACTGACCCTTGGGGGCTCAACACGCCCGAGTACGCGCATCGCTTTTTCCAGCCCGGCGACGTACTCCGCGCCAACGCCGACCTGATCGTCTTTCATCCGGACCTGAATGAGAGCTGTCTGCCGCAGCCCGTCTGGCCGCCGGCGTACCCGGATCGCTCCTGGCCGCACATGACGCGTAACCTGGTGTTGGGCGCGGCGAAGAGTGATTACCTGCTCTGGCTCACCCACTACGGCTCAGAGTTCTACGCCAGGCGCAAGCACTTTAAGCCGGGCACGGCCGACCGCGAATGTTGGCTTTTGAAGCGGGGCTCTCCGCTGCTCCCGGATCTCCAGCGCATTCTGAGGGAACATGGCGGAATCCCGCCCGAGGAGGCCGCAAAGCTTGAATCACAGCGCCACTAAGGCAGTTCTCGTATTGGTGTAGAGGGAGAGTTTTGTGGCAATGTGGCTTTTCCGCCGGAAAAGCAACGTCCAGCGATGCAGGCCGCTGTACGTGTGTACGAGAACTGCCCTAACCCCGCAGCGCCCTCTACATCACCAGCGCCACGCGCTCCAGCTCCGTCTGCATCGCCGCCATATCGCCGTCTTCCATGCGGATGACCGCGTCCTGGACCAGCCGTGCGTCCACCCCATAGCCGCGGCCGTTCAAAAACGCCGCGAGCACCTCCGAAGCCTGGAACGAGTCGATATCCGTCTGCATCAAGACACTGCGCAGAGCGCCCAGGTCGTAGCTGTCGAACTTTTCCACGCGATTGCTGTCCCTCATGCGCCCTCTCCCGCCACCCGGGTTGCCGGGTACATGCACGTATGAGCGGAAAACGCGCCGCCGTGTTGCCGGGTTTTCGCGTCTTTCTTACACTCCGGTCCCACTTGCGGGCACCCCCTCCTCGCCAACCACCAGCACCGGGATGGCATCGCGCACCGCGTATACCCGTCCGCACATCACGCAAGCAACCGCGTCCGCCGCGCGCGCGGCGAGCGCTCCGCGGCAGGCCGGGCACACCAGAAGCGCGAGAATCTGCGGAGAAAGTGCGGTCATCCCCGTATTCTAGGCGCATGCTCAGGGTTGGACTTACCGGCGGCATGGCCAGTGGTAAGAGCGCGGTCGCGCTTGTTTGGGCCTCGGAAGGAGTCCCGGTGCTGCACGCCGATGAGCTCGGCCGCGCGCTGATGCAGCCGGGCGAGCCCGTGTACCGGCGCATCGCGGAAGTGTTTGGGCCGGGCGTCGTGCTGCCGGACGGAGCGCTCGATCGCGCCGCCCTGGCCCGCGAAGCCTTTGCGAACGGCCGCCTTCACGAGCTCAACGGCATCATTCACCCGGCCGTGATTGCCGCCCAGGAGCGCGAGCTCGCGGCCCTGGCCGCCGCGGGTGAGCACCCGCTGGCGGTGGTGGAGTCGGCCCTGATCTTTGAGGCTTCTCGGGAACACGCGCCTGGCTGGCGGGAGCGCTTCGACCGGCTGGTCCTGGTCGCCGCCCCGGAGGCGGCCCGCGTCGAACGCGTCCTCGATCGGGCCCGCGCCGGAACCGAGGCGCAGAAACGGCAGATCAGCGAGGACGCCCGGAGACGTATCGCCGCGCAAATGCCGGATGCAGCCAAACGCCCGCACTGCGACTATGTGATTGAAAACACCCGTTCGCTCGTCCTGCTCCGCCGCGAAGCCCTCAGAATTCTCGCCGAACTGCGCCGCGACGCGGAAGCGGCAAAGGGCAAACCCCCGGGCGAAGCGCAGGTCTAAGTACCATAGAGCAAACCACACAAACGGAGCCGCCATGCGACGCGTTTTGATTACAGCCCTCCTGGTCCTGGGAGTCTGGTACCTGGCCCAGGGCCACAGCTTTCTGCCCGGCTTCGCGCCCGCGCGCTGGCTCCCCGGCCACAGCTTCGTCCCCGTGAGCCGCTCCACCGCGCCGCTGGTGCTTGAAGAGGTCAAGGCCGCGCCGCAGTACGACTCCGAAGAGCTCACCAACATCGCCGTGTACAAGCGTCTGCTGCCCTCGGTTGTAAACGTCACTTCTACTACCGTCGAAATGAACTTCTTCTACGGCCCGGTGCCCAGCCAGGGCCAGGGCTCCGGCTTTATCCTCGACCGGCAGGGCCACATTGCGACCAATTACCACGTCATCGCCGACGCCCAAAATATTGAAGTCCAAACCTCCGATAAGCACCGCTACAAAGCCCGCGTGATCGGCAAGGACCCGCACCACGACCTGGCCCTGCTGCAGATCGACGCCCCCAACCTCCAGCCCGTGCTGCTGGCCGAGTCGCACGACCTGGTCCCCGGCCAAAAGGTCTACGCCATCGGCAACCCCTTCGGCCTCAACGGCACCATGACCACCGGCATCATCTCCGCCATCCGCTCGGTGCGCGACCCGCTCGGCGGCCAGATCGAAAACGCGATCCAGACCGACGCGGCCATCAACCCCGGCAACTCCGGCGGGCCGCTGTTGAACTCCCGCGGCGAGGTCATCGGGATTAATACCATGATCGCCTCCAACCCCAACCAGTCGGTCGACCAAAGCGCGGGCATCGGCTTCGCCATCCCCGTCGACACCGCCAAGGCCGTGCTCGCCGACTTTGAGCGCTACGGCCACTCCCGCCGTCCGTCGCTCGGCATCGCTTCGCTGCCCATCGGCCCGGAAATCGCCCAGCAAATGGGTCTTCCTTCCGCTTCCGGCATGCTGATCGAGCAAACCGTCCCGGGCGGCGCCGCCCAGCAAGCCGGCCTCCGCGGCGGCCAGGAGCGCGCCCTGCTCGGCAACATGCAGATCCTGCTCGGCGGCGACCTCCTGGTCTCCATCGACGGCCAGCCCGTCACCTCCGCCCAGGACATCTCCGACATCATGGACCGCCACCAAGTCGGCGACCAGGTCACCGTAGCCTTCTACCGCGGCCAGCGCCGCATGACCGCGCGGCTCACCCTCGGCGAAGCCGGTCAGCAGCAAGAACAGGCCTGATTGCCCTTCGCACAAATTGCATATACAATGACATGATATACACCTGGGACGAAACAAAACGCATGTCGAATCTCCGCAAACACGGACTCGACTTCAAAGATGCCGCTTTGGTCTATGAAAACGAGCTCAAGATCACTATCGACCGGGAACGATGCGGCGAAGACCGGAAACAGGACATTGCGCTGGTTCTTATATCCAAGCGGGTCTTCTCCCTTGTATATGTAATCCGAGACCACACCGTGCGCTGCATCTCGTTCCGTCCAGCGTCCGAGGAAGAAAGAGAAGTGTATGCAGAAGAACGCCGCAAACCCGATGCCGAGTAACACCGGAAGCCAAACGGATTGGCAGCGCGTCTTCCGCGACTATGACGCGGGAGCCCCGATTGCGTTCGACGACGAAGACCGCGCCGAAGGCCTTTACGACCCGAACGACCCCGCGGCGGTCCGCGCCGCCTGGTCCTCCGGGACGGTCACCCGCGGCTGCCGGGGCCCGCAGAAGGCCCCCACCAAGCAGCCCATTTCGATCCGCCTGTCCCCGGACGTGCTGGCGCACTACCGCGCCAAAGGCAAGGGCTGGCAGACCGAAATCGACCGGATTCTCCGCAACGCCATGAATCCGTAGCGCGGCCATTCGCCTGGAAACCGTGAGGGGGAGTCGCAGTTTCGCGACGCCTCCATTCCGCGCGGGGCGCGCGATCTCCTCCGCTCCGGTCCCAAAGCGCCTACCTGTCTGCCCCAAATGCGACCGGAACCGCGTCGGTCCGCGGCGGCAGGCACACCTGATCATTGCAAGCCTGATACCGGATCAGGACCCGCACCGCGCTGGCCGGTGCGCCATCCGGAGCGGCCCGCAAATGCAGCGTAAACAGGGCGCTTCCCTCGAACATCCCTGTGTCCATCCCGAACGACGCATCCCGCTTCACCACAGGCTTGCCGGAGGTCACTCGCACCACCTCCGCCGGGTCGCCCTCCGCCAAGCTCACCTCGGTCGCGATCGGGCCGCCCTCAGGCTCCTCCAGCGCATACAGGTGCCACCCCGGGTCGATCGCGCCCGCCACCGTCACGTCGAACTTCGCTCCCGGCTTCACCGCTCCATGCGGCGCCCCCGTTACACGCCAATGCACGGGCGGCGCGGGGGTCGCGAAGGCGGCAGCCGGAAGAGCCAGACCCACTAAAATCACCAGCCGCGCGCGCACCTACTCCCCTTTCGCCACTGCCGCCTCAGCACTCGCCTTTACCGAGACCAGCGCCGCATCCAGCACCCGGTGCGTTTCCGCGTCCTGCACCCAGGCCGCGATCGCCAGCCGCCCGGGGTCGAGCGAGGTGTCGGTTGAGAGAAACTTGATGTCCTTTTCCTTCGCGTACCCTGCCAGATACGCGTTCAACTCCTTGCTCACCGCCGCCGGGTCGAACGTGGCCTCCGCCGTGGTCTCCTTGCCGGTTCCAATCGGGTCGCCGCTGCCCGCGGACTTCCACAGCGCGCGCACCACGTCCGCATGGAACCGCACCCCGTTTTCCCCGCTGTACCGCACTCCATCCTCCACCAGGGCGAAGTTCACCACCAAATGCGGCGCGCCGGCCTGCTTCGGAGCGCTCGCCGGCTTCACAGCGACCGCGTTCTTTCCCGGCGCAGCGGCAGCATCCGGGGCAGTATCCGGGGCAGCATCCGGGGGCATCACGATCTCCTTCGCGAGCCGCGTCTCATCCCCCACCTGCACCCGAGCCCGCGCATGGACTAGTCCATCGGCGCCCCGGCTCGCCGTCAGCTTCAACTCCACCGCGGTCGGCAGCGCCGCCTCCTTCGCCACGTCCTTCTCCAGCGGCTCGTACACCTTTTCGACGCCGTCGCGGCCCCAACCTCCGGCTCTTAGAAACTTGCCATCCAGCACATAACTCGGCGTTGCATGGACGTTGTACATTTGCGCGCGATCGAGCGACGCCGCGTTTGCCAGCGGGTCGGGCTCCGGAATGTGCTGATCGAACGCGAGCGCCACCAGTTCCGTCCGCGGATACGCCTCTGTCAGGTCCTCGACCGCGATATCCCCACCCACGCACGGCGGGCAAGCCGAGCCGGTAAACAGCTCCAGCAGCGCCGTGTGGCCGCCGACGATCGAAGCCGGCTTCGCAGGGGTGAACTTCAGCGGCGGATACAGGGTCGCGTACTTCGCATCCAGCGCCGCCTCCAGCCCGCTCTCCGAGCCCGCTCGCGCGTCCCGATACAGCTCTCGCAGTTTCGCGCGGTTCTCTTCCTTCAGCGACCCCAGCAGCTCCGCCCGCTCAAAGTCGTCCAGCGCTTCCGCCTTGGCCCCGTCGTGCAGCGCGATCTCGCCCCTCTGCTCGCACACCTCCGCGTTGTGCGGGTCCGCCGCGTACGCGTCCCCCGCCGCCCGCTCAGCCCCGGCCCAGTCCTTGCCCGCAATCTCCACCTGCGCCACAGCGCTCAACACACGCCCCCGGCTGTGCTCAAAGTCCGAGTGCAGCGCTGCCGGGGTCGGCGGAGGCGCTTTGAAGCGCTTGTAATCGGCCTGCTCGTCTTCACCGTAACTCGCTTCATCCAGGTGCCCCGCCGCATCCGCCGCCCACTTCCTGGCCTGGGGCAGGTCCGCGCCGCCCTCGCCCGCGCTCGCAAACTCCCGCGCCAGCCCAGCCTTGGTTTGCCAGCGGTCGGGCCCTTTTTTCGACCCCTTCAGCAGCAGCTTCGCCTGCTTTTCCAGCGCCCCCGTATTTCCCGGCTCGACCTTCAGCATGTCGTCCAAAATCAGGCTCTGCGCGAACCCCGCGGACTGGCTTTTCGGGTAGTCCTTGGTAAATGCCTGCAATGCCGCCAGCTGCTTGCCTTTGTCGGTGATCTTGCGCGCCGCCGCAAAAGCCTTCCGGTCCGCCGGCTCCTGCA
>CAXTRW010000159.1:0-7071 GCA_964246765.1 uncultured Acidobacteriaceae bacterium | reverse complement strand
GGCGCGCCCCGCCTCCTGGTAGTAGCTTTCGAGCGAATCCGGAAATTCATAGTGGTACACAAACCGGATATTCGGCTTGTCTACCCCCATCCCAAACGCTTTGGTCGCGACCAGTACTTGGAACTCATCCGCCATAAACGCGCGCTGCACCTCCTCGCGCTCTCGGGTCCGCAGCTTGCCGTGGTACCGCCCCGCGTTTACCCCGCGCTCCCGCAGCCAATCCCACAGCATCTCCGCGTTTTTCACGCTGGCCGTATAGATGATTCCGGTCTCGCGCTCTTCCGCGAGCAAGTCTCTAATGCGATCGAGCTTTGCGTTCTCGTTCACCGTCGCGTGGACTTCGAACACCAGATTCGGCCGCTCCACCCCGGTGTTTATTATGACCGGCTCGCGCATGCGAAGCTGCTTCCGAATGTCCGCCACGACCTCGCCGGTCGCGGTCGCCGTCAGGGCGGCTACTGGCGGGTTCCCCAGCTGCTCTCGCGCGTACCCCAGCGTCAGATACGCCGGCCGAAAGTCGTGCCCCCATTGCGAGACGCAGTGTGCCTCATCCACCGCCAGCAGGCTCACGCCGCCTTCGCGCAGCGTTTCGAGGAACTCGGGTTTTTCCAGTCGCTCCGGCGTCACGTATACCAGCCGCGCCGTCCCTTCCTCAATTTCCTCGGTCGCTTCCTGCTGCTCGCCCACGGACAGAGTGGAGTCGATCTTCTCCACCGCGATCTCCGCGTCCTCCGCCTTGCCCCGCTGGTCCTCCATCAGCGCCAGCAGGGGAGACACCACCACCACGGGCTTAGGAAGAAACAGCGACGGCAGCTGGTAACAGAGGCTTTTGCCGGAACCCGTAGGCATCACCGCCACCACATCGCGACCGCTCAAAACCGCTTCCAGAACCTCCTGCTGGCCGGGCCGGAACCGCTCCACCCCAAACCGAGTCCGGGCCGCCTTGCTCAGCCGCGCCCACGGTACCTCCGCCTTGCCGTTACTCGCTTTCCGCATACGCCGATAGGATGCGACGGTTTCCCGGCCCAGGAACTCGCCTCGGACGCGCTTTCGCGGCGCAAACACACGAGCACCATAAAACCTTTGTTACTCAGGTAACCTTAACCTTGGGAACGGTAACCACGAGCCATTCTCCGGCATCTCACTGCAAGCTCCCCCGCTGCCCCCAAGGAATCGCCAATGCCTGAACTCGAAAGCGACGCTACTTCCGAGCTCCAGGCACCTCACTCTCTCGACGTCGGTTCTTGCGATCGCGAACCTATCCACATCCCGGGCAGCATCCAGCCCCACGGTTTTCTGCTTGCGCTTGACGATTCCGGGCGCATCGCGGCGGATAGCGCCAACGCAGCCCAATACTTCGCGGCCGCCCCGGAGCGCATGTTTCGCGCCACCCTTTCCGAGCTTTTCGGGCCGGCAACAGCCCGCGGCCTTCAAGCCGCGCTTGCCGCCGAAACGCTGACCGCCGCTACCCGTCTGCTTCCCACGGTCCACCTCGGCACCGATACGTTCGAAACGGTAGCCCACCTGGCCCCCTCCGAGCGCGGACCCCTCACCATTCTCGAGTTCGAGCAGACCCATGAGCCCGCCGACCCCGAAGCCCTGAATGCTCGGCTGTACAACATCGTCGGCCCACTCCGCCGTTTCGACACGATCGAGGAGATCTGCCGCGATGCCGCGGACGAGCTGGGCGCCCTGACCGGCTGCGATCGAGTGGTGCTTTATCGGTTCAACAGCCAAGGCGACGGCGAAGTACTTTCGGAAGCTTTGCGCGGCGACGCGTTCAGCTCATACCTCGGCCTGCGTTTCCCGGCATCCGACGTACCCACCCAAGCGCGCCGCATGTACCTGCTCAACCGCGTGCGCATCATTCCCGACGTGGACTACCGGCCCTCGCCGCTCGTCGGCCCGCAGGGGCCTGCGCCCGAGATCGACCTGAGCTCTTCCGTGCTGCGCAGCGTGTCGCCCATCCATCGCGAGTACATGCGCAACATGGGCACGGTCTGCTCCATGTCGGTGTCCATCGTGATCGACGGGCGCCTCTGGGGTTTGGTTTCCTGCCACCATCCCCGGCCGCGCTTCCTCTCCCTGCGCCTGCGCTCCGCCTGCGACTTCCTTATGCAGATCGTCGCGTCCGAGATCGAATCTCACGAGAAGTCCTCGCGCCTGGAGCGCGCCCTCGCGGCCCGCTCCACCGCCGGCCGGCTGCTTTCCTCCATGGCGGCGCAAACCAACCGCGACCGCTACCTCGATGGCCTCACCCGCGTCCCGGCCCTGTTACAGCAGCTGACCGACTCCGACGGCGCCGCCGTGATTGCAGGCGAGCGCGCCCAGCTCTTCGGCCATACCCCGTCCGAGCCCGAAACTCTGCGCCTGGTCGAATGGCTCGCAAAAGAAAAGCCCGATGAGCTGTTCGCCACAGACCGCCTGCCGTTGCTTTACCCCCCAGCCGCCGACTTTGCCGCGGAGGCCAGCGGCGTGCTTGCGATCCCCATCTCCCGCCTCCGCAATACCCATATCCTCTGGTTCCGCCGCGAGCTGGTGCAAACCGTCCGCTGGGCCGGTCACCCCCACAAGCCCGCCGAAACCGCGGTTTCCCCCCGCCGTTCCTTTGAAGAATGGAAAGAAACCGTGCGCCACACCGCGCGCCCCTGGGTCTCTGAAGAAATCGAGGCCGCCCGCGAGTTCCGCGCCGCCATGCTGGAGATCGTCCTCAGCCGCGCCGAGGAGCTTGCCGTGCTGGCCCACGATCTCCAAACCGCCAACCAGGAGCTCGAAGCCTTCTCCTACTCCGTCTCCCACGACCTTCGCGCGCCCTTTCGCCACATCTCCGGCTTTGCTGAAATGCTGCGCGACGAGGAAGCCGACCGCCTCACCGACCGCGGCCGGCGCTACCTGGCCACTATCCTCGACTCCGCCGGTTTTGCCGGACGTCTGGTCGACAGCCTGCTCGATTTCTCCCGCTTCGCTCGCGCGACGATTGAAATGGCCCCCGTGGATATGGAGCAACTGGTCGACGACGAGTGGCGATCCGTGCTCGGGGACGAAACCCGCGGCCGGTCTACGCAATACCGCTTCAGCCGCGGACCGCTGCCTCATGTGCTCGGCAGCCGGGAGCTCCTGCGCCAGGTCGTCCGGAACCTGCTTTCCAACGCCGCGAAGTACACCGGCAAGCAGGAAGCTGCGACAATACGGGTGCAGGCGGAAACCGTCGGACGGGAGATCGTTTTTTCCGTACAGGACAACGGAGTCGGCTTCGACAGCCGCTTTGCCGGAAAACTTTTCGGCGTGTTCCAGCGTTTACATCGTATAGAGGAGTTCGAAGGGACAGGTATCGGCTTGGCAAACGTGCGCAGGATCGTCCAACGTCACGGCGGCCGTACTTGGGGCCAGGGCGAAACCGGCAAGGGCGCCACTTTCTTTTTCAGCCTTCCGCGCACCGTCCCTCCGGAGCTAGCATGAACACACTCAAGCCCATCCTCATCGTCGAGGACAATCCCAATGACCTGGAGCTGACCCTCACCGCGCTGGAAAGAAGCCGCTTGGCCAACGAGGTCGTCATCGCCCGTGACGGCTCCGAGGCCGCCGACTACCTGTTCCGCCGCAACGGGCACGCGGCGCGCCCGGCCGGCAATCCCGCCGTGATCCTGCTGGACCTCAAGCTCCCCAAGATCGACGGACTGGAGCTGCTCAGCATGGTTCGCGCCGACGAGGAAATCGGCCGCACCCCGGTTGTGCTGCTCACCTCCTCCCGCGAAGAGCGCGACGTGATCAACGGCTACAAACTGGGCGTTAACGCCTACGTGGTCAAGCCCGTCGCGTTCGGCGAGTTCGTCCGGGCCATTCAGGATTTAGGCGTGTTCTGGGCCGTGCTCAACGAGCCGCCCCCGGTCAGCGCCCGCGTGGTGCGCCATGGCTGAGGACGCCACCAAACCGCGCATCCTGATGCTTGAGGACAACACACTTGATGCCGAGCTCGCCACGGCGCGCCTCCAAAAAGCCGGCCTCAACCCCGAAGTCACGCTCGCCCGCACCCGCGCTGAGTTTGAGGCCGAGATCGGTCGCAACTGCTACGACCTCATCCTGGCCGACTACGCGCTGCCCGATTTCGACGGCATCGCCGCGCTCGCCCTGGCCCAGCAACACTGCCCCGGTATTCCGTTCATTTTTATTTCCGGCCGCGTGGGGGAAGAGGTCGCCATCGACACGCTCCAGCGCGGCGCCACCGATTACGTCCTGAAGCACCGACTGGAGCGCCTGGTTCCCGCCGTTCTGCGCGCCCTGCGCGAAGCCGATGAGCACTCCACCCGCGTCCGCGCCGAGAACAACTTCCGCCAAAGCGAACTGCGCTTCCAGCAGGTGATTGAAGCCGTCCCGGAGATGATCTGGATCGCCGCCCCGGACGGCACCCTGCTCTACAGCAACCAGGCCTGGCGCGATTGCGTCGCCGACAGCTTGCCCCGCTGGTGCGAGAGCGCGCTGTTCCACCCCGAGGACTACCCGGCGGTCGGCCGCGCCTGGCAAGCCGCTCTCGTCGCGCGGGTCCCCTTTGCGCTCGAAGCTCGCTTTCTGCGCCGTTCCGACCAGACCTATCGCTGGCACCTGCTCCGCGTCACGCCAATCGAGACCAACTGGCTTGGCGCCGCCACCGACGTGCAGGACCAGAAACGCAACGAGGAAGCCCAGCGCACCGCGGAAAAGCTGTCCGTCACCGGCCGCATGGCCGCCTCCATCGCGCACGAGATCAACAACCCGCTCGAGTCCCTCACCAACCTGCTTTTTCTCGTGCGGCTCGAGTCCGAAGGTAACGAGCGCGCCATCGCCTTCCTCGACATGACCGAAAACGAGCTCGAGCGCATCGCCACCATTACCCGGCAAACTCTTCAGTTCTACCGCGACGCGCCCATTCCCGTGTCGGTCGACGTCCGGCAGCTCGTCGACGAAGTTCTGCGGCTGTTCGCGAGTCGCCTGGCGGGCAAGCGCATTGAGACCTCGGTGAAACTCGTGCCGGGTCTCGCCTTTGAGGCCATCCAGGGCGAAATCCGCCAGGTTCTCATCAACTTGGTCAACAACGCAATCGATGCGGTCGAGCCCAATGGGAGGGTTGAGATCGAAGCCAATGCGGTTGAGCTCGGTGGTCAACCCTGCATTGAACTGATGGTTCACGACGACGGCTCCGGCATCACCCCGGAGCAGGCCGCCCGTTTGTTCACGCCCTTTTTCAGCACCAAGGGCGCTCACGGTACAGGCCTGGGCCTATGGGTTTCCAAGGGCATCGTGGAAAAACACGGGGGTGCTCTCCAACTCGCAACCGAAGGCCGGGACGGCCGCAAGCGCACCACCGCACGCATTACGATTCCCACGAAGGCCGCCCCGGAGCTCCAAGATGTTGCCGAGCGCGAACAACCTCGCCTGCCAAACTAGGTCACGGGAGAGATTGCCGTGTGAGAGCAAGATCAACGGGTCCATCCTGAGCGAAACCTCAGGAGCGTTTTTCTTCCAGCCCCCGGCGCAGCGCCTCCACCTCAGCCTGCAGCTGCGAGGTGATCTCCTCCGGCGCCGATCCCGCATCCGCGCGCACCGACTCCCCAATCACCACCATAGGCCGGCTGCGGAACCACCGCCGCTCCGCCCGCTCGGGACCCCCCAGCGCAATCGGCAGCATCGGCACAAAACACTCCCGCGCCAAAATGCCCAGCCCCGGACGAAACCGGAGCGGCTCGCCGTCCGGCGTCCGCCGTCCTTCGGGGAAGATCAGCACATGGAAGCCGCGATCCAGTGCCCGCCCCGCATGGGCAAAACTCGAGCGAAACCCGCTGGTCCGCGGCAGGGGAAACACATTGAAGAGCGCCCGCAGCAAGAAACCGACCGGGGGCCCCCACCAGCGCCGGTGCTCCGCGATCGCCGGGGGAAGCGACCGCCGATTCCAGCTGTTCGCCCACCCGGCTAGTATCTCCCCCGACATGGCCACCGCTACCCGTCGGCGCATCGACAGGGGCAGCGAAAACAGAATTAAGGGTAGATCCAGCGCCGTCCGGTGATTGGAAATCAACAGCATCGGCCCTGCCGCGCGATGTCCGACGGTCTGCTTTCGTGCCGTGCCGCTATGTTGCGCGCCGTCCTGTTCGGTAGCGAGAATCTGCCGACTTGCCTGCCTGCCCTGCTCCCGCAGCCACCGCGAGCGCTGCACCTCGGGCGCTCCCAGCATGGCCGTCAGCGGCCGTGCCACCAGCTCCGTAAAGCAGAACCGCGCCAGTCGCGCGGGCCCGGACCAGGGCCAGACCGGATAGCGATACCGCACCGGGCTCGGGCGCGCTTTCGCGGAACTCCGGCCCGCGCCTGCTTCGGCAACCGCCCCGGTCCCAGCCGCCGCCGCTTCCGCGGACCCGCCGTCGGCGCCTTGTGTCCTTACGTTGCGAACAGGGAAGCTTTGGCGCGGAACACCCTCGGCCTGCACCTCCTCTCCTGCCCGAACTTCCGCAGCAGCATTCGCATCAGACCCGGCGGCGGCACTCCCGCGCACCACCGCCCGCAGCTCTCCCAACGTCCCAATCCGCGAAGCCAGCCCATCGCCGGCCTCCATCCCGAGCCGCTCCTCCAAGGCTGAGGCCAGCGCCACCCGCCCCATGCTGTCCAGGCCCCAGTCCTCCTCCAGGCGAGCTCCATCCTCCAACGGCCCACGCCGCGCGCCTACCTCCAACAGCAGCCGCACCGCCGGTTCCTCTGCAGCCGAGTTGGGACGGGAAGGGGTCGGGTGCTCCACGTCGCGATTTTCCCGGGTTGGTTCAGACGTGGGTTGTCCCGCATTTTCGACGTACGGATGAACTTCAGCCGCGGCTTCCATCCGCGCGCGCGCCCACCCCTCCACCTCCGCGCGCCGCACCTTCCCGGTACCCGTTCGGGGCAGCTCCAGCTCCGGCCAAACCCACCACAGCCCCACCCTCTGATGCGCGGCCAGGCCCGCGTTCGCCCGATCCACCGCCGCCCGCGCCGAATCTGCGCCCCCCCGCGCCACCACCCCCGCTGCCGGAGCGTCCCCGCCTTCCCCGCCCGCGGCCCCCAACACCATCGCTC
>CAXTRW010000158.1:6505-7147 GCA_964246765.1 uncultured Acidobacteriaceae bacterium | reverse complement strand
GGGCTTGGGAGGCGGCTGCCAGGGGCCTCTGCGGGGCGGTTGATTTCCGCCATTCTCCCCGCCATTTGGCCCGCCATTTTCCGCCGGGCTCATTTTGGCGCTCCAGCGGCGGCGTCGCGCTCGCTGCGCCATTGCAGCAGGGCGCCGGCCAGCGCGTCGAGGATGCGCTGCTCATAGGCGGGGTCGTCGATGGGCGTGTGTCGACCGCCGCTGCTGAGAGGCGCAAATTCGACCGCGACGGCGGGGCAGCGCAGGGAGTCGAGCGGCTCTAAACGGACGCGCCCAAGGGTAAACGGGATCCCGGCGCTCATCAGAGCGGCGCTGAGGTCGGAGGCGAGTTGGAGGCTGGCGGTGACGAACGGCGCCTGGCCGGTGGTCCAGGGCTGGAGCCCCGACGAGGCCCCTGTAGGGGCAAGCGAGCTGGTATACAGGTGCGCTCCGGAGCCGCCCCCTGTCGCGTGGAGCACCAGGCAAGCGCCCGCGCGGGCGTGGTTGGCCTCGCCGGCGCGGAGGTCGGGGTCTGGGTCGGTGTCCGCTTCCCGGGTGGTGATGACGCGGAAGCCGCGGGCGGCGAGGGCGGAGCGCAGCCGGACGGAAAGACCCAGGGTCCAGCTCTTTTCGGGCAGTTGCGGGGTGAGCATT
>CAXTRW010000158.1:5015-6495 GCA_964246765.1 uncultured Acidobacteriaceae bacterium | reverse complement strand
GGGGTTCGCGGCCGCCGTGGGCTGCGTCGAGGACCACGGTGAACGGCTGGGCGGGGACTTGCGCCGGCAGCGGGACGGCAGCGCCGAGCAGGAGCGCCGCGGCCGAGGCCGATATCGAGAAACGGTTCACTTTGGCGAGGCGGTTCGGCACAGTGGCGGCGTCAGCGGGTGCGCTCGGGTCCATCGAGCGGGTAGATGGCCAGCCCGCTGAGGAGTTTCGGGTAAAAATCGGTGGATTTTTGAGGCAAAACCTCACCCGCGAAGGTGTTTTCCCGCAGTTGAGCGACCGTCACCGGGTTAACGAGGAAGGCGATTTGGGCGTCCCCGCGCGCGACGGCCGCGACGGCTTCCGCGGCCTCGCGTTGGTAGCCGACGTGCTCGCCGGCGGTGACCTGTTCGGGGGTGATGCCGAGAATGCGGTCGAGCACCCCTTGGTGCAGGACCACGATGTCGAGACGGCGCCGTCGTTCGGGAGCGTTGGGAAGCAGGCGCTCACGGTCGGCGGGATGGAGCGTGAGGGCGAGGGGGCCGTGGCTTGTGACGGCCAGTATGACGGTCGCGCCGGGGCCGGCTTCGGCGGTGGCGCGGCGGAGCTCACCCATGAGCGCGTTGGTGTTTCGCGGGTCGGTCTGGAGCCGGGTGACGTGTGAGAACAGCGTCGCGGCTTGCGCGGCGAAGGCCGTGGGATCGAACGCGGCGAGGCTATGGACGACGCGATGGGTGGGGAGAATGACTAAGCCTTCGGAGTCCATGTTGACCAGGGTCATCATGACGGCAGCTTCGGGGTAGGGGGGCGCCTCGCGGTTGCCGAGCGTGTGTTTGAGGAAGCTGGGCGCCTGCTCCGCTGCATAGGCCACGGCTGTTTCGTAACGGTGATGGCCGTCGGCGATGATGAGCTTCTTGTCGCCGAGCGCGCCCTGGACCATGTTGATGGTGGCGGGGTCGGCGATTTTCCAGACGCGGTGGCATGTGCCGAACTCATCGGTGAGCTCGATCTCAGGCACGGCGGGTTTGCCGGCCGGGGGAAAAATGAGGGACTCGACCGTGTGAGCGGGGTCGGAGTAAAGCATAAAGATCTGTCCGAAGTGGGCCCGGGTGGCGCGAAGCAGGTTGAGCCGGTCGGAGCGGGCGCGGGTGTGGGTTTGCTCGTGGCGGAAGACGACGCCGTCGGAGTAGGGCGAGACCTGGCCGAGGGCGATGAGGCCGCGGCGCTCGGCGGTTTGCGCAGCGCCGGGAATGGTGAACTGCTGGGAGTAGGCGAAGAGGCAGGGCTCGTTTTCCTGGGCGAGCACGCCGGCGCGGCGCCAGTCGCGGAAGTCGCGGGCGGCGCGGGTGTAGATGTCGTTCGCGCCGGGCTCGTCGAACAGCTCAGGCAGCCCGAGGATGACGCGAACCAGGTTGTAGGGGCTCCGGGCGTAGTAGCCCTGCTGCATCGACGGGGTGATTTTGTCGTAGGGCTGGGTCACGCAGTCCTCGACCC
>CAXTRW010000158.1:0-4915 GCA_964246765.1 uncultured Acidobacteriaceae bacterium | reverse complement strand
TGCTGCATCGACGGGGTGATTTTGTCGTAGGGCTGGGTCACGCAGTCCTCGACCCGCACCAGGGAAGGATTGTAGCGGAGGGCTCGAAATGGGTAGATGCGGGCCATTAGGGGGCGTCTGGTTGATTGTAGACGAGGGTGGGTTTTAGGCGGACGGCAGCTCGACCTTAGGGAGCGGGCGGGTAGCGGTCCAGGCGCGCGAACATGGCGGCGATGTCGAGATAGATGGGGCTGTCCGCGACAACGAACCGCGTCGTTTCTGTCCAGTTTTCTCCCTTACAGACCCGAGCGGTGCGGGTTTCGGGGTCGATCAGCCAGATGTTTTCGACGCCCATGATCTGGTAGTCCCGCGCGCGGCGCTCGGTTTCAGCGTAGCTATCGCTCGCAGACAGGATTTCGATCACAATGCGGGGGGCTTCCACCAGGGTTGCCGGTTGGGACCGGGCCTCGACGACGACCACGTCCGGCAGCCGCACGCGGGAGGCGAGGACTTGGGTGCGAGCTTCAGACCCGGCCAGAATGCCCCACTCGTCCTCGTGGGAATCGAACCAGGCCCCGATCATGATTTGCAGGCGGGCGTGCTCCCAGGTGGGCAACGGTTTCTCCTTCAACTCGCCGTCGATGTACTCCACGTCCGGGCGGTAGCTGGTGTTTAGGTATTCCTCAAGGGAGACGTGGGTCGCCGCTGCCATGGGTTCCTCGCTCCGCCGATTTTAGTCCCGTCCGGACCCGTGGGGGAGGCCGTGAGAGGATTTGAGAGCGGGAGCGCCGATCTCGATGTCGCAAACCCATATTCAAGAGCACGTCGACCTGATCGCGAGCCACGAGCAGGAGTTTCTGGCGCGGCGGACGCGCACGGAAAAAATCGGCGACGCGATTGCGGCGTTTGCCGGAAGCTTTCCGTTTGTGGTGCTCCACGTGTCTCTGTTTCTGGGCTGGATCGCGTGGAACACCGTGCCGGGTACGTGGCATTTTGACCCCGCGCCGTTTGCTCTGCTGGGGACCTGCGTGGCGCTGGAGGCGATTCTGCTGGCGAGCTTTATCCTGATGCGCCAGGCGCGGATGAGCCGGCGGGCGGAGGAGCGAGACCACCTGATGCTGCAGATTCTGATGCTGACGGTAAAGGAGATCACGGCGGTGTTGCGGGTGGACCGACAGATCGCAGGGCAGGTTGGGCTGGACAAGGTGGTCAACAATCAGGAAATACGAGAGTTGAGCCAGCACACCTCGATTGAGGATGTGGCGCAGACGATACAGGATTCTTTGCCGGAAGATTAATGTGGTGGCGCGGGGCGCATCCTTCAGAGTAGAAAGAAAGCATGGCGCGCTCTCTCCAGTTTTGCGGTTTTCTGACGGCGGCGCTGCTGTTCGCTTGTTTGCCGGCGCTCGGGTTTGGGCAGAATGCCGACCCTTTGAATCAGGTGCACGTGCAGCCTCCGCCGGTTTCTCCTGCGCCTGCGGCGGTGGCGGCTCCGGGGGAAAAGCCGCTGGAAGGTCCGGCGGCGTTGAAGGCGGCCCCGGCGGAGCGCATCCGGGTTGACGTGAACCTGACGCTGATTCCGCTGACGGTAACCGACCCTATGAACCGGCTGGTAACGGGCCTGGAGCGCAACAATTTCTACATTTACGAGAAAGGCTCGGGCGGGCCGGAGCAGCTGCAGCAGATCAAGACGTTCGCGACCGAAGACGCGCCGGTGTCGCTCGGCATCATCCTGGATTTGAGCGGGTCCATGTCAAGCAAGTTCAACCGGTCCAGGCAGTCGATCAAGGCGTTCCTGAAGACGGCCAATCCTCAGGATGAGTTCTTCGTAGTGGGGTTCAACGACCGGCCGGAGCTGATTGCGGATTTCACCTCGAATATCGACGATATTGACGCGCGGGTTTCCATGGAAAAGCCCGGCAAGCGCACGGCGCTGCTGGATGCGATCTACTACGGCGTGAACAAGATGAAGGAAGCCAAGTATGCGCGCAAGGCTCTGCTGGTGGTTTCAGACGGGGGCGACAACCGCTCGCGGTACACCGAAAACGAGGTGCGGTCGATGGTGCGCGAGAGCGACGTGCAGATGTATGCGCTGGGCATTTTTGACGAATACGCGCCCACCACCGAGGAGCGGCTCGGGCCGCTGCTGTTGAACGACCTTTGCGAGGACACCGGCGGCCGGCTGTTCCGGGTCAACGATTTGAACGACATGACGGACGTGGCAGAGAAGATTTCCGACGAGATCCGTGACGAGTACGTGCTGGGATACCGGTCGACCGACGGGAAGCGGGACGGTAAGTGGCGTAAGGTAAAGGTAAAGCTGGAACCGCCGGCAGGACTGCCGCCGCTGACGGTCCATGCCCGGTCTGGTTACTATGCGCCTGGTTTGTAGTGTTTTGTCGATTTTTCTTTTTGCGTCGGTGGGAGTGTGGGCCCAGACGGCCGCGCCCGTGTACCCGGCCGAGCAGCAGCCCTCGCTTGATGTAGAGCATGACCCGGTGGTTTCGCCCGACGCGGCCGACAATGCCGGGGTGAAGCCGGGGGCGCTGAACGAGGCGGCCGCGGCCAAGGGCGCGGAGGACGTGGGCAAGACCGGCGGCCGGTACACGCTGCGGCGGGACGTGCAGGAAGTGGTGCTGAACGCGACGGTGCTCGACGACCAGGGGCGCCTGGTGAACGATCTGGCCAAAGATGACTTCCACGTGTTTGAGGACGGTGTGCCGCAGACCATCGCGGCGTTTCAGCACTCGGACACGCCGGTGTCCATGGGTATTTTGGTGGACAACTCAGGCTCGATGCGGACCAAGCGCGGGGCGGTGAACGAGGCGGCGCTGGACCTGGTACGGGCCTCGAACCCGCAAGACGAGGCCTTTGTAGTCAACTTTTCGGACGAAGCGTTTATCGATCAGGACTTCACCAGCAACCTGAACAAACTGCGCGACGGGCTGGCCCATTATGACTCGAAGGGCGGGACGGCGCTGTATGACGCGACGGTGGCTTCGGCGGATGAGTTGAGCAAGGGGGCGAAGCGGCCGAAGCAGGTGATCCTGATCATCACGGACGGCGAGGACAACGCCTCGGGGCTGACGCTGGAGCAGACCATCCGGCGGGTGCAGGACCTGCAGGGGCCTATTGTGTACTGCATCGGGCTGCTGTTCGGCGAGGACGGCGGCGGCCACGAAGCGCGCCAGGCCAAGCGGGCGCTCCAGCTGTTGTCGCAGGAAACGGGCGGGATCGCGTATTTCCCCCATTCGCTGAACGACGTCGACGCGGTGGCGGATGAGGTGGCCAAGGACATTCGGTCGCAGTACACGATTGGGTATCACTCGACCAAGCCCGAGAGCGCGGGCGGCTACCGGCAGGTGCGGGTGCTGGCCCATGCGGCGGGCAGCAAGCGGGGCCTGAATGTGCGGACCCGGAGCGGGTACTACCCGAAGACTCCGGCGGCTGGGGGCGCGGGAGAGCCGCAGGTGAGCCTGGAGGCGGGCGGCGGCAAGTAGCTGCATCTACACCATGGGAGGTGCAGGATGCGCGTGCAAGCTATACCGCCGGAGGAGCTTTCTCCGGAGCAAAAACCGCTGTACGAAAGCATGAAAGCTGGGGTGGAGGCGCACCTGAAAGGGTTCGTGTCGGCGCGCGCGGATGGGGCGCTGATCGGGCCGTTTCCGGCGATGCTCCGGTTTCCGCAGGTTGGGGCGGCGGCTTGGGGTGTATTTACCGCGCTGACCGCGCACTCGACTTTGCCCAAGCCGGCGCATGAGGCGGCGATCCTGGTGGTGGGGGCCCGCTTGGGCTCGCGCTATGAGCTGTACTCGCATGAGGTGGTGGCGGGACAAGCGGGCTTGTCGGCGGCCAAGATCGCGACAATTGCGGCGGGGGAACGGCCTTCGGACCTGACGGTGGAGGAGGCGGCGGCTTACGATGTGGCGTCGCTGCTCAGCCGAGGCGGCCAGCTGCCGGAGTCGACTTACCAGGCGGCCCTGGCTGCGTTTGGGGAAGCGGGTGTGGCGGAGCTTGTGTATCTCACGGGCTGCTATGCGATGATTTCGATGCTTTTAAACGCGTATGACGTCCCGGTGCCGGGGCGGGGAGACGACGATGGCGGGATGTGAGGCGGTGACGGTGCCGGGGTTTACGCGGGCGCATCTGGTGAGCTTTCTGGAGCAGGGCGCGCGGATCGGCTTGCCGGGCCTGGTTGGACAGGGCGATCGGGGCGAGGCCTCGCACAGCGGCGTAACCGTTCGGTGGGATTTCGACGAGCCGCGGGGCGTGCTGACCATTCAGTGCACGAAGTCGCCCATGCTGCTGCCTTGCTCGATGATCAACACGCGGATCAAGGAGATGCTGGCGCATGTGCTGAAGCAGGATACGGTGCGGGAGCAGGCTTGAGTTTGCTGCGGGTGGCTTCGAGCGTTCTGGATTTGATCGGCGAAACGCCCCTGGTGGAGATGCGTCGGCTTGCGCCGGTTGCCGGGCGGGCTGCGCTGTTTGCCAAGCTCGAGTACCTGAACCCGGGCGGCAGCGTGAAGGACCGGGCGGCGCTGGGCATTGTGCTGGACGGTGAGCGGCGCGGGGCTCTGCGGCCGGGCATGACGATTGTGGAGGCGACCGCGGGGAACACGGGCGTTGGCCTGGCGCTGGCGGGGATCAATCGCGGGTATGGAGTGGTGCTGTTTGTGCCTTTCGGGTTCGCGGAAGAAAAGGTCGCGTTGATGCGGGCCTTTGGAGCGGACGTGCGGCGGACCTCGGAAGAGGGCGGGATACGGGAGGCTCTGCGCGCGGCGCATGCGCTGGTGGACTCGCGCTCAGATTGCTTTTATGCCGGGCAGTTCGAGAACGGGGCGAACCCGTCGTTCCACTACGAAACCACGGCGCGGGAGATCTGGGAGCAGATGGAGGGCCGGGTGGACGCCTGGGTTGCGGGCGTGGGGACGGG
>CAXTRW010000157.1:6262-7153 GCA_964246765.1 uncultured Acidobacteriaceae bacterium | reverse complement strand
ATCTACACGAGCACCGATCAGGGTCGGACGTGGGAGTTCTCCTCCACGCCCATCACCCGCGGCGACTCCAAACACGGCCTGTGGGAGCCCGAGTTCACCATCGCCGACGGCGGCGCGCTGGCCATGTTCTGGTCCGACGAAACCGACCCCTGCTGCAGCCAAAAGCTGGCCCAGGCCCGCACCTACGACGGCGCCGACTGGCAGGACTTCACCGACACCGTAGCCAGCACCATCCAGGCCGACCGCCCCGGCATGGCCCGGGTCAGCAAACTACCGAGCGGGACGTTCTTTATGAGCTACGAGCTGTGCGGCCCCGCGGCCTGCACCGTGTTCTCCCGCACCTCGCCCGACGGCTGGAACTTCGGCGCGCCCGCCGACACCGGCGCTCCGGTCAAAACCACCACCGGCCAGTATCTGGAGCACGCGCCCGCCAACTTCTGGGCGCCCTACCAACCCTCCGCGAACGGCGCGCTTCTGCTGGTCGGGCAGGTGCTTTTCGACGCGAATGGGGCTGAATCCTCGCAAAACGGGCAGGTTCTGTTCGTCAACACGACCGCGGACGGCTCCGGCCCGTGGACGACCATCCCCGCCCCCGTCAAAGTGCCCACGGCCTATGACAATTACTGCCCTAACTACTCCTCAGCCCTGCTCCCGGCCCAGAATGGGTCCAGTCTGCTGGAGCTGGCCTCCGACTACAACGTGAGCGGACAGTGCGTAAGCTACTACGCGACCGACTCCCTGAAAAGAGAAGAGCGCGGCAGCTCAAGATAAAGGCTGCTCGCGCGGCGGGGGCCCGGCCGGCACTGCCGCGAGCTGGGGCGCAAGCTGCACGCAGGCGGTATACACGTCCTTGACCGGCGTCGAGCTCATGGGGTCCACGGGCTGCCCGCG
>CAXTRW010000157.1:2632-6252 GCA_964246765.1 uncultured Acidobacteriaceae bacterium | reverse complement strand
AAACCCAGGTGCAGGTACCCGCCGCGGCCGCCCGGCGTGGCGACCGACCGAACGCGCGGCCCGCGCGGGCCCCAGCGGTGGCTCGCGGTCGGCCCGTTGATGGCCACCGTGGGCGCGCCCAAAACAGCCGCCAGGTGCATGATGCCTGTATTGACGGACACCACCAGAGCGGCCGAGTGGAGCAGCTCCGTCAGCGGGCGCAGGCCGGCTGCCCCGGCAAACGGCTCAGCCCGAACGCCCCCGTCGCGCAGGGCCCGGCAAAAAGCCTCGCTTTTCGCAAGCTGCGAGGGCGCCCCGGTTACCACAAAGCGCGTTCCCGGGGGGGTCCCCAGCCGTCGGGCCAGGTCTACCCAGCAAGCCTCCGGCCACTCCCGTACCGTGCTGCGATCACCCGACGCCCAGGGGTGGAACACCACAATCTCACTCTCACCCCGCGCCCCGAGCCAGGGCGTCCGGAGCCGGGGCTCGCTCGTCGCGTCCACCCCGATCGCCCGCACCAGCGATCTAAAGTTTTCGACCTCGTGGCAGCCGCGCGAGTGCTCGGCGACCCGGTCGTAATGCCAGTGCCGGTGCTGGCCGGCGGCCCGGAAGCCCACCCGGAACCGCGCCCCGGAAGCCGCCGCGAAAAACGCCGTGATCCTCTGCCAAGGCGTGAAATCGACCAGCAAATCGAGCCTTTGCGCCCGAAACGCCCGCACCGTGAGCAGCGGGTCGGTCATGGAAATGGAAACCAGCTCGTCCACCTCCGGCAGCAGCTCGGCTGCGGCCCGGCTTCCCGAGGAGCAAAAAAATAAAATGCGCGCCTGCGGGAATGCCCGGCGCAGGTCCCCTAGCGCCGCGGAGGTGAGCAGGGTATCGCCCAGGGTGGGCGAGGCCGTCACCCCCAGCCGCCGCACCTCGCCCGGCAGCCGGCCCCGGCGGCGAAACGGAGACGTAAACAAAAGCGCGGGAATGCCCGCGTAACGATCCATCCATCGGTTCAAAACACTGCCGCGCTTCATCGGTCTCCTTCGATTCCCGGCCGCGCGGTCCGCCTTGGTATACTCAAACCCACATCGAGGCCCCACTCATCCATGTCACCCCGCGCCCGCCGCACTGCCTTCTCCCTCATTGCTTTCTTTACAGCCTGCGGCCTGGCCGGCGTGGTGGCAAGCGAAAAAGTCCACGCACAAGCCTCAGGTAACAGCGACACGGACTTCCGCGACTCCCTCAAGCAGTTCGCGTCCGTTTACGCGACCGTGAACGAGAACTACGCCGAGCCGTTCACGGGCGACAAGCCGGACGACACCATCTATGACGGGGCCATCCCGTCCATGCTGCGCACGCTCGACCCCCACTCCAACTTCTTCGACCCCAAAAGCTACGGCAAGCTGATGGAGGAGCAGCGCGGCCGCTACTACGGCGTCGGCATGCTGATCCAGCCGCAGCTGATCGGCGACAAGCAGCGCACCGTGGTCCTGAAGCCCTTCGCGGGAACTCCCTCCTACAAAGCCGGCATCCACCCCGGCGACGTCATCTCCGCTGTGGACGGGAAATCCACCGACGGGCTCGATTCCAACGATGTCGTCACCCTGCTGAAGGGCGACAAGGGCACCCACGTGCGCGTGACCGTGACCCGCGCGGGTGACACCCCGGGCAGCGCGCAAACGCTCAATTTCGACCTGGTTCGGGCCGAAATTCCCAACAATTCCGTCGATTTGGCCTACCAGATCCAGCCTGGCATCGGCTATATCCATATTAAGGCCGTACAGGAGACCACCGGCAAGGAGGTGTCCGACGCCCTCGCGAGCTTCGGCGACATGCACGGCCTGGTGCTCGACCTGCGCGACAACCCCGGCGGCCTGCTGAACCAGGCGGTCGCGGTGTGCGACCAGTTCCTCAAGCGCGGCCAGGTCATCGTTTCGCAGCGCGGCCGCGCCTACCCGGAGCAAATCTACCGCGCCAACCATGGCAACGACGGCAAAACCTACCCGATCGTGATCCTGACCAATCACGGGACGGCTTCGGCGGCTGAAATCATCTCGGGCGCGCTCCAGGATCACGACCGCGCGCTGATTCTCGGAACTACCACTTTCGGCAAGGGCCTGGTGCAGACCGTGTACCAGCTCAGCGACTCGACCGGCCTGACCCTGACGACCTACCACTACTACACCCCCAGCGGACGGCTGATCCAGCGCAACTACGAGGGCGTTTCGCTCTACGACTACTACTCCAACCACGGCAAACCGCAGAGCGACAAAGACCGCGAGGTTAAGCTGACCGATTCCGGACGAACTGAGTACGGCGGCGACGGCATCGCCCCGGATGTGCCGTTTGAGGAGCCCAAGACCACGCATCTCGAACGGCTGCTGATCGCGCACTACACCTTTTTCGACTTCGCCCAGCAGTGGCTCGCCAAGCACCAGGTCGCCAAGGACGCGCAGGTGACGCCGGAAATGCTGGACAGCTACAAGCAGTTCCTGCGGACCAAAAACATTACGTTCAGCGACGCGGACCTCACCCCGGTGCTGCCTTGGGTCAAGGCCAACATCCTGGCGGAGCTGCTGAGCTCGACCTACACCGAGGAAGACGGGGCGCGGGCGCGCGCGGAATGGGACCCGGAGATCAAAAAGGCGGTCGCGGTCATGGGCCAGGCCACACAACTGGAACAAGCAGCCGAGCGCGCCGATGCCGCCCGGCAAGCAGCGCACAGCAACATGCCGACAACGATGTAGGCGCGGCTGCTCGAGGGCAAGGCCGGGCGCCACGCTCGGCCTTGCCTTTTTGGAAGGGGAAAATGATGCGCGATTTTCGGTTCGCAACCGAAGCGGACACTCCGGCGCTGGTCGCGCTGGTCAACGCCGCCTACCAGGTCGAGAAGTTCTTCAAGGTCGGCGAGCGCACGGACGAGGCCGAAGTGCGCGCCCACCTGGCGAGCGGCCGATTTCTGCTGCTCGAAGACGCCGGCGAACTCATCGGCTCCATTTATGTGGAACTGCGCGGCGAGCGGGGGTACATCGGCATGCTCGCCGTATCGCCCGCGCGCCAGCGCGGAGGCGTCGGGACGCGCCTGATGGCCGCCGCCGAGGAGTTTTGCCGCGAAATGGGCTGCCGCGAAATGGAGCTCACGGTGGTCGACAAGCGTACCGAGCTGCCGCCCCTGTACGAGCGCTTCGGCTACCGCGTCACCGGCTCGGCGCCCTTCCCCTCCGAGCAGATGCCGGTCAAAATGCCCTGCTCGTTCGTGGTCATGTCCAAGCCGCTGCCCCACAGCAGCTAGTGATTGCTGGCCCCTTCGTGCTCTCCCTTGGTCTTGTTCCCGCCGGCTTTGCTTGAGGCGTTCTTTAAGCTGACGACCCCGCAGCTCTCGCGCGCGCCAGCATTGCCGGAGGGGTCCGTCTTCATATCATCAGGTCCCTTGTGCACGATGATCGACGTCCCCCCGTTCGCAAACACTGAGTTGGCAGCTTTGGGGTCCAGAGTAATGTCCGTGGTCGTGAAGGTTTTCTTGACCATGCCGTCGTCGCCCACGGTCAGGTTCACCGGCAGGTCGCCCGCGTGGTGGCCTTTGGGGTTGAGCTTGCCGTGCTCCTTGCCCGCCGGATTGAAGTGCGGGCCCGCGCTCTTGAAGTCCGGGGCGT
>CAXTRW010000157.1:0-2622 GCA_964246765.1 uncultured Acidobacteriaceae bacterium | reverse complement strand
CTGGTGGATGGGGATGGCGTGCATGCCGGGATCCAGGCTCTTGAGGTCGGTTTCCACCTTGACGTCGTGCGCTTCCTGAATCAGCGTCACCTGCCCGCCGTCCTGCCCGGCGGCGGTTTCCATCTGCACCGCCACGCTCTTGGGCGTGTTCTGCGCCGCCGCCACGCCTGCCGGCAGCAACACCGCTGCCGCCCATATCATCGCTTTGCTCGCCATTCGTTTCTCCTCACACACAGCCTACGATGCCGGGAGGAAATCGCATACTCTGGAAAGCATGGACGTACGCGAACGGCTCCGGCAAGGCATCCACAAGTTTCGCACCGAAGTGTACCCCGAACGCCGGGAGGCCTATTGCCGCGCGGCCGCCGAGCCGCAGCGGCCCCACACGCTGATGGTCACCTGCGCCGACTCCCGCGTCGACCCCGCACTGATCACCCAGTCGGGCCCCGGCGAAATCTTTGTGGCCCGCAACATCGGCAACATCGTCCCGCCCCACGGCGAAGAGCTCGACGGCGTCTCCGCGGTGATCGAGTACGCAGTGGACGCGCTGGGTGTCGAGCACCTGGTCATCTGCGGCCACTCTGACTGCGGCGCCATGAAAGCGTTGCTGGACCCGGCCTCGCTGGATCAGCTGCCCGCGGTCCGCCACTGGATGCGGTATGCGGAGTCCTCGTTGAGCGTCGCGCGCGAAGCCGCCGGCCCGGACGATCAGCTGGCCAACCTGACCAGGCAAAATGTGCTTTTGCAGATAGCCCACGCCAAAACCCACCCGTCGGTCGCGGGCGCTGTTGCCCGCGGCAAACTGCTGGTTTCCGGGTGGGTGTACCAGATCGGCTCCGGCGAAGTGCTCGTCTGTGACGAGCAAACACACAGGTTCGAGCCGTCCGATGGCTTTCCTGCTTGAGTGTTGGTGGAGCTAAGCGGGATCGAACCGCTGACCTCCTCGTTGCGAACGAGGCGCTCTCCCAGCTGAGCTATAGCCCCAAAACATCGCCGCCGGAGAGGCGGTCGGGATAAGAGTGATAGTAGCAGGAGGCCGGCCTGGGGGCAACGCTGCCGGGTCCCTCTACAGCGCTCCCGCTTTTACCGCCAGAACCGCGTCCCGGGCCTTTTGGGCGATGGCCGACGCCCGAAACCGCAGAACCGTTTCCCGGACCGCCGCCTGCGTTGGGAGCGCTTCCGGCGCATCCACCAGAGCCTGCAGAAGCGCGGTCAGGGCGGGGACGTCGGCCACCGGGTACAGCCAGCCGTTCCGTCCGGGCTCGATGATCTCAGACGGGCCGCTTTCGCAGTCGCTGCTGACGCAAACGATACCATGCGCGAGCGCTTCCACCAGGACCATGGGGAAGCCTTCCCGGCCCGAGGGCATCACCAGCGCGGTGGTGTCCCCGGCCGCTTTCCACGCGTTCGGCTGCCAGCCGAGCCACTCGATCCGGCTTTCAATGCCCAGCTCCGCGGCGAGCGAGTGCAGGCGCTCGCCATGGCTTTCAAAGCCGATGACCGGGGCGCCGATGATCTTCAACTTCCACTCGCCGCGTAGGCCGGCAACGGCGAGCAACAGGTCGTTGACTCGCTTTTGATCGTCAAAGGTGAGCCGGCCGACGTACAGAAACGACGCCGAGCGGGAGCGCGAAACCGGGAAAGCCTCCTCAATGTCGGCAGCGTTGAAGACGGTAAACACTTTGTCGCGCTGCCCGGGCAGAAGCGCCTGGAGGTCGCGCGCGATCTCGCTGCTGATCGCCAAATGAAGATCGGCTTGCCCCAGCCTTTCCTTGAAGCGCACATGTTGCAGCGGATAGTGGATCCAGGAGCAGAGCGCAATGTCGCGCTTGCCGGCCAGTCTGCGCCCCAGCCTGGCCATCTGAATGGTGGTCGCGTCCGAGCAGATCACCGCATCGGGCCTCCAGCCCGCGACCGCCTTGGCCGCCCCCCACGCATACAGGCCGATGCGCGCCCAGCGGTTCATCTCCGGGGTGCCGAACCGGGTGTACTCCAGATCGCGCAGCCAGACAGAATCATAGGAGCCGCCGAACAGAAACAGGTGAGTTTGATCGCCCAACTCACGAAATCCGGCAATCAGGTTCCGGGTCGCGGACTCGACCCCACCCGTGCCCGACACAGTGGGGCAAAAAAACGCAATGCGCATGGGGCGCGACGCCGGTGAGGAGCTGTTTTCCATCGCTCGCAAGTGTAAAGCAGTTTCCCAGCTCACGACTCTCGCAAAAAGACCGCGCTCTATGAAAAAAAGTATTGACCTGTGTGCTTTTCGGGATTAATTTGAGTGAGTGCTGCGCGGACGGCTGCGATTTTCCGGGCGTTCCGCAGTACAGACACGTCCCGGCCGGCCCTGAAGTTACCAGGGCTCAAGCAGCTATGCCGGGCGCATTTTGCAAAAGCGAGCAAGCGCATCTATTTCATACTTGTCGCGTCTAACCAGCCGGGAACAACCGAATCATGTTCCCGTATCGAATCAATTCAGCAACCTTTGCAGCAAAGGGCTGCTGTTCCTCATCCAAATCGGTAACTGCAACTCATATTTGGATGACTTCATTGAAGGAGCTACTCCGAGCATGCGCTCTGACCTGATCTTTGGGGCCTTGGCCCACCTTGAAAACCGCTACC
>CAXTRW010000156.1:0-7213 GCA_964246765.1 uncultured Acidobacteriaceae bacterium | reverse complement strand
GGGTACCACACCGTGTTGCCGAACCCGCGCAGGGCTGTGAACCCGTCGCTGACCCGGTCCCAGTCCGTTTCACCGGCCAGCGCGGCGGAGGCCTGAGCGCGGTCCAGGCGGCCGCTTGAGGCCTCCAACGTTCCCGCGTAGTCGACCGTGAGCGCGATCGCGGCCCCCGGCGCAAGCGGCGCGGATAGCGCGACGGCGGCTTCGGTGAGTGCGCCGGACTGGTCGGCGTCGCTCTCGATTCGGTGTGCGGCGAAGGTGAGCGGCTTGCCTTCGCTGCGGATCTGCTCGAAGTGGAGCGAGGAGCCGAGCTGGAGAGGAAGGATTCGCAGGGAGCTTGGGCCGCCGTTGCGCAGCGTGAGGCGCGCTTCGCCCTCCAGCGACGAGTCGGCGGGCCGGAGGTGGACGGTAAGATCGTAGGCCGTGAAAATGGGCGCGGCCC
This sequence comes from uncultured Acidobacteriaceae bacterium, assembly GCA_964246765.1. GTDB lineage: Bacteria > Acidobacteriota > Terriglobia > Terriglobales > Acidobacteriaceae > EB88. The sequence goes on along the minus strand of CAXTRW010000156.1, from coordinate 6,774 downwards.
GCATGGCGTCGGTCACCGGCGCGGCGGCCGGCGCGGGCAGGGTGTCCGCGGCGATTTTGGGCGCGGGCGTGTTGCCGGAGCGGGAAAACACGACCGTTCCGTGTGGCTGGGTTTGCGCCGGCGAGGGCGGAAGGGTTTGCGACCCTGCCGGCTGCTGCGGAAGCGCCGGGGTGAGCGCCGCCAGAAGAACCAGGGGAAAAGAGTTCAGAAAGAGCCCATGCCTTTTTGTTTTTTTGGTTTCGCGGGCGCGGCGGGTTCGGGGGCGGCGGCCGCGCGTCTTTGCCGGGCGGCTTCAAACAAAACCACCGCGCCGGCGACCGACACATTTAAAGACGCAATAGCCCCGGCCATGGGTATCCGGAGCAGGTGGTCGCAGGTGCGCTTGACCAGGTCATGGAGGCCCGCGCCCTCGCGCCCCAGCACCAACGCGCAGGGGGCGGTGTAGTCGAAGCGGTCGTAGTCGGTCGCGCCGCGCTCGTCCAGGCCCAAAACCCAAATGCCAGCGGATTTGATCTGTTCGAGGGATCGGGTCATGTTCACGACGCGCGCCAGGGGGACGTGCTCGGCCGCCCCGGCCGCCGCCTTGGCCGCGACCGCGCTCAGGGGCGCGGCGCGGCGCTCGGTCGCGAGGACCCCGTGGACCCCTGCGCCGTCAGCTGTTCTGAGCAGCGCCCCGAAATTCTGCGGGTCTTCCACGCCGTCCAGCGCCAGCAGCAGAGCGGGCTCGGCGCGCGGGGCGAGCAGGTCGGCCAAGTCGGCAGCCGCGCGGGGCCGGACCAGCGCGACCACCCCCTGGTGCGCGGTCGTGTCCGCAAGCTCGTTCAGGGTTTCGCGGCCTTCCAGGCGCAGGCGGATGCCGCGCTCCCGGCACAGGGCGGCCAGGCGTTCAAGCCTGGCATCGGAGCGCTCGCGCAGCAAGCACACATGATCGAACCGCCGCGAGCCGGCCCGTACGGCTTCCTCGACCGGGTGCAGTCCGTACAGAATTTCCATCTCTTTCAGTTTAGCGGGGCCGCGATGCGTCCTTTCGCGGGGCGCGGGCGTCTAGACTCCAGACATGAGCAGCGTTGCGGGTATTTTCAAAGCCGGCGCCGGATCTGCCAATGCGGAGATCGCGGCGCGGCTCAAAACGGGCGACCCGCTGCTGCTCGACCAGCTGATCGTCGAGTACCAGCACCGGCTGCTGCGCTACCTGCTGTACCTGACCGGCAACCGCGAACTGGCCGAGGACCTGTTCCAGGAAACCTGGATGCGGGTGCTCGTGCGCGGCGGCCAATACAACGGCAACGCCCGGTTCGATACCTGGCTGTTCACCATCGCGCGCAACCTGCTGATCGACTTCCGCCGCCGCCGCACCATGGCGAGCCTGGAGGAGATGTCGGAGGGCGCGGACGAAAACCGGCCGTTTGAGGTGGCCAGCGCCGAACCCACGCCCTTCGACAACTGCCTGCTGCGGCAGAACAGCGAGTTGGTGGCCGAAGCGCTGTTGACTCTGGAGCCGCTGCACCGCGAAGTATTGGTGCTGCGCTTCCATGAGGAGCTGGCGCTTGAAGAGATCGCCTCGGTCACGGGCGCGCCCTTGTCGACGGTGAAGTCGCGGCTGTATCGTGGGCTGGCTGCCCTGCGGCCCCGCGTGGCACAGGCCTGGAGCCGCCCGCAAGAGGATGTGCGCCGATGAGTTTGCCGGCAGAACAAGAGCGAAAAAAACCAGACCCCCGGGTGGTGGCCGCGCTGTGCGGCGCGGAAGCCGCGCGGGATCGAGCGCTGGCGCTCCGGACCCGGCGCTCCGTCTATAACGCCTTAGCCGCCCGGCGCTCCGACCGTGCGGGGGAGCGCCGAAGCCTGATCCTGGCCCTGCTGCTGACCGGCGCGCTGGCTTTGGCCCTGGCGCCTGCGGTGTGGGCCGGCATCGACGGGGTGCTTGGGAGCGATTCCATCCTGGATTTGTCCGGCGACCTGCCAGGCCTTTTGGCGGCGTTCGGCGCGAGCGTGATCGCGGCGCTGGCCGCGGCGCTGTTTTTTATCGGGGAAAACCGGCGCTCGCCGGAGCACGCCCGCGACGGGAGGCGCTAGCCTATGCGCCCGGAACCCATGGCGACGGCCGAGGAGCGGCCTTCGTTCGCCTCGGAGCTGCACATGATCCCGCGCTGGTCCGCGGCGTCCGCGGCGGGCGCGTTCGTGGGTGTGCTGTACTTCTTCTGGACCGTCGTTCCGGCGCACCATCACCACCCGCCCCCGTTTGGGCTGCGACTGTACCTGGCGCTTTCCTGGAGCGCCCTCTCGGCGCTGTACATGCTGATGGTGGGCTATGTCTCGCGCGACACCAGGCGCCGCGGAATGCGGGCGCGGCTGTGGATCCCGGTGTGCCTGCTGCTGCCGGGCGGGCTCGGTTCCGTGCTGTACTTCCTGCTGCGGGCGCCGCTGGTTTCGCTTTGCCCGGCGTGCGGCTGCCGGGTCGGGTCCGCGGACCACTTTTGCCCGCAATGCGCGTACCACCTTCTGGCCAGCTGCCGCCGCTGCTACGGAACCATGGGGCTGGCCGATCGGTTTTGCGTGCGGTGCGGCTCCGACCGCCTCCGGGAAGACGCGCCGGAGCGTCTGTATGCCTTTCGCGACGAGCAGTAGAGGCGTACACTCACCCTGCGCATGGCGCTCACCGCACTCATCGTCGACGACGAGCAACTGGCCCGCGAGGAGCTCGAGTTTCTGCTCGAAGGCGAGGCCGATGTCGAGGTATTGGCGCTGGGCAGCAACGGGATTGAAGCCGTGGAGCTGATCCGGGCGCACCGTCCGGACGTGGTTTTTTTGGACGTGCAGATGCCGGGGCTCGACGGCTTTGCCGTGCTGCGCAGGCTGCTCGAGGCCGACGGCGCGGAGTCGCTGCCCCAAATCGTCTTCGCGACCGCTTTCGACCAGTACGCGGTGCGGGCGTTTGACGTCAATGCCATCGACTACCTGCTGAAGCCGTTTGATCGCGCGCGGGTGGTGCAGGCGCTGGGCCGCGCCCGGAACAGGGTGCAGGCCCAATCGGAAGCGACCGTGCCTCTGCCGGTGGTTGCGGAAGCCCAGCTATCGGCCCTGCTGCGCTTGATCGAGCAAACCAGCGCGCACAAGCCGGCCGCCGCCGCGAAAATCGTGCTCCAGGCGGGGTCGCGGCTTCTGCTGGTCGATCAAAAGGACATCTGCTTCGCCTCGGTCGGGGACGGCACGGTTTCGGTCGCGACGGCCACGCTGGAAGGGCAGTCCAAGTGCCGCACACTGGAAGAGCTGCTGGACCTGCTGGACCCGGCGGTGTTCTGGCGGGCCCACCGGTCGTACGTGGTCAACCTGAACCATATCCGCGAGGTGGTGCCGTGGTTTAAGTCGAGCTACCAGCTGCGGATGGACGACAAAAAGGGCTCGGAAATCCCGGTGAGCCGCAACCAGACCCGGCGGCTGCGGGAGCTGTTTAAGCTGTAAACAGACTACGATCAGGCAGGAGGAGAAATTATGCCGACACTCATTCGCGATACATACCCGCTCACAGCGCTCGAAACTGGGGCTGCGGCGATTTTCAGCGAGATTGAAGGAACTAAAAGCCCGATTTACTTGACCGTCGAAGAAGCGCCGCAGGCTGTTCTGCTGGACGCTCGCGAATACGATCGGCTCCGAAACCTGGCCGATCTGGCCAGCGAGGAAGAGGGCATCCGCCAGGGCGAAGAGGACTTCGAGATGGGGCGGTCCTATCCGATAGAGGAAGTCTTTGAAGAAATACGGCGGAAGTTTGGCTTATCGCGTTAGGCTCTCCAGGCGAGCGCAGCTGGACATCATCGAAATCGGCGACTTCATCGGCGTCAGGAGAAGCCTGAAGGCGCAAGCTTGGCTCGCAGGCCTTGAAGAAACTATCGCAAGTCTGTCGGAGTTGCCGGATCGTGGCGGTCCGCTCGCTGGTCGCCCGCACACCGGCAGCTTTTATATGGTTCGCGGCCTCATGTGTATCGCGTTCTTTACCGGGTTGGCCGGACACAGATACGAGTCCTGCACGTCCGGCACGGCGCCCGCGCCGGGGACGGTCTCTAGACCGGTGTAGCGGCCCTCCGACGGTCACGAGCGGGCGAGCGGCGCCCCAGCGCGACCCACCCGGCGGCAAGCAGCGTGACGAGCGCGATGATCGCCTGCGAGCAGACGCAGTACAGGCACCAAACCTCCAGCAGGTCGCGTTCGATGTGGGTCAGATAGAGCGCGTAGCACAGGCCCACGGCGGCGCTTACGAGAAGCAGCTTCCGCAGTCCAAACACAGCAAGGATCAGCAGCAGAGCGTAGCCCACGATGCCGATCGCCGCCACCGGAACTCCATGGAAAACGGCGAACCGGCTGTGGTTGACGATGCCGCAGTCCCAGTGGGCGTTGATGTCGCAGGGCTGGGTGTCGTGGGAGTAGTGGACCCCGAGCGCGAGCGAAGATACGATGATGCCTAGGGCCGCAAGCAGTGCAAGCAGGATGCGCATTCGGTTGTCTCCGGGCAGCTAAGCGGCCGCCACGAATTTGAGTTTACAGCCCCTGAACCCGGCTCCGGTCCGGCGGGGGGAGGAGTAAGAGCCATGTTTTCACGCTTCCATACCGCCGGCCTGGTCGCAGCGGTTCTGAGCGCCGCGCCCTTTGCCGCGCAGGCGCAGTTTTCGCAGGCGCCGCAGGTGCCCGCTTCCATGATCGAGTCGCCCGCTCTGAAGCCGCCCGCGGGCGCAAATGTGGCGATTGTGGAGTTTTCCGACATGGAGTGCCCCGCCTGCGCGGCTGCCAACCCCGCGATCGTCAGCGCCATGGAAAAGTACCATGTCCCGATCGAACGCCACGACTTCCTCATCCCCGGCCATGTCTGGAGTCCGCAGGCGGCCGTGAATGCCCGCTGGTTCGATGAGAAGTCGCCCAAGCTGGGCGAGGGGTACCGCGATGCGATCTTCGCCGCGCAGCAGTCCATCGCTACAAAGGACGATCTGGATCAGGCGACCCAGAAGTTTGCGCAGCAGCATGGTGTGCAGATTCCGTTTGTGATCGATCCGCAGGGTAAGCTCGCCGCCGAGATACAAGCGGACAAGGATCTGGGCAGGCGCCTGGGGGTGAACCGCACGCCCACCATCTGGGTGGTCACGGCGCACTCGCACGATCCCGGCTACCCGTTTGTCCAGGTGAGCGACCCGCAGATGCTGTTCTCCTACCTGGACCAGGCGGTTTCCGCGACCTCCGGCGCCAAGGCGACCCCGGCCGCCGCGCACCGGAGCCGCGGGACCCGCTAATTTTTCGTAGATCCGGGGCCCCCCGCGCCGGGGTCTTCCGGCTGATCCAGACCGCGCGCGAGGAGTTGTGATCCGATGGCCACCAAAGTAGCCGTTCCCGCCCAGGCGGAGTTTCAAGGCGAGATCGCCGAGTGGATCGAAGCGTTCGACGAGGTGATCGTCCAGGAGGGCGCCGAGTTCGGCGCCGAGCTGATGGATGCGCTGCGCAAGCGCGCGGGCGAGGCGGGAATCGCAACGCCGGGCGAGCTCGTCACCCCCTACAAAAACACCATTCCGAAACACGAGGAAGAGCCCTACCCCGGCGACCGCGATCTGGAGCGGCGGGTGGAATCGCTGATTCGCTGGAATGCGATGGCGATGGTGCACGGGCAGAACAAAAAGGACGCGGGCATCGGCGGCCATATCGCCACGTATTCCTCGCTGGCGACGCTGCTTGAAGTGGGTTTTAACCACTTTTTCCATGCTGACTACAACGGGCAGCCGGGCGACTTCATTTACTTCCAGGGCCACGCCTCGCCCGGCGTGTATGCGCGGGCGTATCTGGAGGGCCGCTTCGACGACGAACGCCTGCTCCACTTCCGCCACGAGCTGCGCGGCAAGCCGGGGCTCTCGAGCTACCCGCACCCCTGGCTGATGCCCGACTTTTGGCGCTTCCCTACTGTTTCGATGGGCATCGGGCCGCTCAACGCGATCTACCAGGCGCGGTTCATGCGCTATCTTGAAAACCGGTCGCTGATCGAGAAAACCCCGCGCAAGGTGTGGGCGTTTGTGGGCGACGGCGAGACGGACGAGGTCGACACCCTGGGCGCGCTGACCATGGCTTCGCGCGAAAAGCTGGATAACCTCGTATTTGTCATCAACTGCAACCTCCAGCGGCTCGACGGTCCAGTACGCGGCAACATGCGGGTAATCGACGAGCTCGAAGGCGTGTTCCGCGGCGCGAACTGGAATGTGATCAAGGTGGTGTGGGGTTCGGACTGGGACAAACTGTTTGAGCGCGACCACACCGGCCTCTTGCTGCAGCGCATGGAAGAGTGCGTAGACGGCGACTTTCAGGCGTTCAAGGCCAAGGGCGGCGCGTACCTGCGCAGGGAGTTCTTCGGGAAGTATCCCGAGCTGCTGGAGCTGGTCGCGGACTACACCGACGAGCAGCTGGGGGCGCTGCACCGGGGCGGGCACGACCCGGCAAAAATCTACAACGCGTACAAGCGCGCGACCGAGCACGCGGGCGGCCCGACTGTGATCCTCGCGAAAACGGTCAAGGGCTACGGCTTTGCCGGAACGCAGGCGCGCAACGCCTCGCACCAGGAAAAGAAGCTGACCGACGACGCGCTGTCCGCGTTTGTGAAGCAGTTCGACCTGCCCCTGAGCGAGCAGCAGGCCCGCGACGCCAAGCCCTGGAAGCCCGCTGCCAACGCGCCCGAGCTTGCGTATATGCAGGCCCGGCGGCAGGCGCATTACCGCTACCTGCCCGCGCGTACCGGGCCCCCGATGCAGTTTT
>CAXTRW010000155.1:0-7251 GCA_964246765.1 uncultured Acidobacteriaceae bacterium | reverse complement strand
ATGTGGGGCTCGATGGGCTCGGGGTTGATGCCGGGGAACAGCGGGTTGTGCTCGCCGCGAATTTCGACGTGCTCGACGCCGAGGTTCGTGAAGATATCGGCAAGAATGCCGCGGCCGGCGCCGTACATGCAGTCCACCGCGAATTTTAGGCCGGAGCGGCGGATCGCTTCGAGGTCGGCGAAGTCGCAGATGGCCTGAATATAGGGCGAAACGAAGTCGATTTGCTCGATTTTTGCGGGTTTTTCCGCCTTTTCGAGTGGTTTTCCCAGCTCTTTTTCGATCTCCGCGATGATGGCGGGGCGTCCGGAGCCGCCGTAGAAGGCCTTGTATTTCACGCCGTTCCATTGGAAAGGATTGTGGGAGGAGGTGATCATGACGCCGCCCGCGCAGCCGCGGTCGCGCACCGCCATGGAAAGCGCGGGGGTGGGGGTGATGCGGTCGGCAAGGGCTACGGGAATGCCTGCATTTGCAAGGGTTTCGGCGACTGCTTCGGCGAATTGGCGGGAGCCGAAGCGGGTGTCGTAGCCGATGGCGGCGCCTTTTTGCTGCGCACCTTGCGTGAGGAGGTAGTTTCCGATGGCTTCCGAAGCCGCGCGGACATTGGCGAAAGTGAAGTCCTGGGCGATGATTCCGCGCCAGCCGTCGGTGCCGAATTTGATGGTTTCCGTGCTCATTTGCGCGTCATTTCTCCCTGTTTTTGCGCGAGGAATTGCTCCAAAATTGGTGCAAAATGCTGGATTGGTATTAGCAGCTGCGCATACCTGCTATATCAATTCTTTCTTCCCTTGCGAGGCGAGCTCTTTGACGACCTTGCCGACGTCCTGGGAGTGGTGGCGGGTGGTGACCAGGATGGCGTCGTCGGTTTCGACGACGACCAAGTCGCGGACGCCGACGAGGGAGACGAATTTCTTAGGGCTGTAGGCGTAGTTGCCGCGGGCGTCCACGCCGAGGAAGCCGGCGGTCTCGGTGACGTTGGCGTGAGCGTCGACGTGCTCGGCTTGTTCGAGCTGGTGCTCGTACAGCGCCGCCCACGACCCGAGGTCGTTCCAGCCGAAGCTGGCCTGGAGGCAGAAGAGATTGGATTGGTGCTCGCCCTGGGCGGAGCGGGGCTCGAGGATGGCGTAGTCGACGCTGATGTTTTCGCACTTGGGGTAGAGCTCGGCGAAGACGTGATCGAACGCGGGCGTGCCGTGGGCGCGGGCGATGGCTTCGAGCATGGGGGCGGTTTCCGGCAGGTGCTGGCGCACGGCGTTGGCGAGGGTGCGGGCGGTCCAGATGAAGATGCCGGAGTTCCACCAGTAGTTACCTGCGGCCACAAAAGCTTCGGCGCGCTCGCCGTTCGGTTTTTCGGTAAAGCGGCGGACGCGGAGCTCGCCTGCGGGCATGCGGTCGCCGGTCTCGATATAGCCGTAGCCGGTTTCCGGGCGGGTCGGCTGGATGCCGAGGACGACCATGTTTTCGCCGGCGGCGGCGATGGCGATGGCGCGGCGGATGTGCTCGACGAAGGCGGGTTCGTCGGCGATGACGTGATCGGCGGGGAACATGCCGAGGACCGCGTCGGGGTTTTGGCGCTCGACCAGAAAGGCGGCGAGGCCGGCGGCCGGCGCGGTGTTGCGAGCGGCGGGTTCGCAAACGACCTGGCCCCGCGGCACGGCGTCGAGCTGGCCGCAGATTTCGGGGGACAGCAGGTCGTTGGTGATGACCCAAACGTCTGTATGGGCGCTCAAGGGCGCGAGCCGGTCGACGGTGCGCTGGATCATGGAGCGTTCGCCGTCGAGGGCTAACACCTGCTTGGCGCGGGCCCGGCGGCTGCGGGGCCAAAAGCGTGTGCCGCTGCCGCCGGCAAGGATGATGGGCCGGAACTCCGGTTCGTATGCCATTTGTGTCTCCGCTTTCTTTTATCGGCATTGCCGGAAATTTGTTTAGGCCAGGGCGCTTTCGAGCGTGGTGGCGGCGGTGGCTGGGCCGCCGCGGGGGAGGATACGCATGATCTCGGCTTCGCCGCGGGCCTCCCATGAGGGAGTGTTGGCCGGGATGACGGCGAGTTCGCAGCGGCTGAGGGTGAAGGGTTCGAAGCCGGGGCCCTCGATGCGCAGGGTTCCGCCTGCGACGAAGAGAAGCTGCGGGCCGCCTTCTTCCTGAGCCGCCGCGCTGAGGCCGGCGGCGTCCCCGTCCCAGCGTTCAACGCGGAAGTATTGCTCGTCGACGACGACCGTTTCTCCGCGCAGACCAGGTTTGCGCTCGATTTTGCCGGCACCGGTTTGGACGCGCATGGCTTCGAGGGAGGCGTCGACGTGGAGCTCGCGGGGGCGGCCGTAGTCGTAGAGGCGGTAGGTGGTATCGGAGGTTTGCTGGGTTTCGAGGATAACGGAGCCGGGCCAGATGGCATGGACGGTGCCGGCGTCAACGTACACCATGTCGCCGGTGGAGATCGGCAGCCAGGCGAGGAGCTTTTCCATGGCGTTGTCTTGAACGGCGGCGCGGACGGCTTCAGGCGTGACGCCGGGCTGAAAGCCGAGCGCGACTTTCGCGTCGGGCGCGGCTTCGAGCGCGTTCCAGCACTCGGGATTGCCGCGGGGTTCGCCTTTTTGCTGGGCGAGGGCGTCATCGGGGTGGACCTGGACGCTGAGTTTTTCGCGCGGGAACAGGACTTTAATCAGGAGCGGGTATTCGCCTTCGGACGCGAAAGCCGCGCCGAGGATGGCCTGGGCATACTGCTTGACGGCAGCGGCGAAGTTTTCGCCGGCCAGCGGTCCGGTGGCGACTGAGCACCTGGCGCCGGTGAGCCAGACTTCGCCAATGGGTTCGCCGGACGCGGCGTCTCGGTCGGGCGGATACGGAAACCAGGGGCGCAGGTCGTCGAAGCCCCAGATGCGGGTTTGGAAGAAGGGCGTGAGCTTGAACGGGGGGAGCTGGTCCGCGGGCGTCATGCATCCCAGTATGACCCATTTTGGGGCGGGAAAGGCGTTCCATACAGAGTGTGAGCGGTCCATCGGTAATCAAAATGGGCTCATTGCGCGAAAGTGTGTGGTGAGCCGTTTGGGGAGGGCTTGTGATTTGTAGCCAAAATGGCTACAGTATGGAGGTGAGGTGAGGGATGAGACAGGTATCGCTGCGGGAGTTCCGGGTTTATGGATCGAAGGCCCTGGGGGTGGTGCCGGGAGGAGAGACGGTGCTGCTTGCGGGCCAGAAGGGGCCGGCATATTTCCTGGTGCCGGTGCTTGGGGATGTGGTGGTGGAGGACCGGGAGCTGCGGCGGGCGATGGCCAAGGCTAGTCTGCGCCAGAACTGGCGGCTGGCGGAGGCAATCGGAGACTCGCTAAGTGACGAGGAGATCGATCGGGAGATCGATGCGGTGCGTGTGGAGCGCGGACGGCGCAAAGCCGGGTGAGGCTGGTCGTTCTCGATACGAACGTGGTGGTGTCAGCGGGGATCAATCCGGGGAGCGCGCCCGCGCGGCTGATGATGGATTGGGTGCTGGAAGGAACGGTCCAGGCGGTGACCAGCCCCTGGATTGTGGATGAGTACCGGGAAGTCGCCAGGCGGGCAAAGTTTCGGCGCTACGGCTTTCCTCCTTTGTGGCTGGAGTTTTTGCTTGAGGAAAGCTTGCGGCTTGAAGATCCTCCGGTTTGGCCGGAGCCGGTTCCCGACCCGAAAGATGCGCCGTTTTTGGCATTGGCGGCGGTGTCGGGAGCGTGGCTGGCGACGGGGAACATAAAGCATTTCCCGGAAGGAGCTCGCGGCGAGGTTAGGGTGGTTTCGCCGGCGGAGTATCTCCGTCATTTGGAGGAGGGACGGTAGGCGCGGATTCCGGGTGTGCTTTCGGCGTGGGGATCCGTCCCAGTGTTGTCTGCCCGGAGAGTGAAATCGGGCTTGGCAGTAAGTAAGTCAGCTTGCCGCGGCTCCTTTTCCGCGCGCCTATGGCTGTTTTCCAATTGGTGTGCTAGTTCCAAGTGCGGTCCTTCGCGTTAGCGAAGGAGAACCCACGTCTAGCCACCCCAGCGAGCAAGAACCGCTCGCCGGGGACCCCGGACGCGAGACGCGGGGCGCCGCGAGCGGAGTTCGCTGCGCTATGCGGCTCACGACACATCCGGTCCATTTATCGAGCTTGAGTGAGAAGCCGTATGCCGGGACCATCCTTTGTCAAGATAATAGGTTCGATATTGCCGTCCTTATCGAAAACCATCTTGTCGACTGCCATGACGCGCTTGCTGATGCCGGTGCTATCCAGCGGGTGGCGATGGTAGACGATGTACCAGTCATCGGTGTTGGGAATGTGCAGCACGGAGTGGTGGCCGGGGCCTTTGGCGATGGCGGGATCTGTTTGTAGGATCTTGCCTGCGCGTGTGAAGGGGCCGATGGGGCTGCTGCTTTCTGCATAGGCAACGCCGTAGCCGGAGCTGCCCCAGTCGCCCTCAGACCACATGAAATAGTAGGTACCATTGCGCTTGATCATGAAGGGACCTTCAACGTAGTGCTCGGGGGTGATCTCTTTGTAGAGCATGCCGTCCGGCATGGGGATGACGTGCTTGAGATCCTTCGAGAGCTTGGCGACTACGCAATGGCCCTGACCACCGTAATAGAGATAGATCGAGCCATCATCATCCCGATAGACCATGGGATCGATAGGCTGCGCGCCATGCTGGAATTTGCCGATGAGAGGCTTGCCGATCGCATCGACGAAGGGTCCACCAGGCTTGTCGCTGACAGCAAGGCCGATGCCTCCATCGAAAGTATCGGTTTTTTGAATATCGTTGGCCGCGAAGAAGAGATAGTACTTACCGTTGAGTTGAATCGCCGACGGCGCCCAAATGGCATACGCCGCCCACGCGACATTTTTTACGCTGAGCACGGAGTTGTGCTTCGTCCAGTGAACGAGGTCGGGTGATGAAAAGGCATCGAGCCCCGTCTGCAGCAGATAGTCCTTGTTAAGGACATGCTGCTTGCGCAGTTCGGTCTGCTGCGCGTTGAAGGCAGGCTGTTCGATTGCCGGATCATCCGCAGATACACTGCGCGTGGGATAGATCCAGTACCGATGGTCGAAAACGCGCACCTCGGGGTCGGCATAGTAACCCTGTGACGAGAGATTCGCCGTTGCCTGCGCATGGAGCGACACTGCCGCGCATGCGATGCCAAGTGAGACGAAGAAGGCTATGAGAGCGCGAGGACGAAGCATAACTGGAACCTATGGTTTGGTGTTGAGGTCGGGGAGTCGAGCCCGCCGCCGGCTATTGCTTGTAGATGCGGGACTCCCAGGCGCCTAGGTTGAGCGTGGAGGTGTTTGCCCGGTGCGAGTGGGGAAGGTCGGACAGGAGCAGCTTTCCGGCTTGCAGGCCCTCGGGCAGCGTGTACTGAAGCGGGCTGGAACTGAAGTTTTCGACGACCAGATACTGCTCCTTACCCAGTGTTCGTGTGTAGGCGAAGACGTGGGGGTGCTGCGGGTCGAGGTCTTTGAAGTCGCCGTAGACAAACGCGAGGGTTCCGGCGCGCAGCTTGATCAGCGCGCGGACGTAGCGGAGGACGGAGGCAGGATCGGACTCTTCCTGGGCTGCGTTGATCTGCTTGTAGTTGGGATTGACGGCGAGCCAGGGGTGGGTGCCGGTGGTGAAGCCGGCTTCTGGGGAGCTGTTCCACTGCATGGGGGTGCGGGCGTTGTCGCGGGCCACCTTGGCCTGGGAGCGAAGAAACGCGGCGGCGGAGATTTTGCCGGTGTCGACCTCGGCTTTGTAGGCGTTTTTGATCGCGATGTCGTCGTAATCCGAAAGCTTTTTAAAGGGGAAATCCGTCATGCCAAGCTCGTCGCCCTGGTAAAGGAACGGGGTGCCGCGCAGGGTCAGGATCATGGTCTCGAACAGTTTGGCGGAGCAGACGCGCATGGCGGGCGAGTCGTCGCCGAAGGTGGACACGATGCGGGGATTGTCGTGGTTGGAAAGAAAGACGGTATCCCAATCATGCTTGGTGAGCACCGTTGCGTGTGCGTCGTAGATGGCTTTCAGCTCGGGCAGGGACCAGCCTCCGAGCCGGCTGGGGCCGAAGTCGGAGCGGCCGATCTTGATGGCGTCGAAGTTGAAGATCATGTTGAGCTCGTGGCGGCGGTCGTCGACCAGCGAGTTGGTCTGGGCCAGGGTGGTGCCGGTGGCTTCGCCGACAGACATGTCGTCGTATTTGGAAAGAACCTCGCGGTTCATCTCGCGCAGGTACTCGGGGAGTTGGGGGCCGTTGGCGTAGGCGTTGGGGGGCGCTTTCAGCTGCTCGGGGGTGAGATCGGGCATGCCTGTCGGCTTGGAGATAAGCGGAATCACATCCATGCGGAAGCCGGAAACGCCCTTGTCCAGCCAGAAGCGCATGAGGCTGTACACCTCTTCGCGCACCTTCGGGTTGGCCCAGTTGAGATCGGGCTGCTTGGCCGCGAAGTAATGGAGATAGTACTCATTTGTCTTTGGATCGAGCGTCCAGGCGGACCCGGAGAAGTAAGACGGGTAGTTATTGGGCGGTGTGCGGGTGCCGTCCGGGGCGGTATGTCCGGGGCGCCAGATATAGAAGTCGCGGTAGGGGTTTGTTTTGCTGCTGCGTGATTGGACGAACCACGTATTCTCGTCTGAGGTGTGATTGACGACGAGGTCGACGATGAGGCGCATGTGGCGCTGCTTAATGCCCGCGAGCAGCGTGTCGAAGTCCGCCATGGTGCCGAACTCTTTCATGACCTTGCGGTAGTCCCGGATGTCGTAGCCGTTGTCCGCGTTAGGGGAGTCGAAGTGCGGACTTAGCCAGATAACATTGACGCCCAGCTTCTGCAGATAGTCGAGTTTGGAGGTGATGCCGGGGAGGTCGCCGATCCCGTCGCCATTGGAATCTTTGAAGGAGCGGGGATAGACCTGGTACACGACGGCTTGCTTCCACCATTTCGGTTCGTAGCCGTTGACAAGCTGCTGAGCGGGGGCTGCCGCGGCGAGCGACAACAGGGCTGCGGCTACAGAGGTTCTGCATAGGGTGCGCCAGGACATACCGGCGATTGTACCGAGTGCGAGGGAGGAGGCGCTGGGGGCGGTCGCCGTCTTGGAAGCGAACTGCGGGTGCCGCCGGCCGAGCTTTGCCGGGTAGGATAGGGCGATGGCACGGTATTTGGTAACGGGGTGTGCGGGGTTTATCGGGTCGTGGGTGGCGGAGGCTTTGCTGCGGCGGGGCGACGACGTGCGGGGGCTGGACAACTTCGAGACCGGGCGCGAAGAGAATATCGCGGCGGTGGAGGCA
>CAXTRW010000154.1:0-7340 GCA_964246765.1 uncultured Acidobacteriaceae bacterium | reverse complement strand
GGTCTGCCGGTGCTGTTCCTGTCGAGCCACGCAGCCGTGCCGCGTCTCGGCGCCGCCGGAGGGGGACCGGCGCATCTGCGGGCCGCCCCGGGGTTTCCAACCGTGCCGGTGGACCGGGAAGACCCGCTGGCGATCTACCGGGTGGCCCACGAGTGCGCGGTGCGTGCGCGCTTGGCGGGCGGCGGAGCCCCGAGCTGGTTGCAGGCGATCCCGTTCCGAGGGGCCCCCGGGCAGTGCGAAGAAATTCAAGCTCTGCCTCGCCTGGAAGCAGCCCTGCGCAAGCGCGGCGCGTTTACGCAGGCGTGGCGGCGACGACTGGAACGCACACTGATCGCGGAGCTCGCCGGGTGACCCGGCTTGGTTTTCCGACGGATCCGGCGCCTTGTTCTGCAACCACTCATGCCAAAGGTAACCTCGCGCGCCCTTGTGTTCCCGCAGGGCATCATCTAGGCTTTCCCATGAGCCGCGCCCACCCGATTCGGGCCGCCGGGGCATGGGAGCGACCGAGGTGAGCGTGAGGATTGCCGTTGCTATCTGTTTGCTGGCCGCTTGCGGCTTCCCTGCCCCAGGCCGCGCCCAAACCGACCAGCAGCAGCAGCCCGCGCCTCCATCGCGGGCTCCCTACGCGCCGGAAACCAAGAACGCGCCCTATCAAGCACCGCCCGGCGAGGTCGCCGTGCCGCCCGACTACCGACCGGCCTACCCGGTGCAATACCTTGAAGGGCAGGGGTCGACCTATATTCCCATGGACAGCTGGATGTATCCGGCGCTGGACCGTTTGCACTCGCTCGGCTACCTGGATACGGCGTTCCTGGGCATTCGCCCCTGGACCCGCCTGAGCGTGCTGCACATGTTGGATGAGAGCGACAATGCGGTTGAAAGCGCGCGGGGGCCGGCCGCGGAGCAGGCGCAGTCGATCTCGCTGGCGGTGGAGCGCGAGCTTTCCGGCGATCTCGGATTCGCGGGCGCGCACGGCGAGCTGGACGCGGTCTACACCCGCTTTCTCGGCATCACGGACACACCGCTCAATGACAGCTACCACCTCGGCAGGACCATCATCAACGACTACGGACGGCCGTTCCAGGCGGGCATCAACAACGCCACGGGGGTCAGCGGGCGGGCTGAGGCGGGCCGCTTTACCCTGCAGGTACGCGGCGAGTACCAGCACGCTCCGTCGGCGCTCGGGTACACGCCGCTGCTGGGCTCGTACCTATCGGAAAACGTGGACTCGATCGCCTACAATTCAGTCCCGAGCCAGCCCACAATTCCCGTCGGCCCTATTGGCTCGATCAACTACTTCCGGCTGCTTGAGGCCACCGCCTCCTACCACCTACTGAACCACGAAATCTCCTTCGGCAAAACCGACCACTGGTGGGGGCCGGCCAAGGGCGGGGCCTTTGCCTGGAGCAACAACGCGGACAATATTTATGCGTTTGAAATCAATCGGGTGGAACCGCTGTACATACCATGGTTTGACAAGCTGTTCGGGCCCATCCGGTACGACTTCTTTGTGGGATCCCTGCAAGGGCACACCGCGCCGAACCGACCCTATGTGCATGCCGAAAAGATCAGCATTCACCCGACCGCGAACCTGGAAATGGGCTTTGAGCGCACGGTGATCTGGGGCGGCCGCGGGCATGAGCCGGTGACGCTGCACACGTTTTTGCGCTCTTTTTTCTCGGCCAGCGCTCCCAACTCGGCCGTGAAGAGTTCCAACCGCGACCCCGGCGCGAGATTCAGTGCGTTTGACTTCAATTACCGGCTGCCGTTTGTGCGCAACTGGTTAACGCTCTACACCGATGCGTTCGCGCACGACGACATCCTGCCCATCTCCGCGCCGCGGCGCGCGGCCATCCGCCCCGGCATCTTCCTTTCGCATGTTCCGGGCGTGCCTCAGCTTGATTTCCGGGTGGAAGCGGCCTCGACCGACCCGCCGACCAGCCGGTCCGCCGGGGGACAGTTTTTGTTTTATGAGGGCGTGCAGCAGCAGGGCGTTACCAACAAGGGCGTCCTGTTTACGGACCAGATCGGGCGCGAGGATAAGGGCGGCCAGGCTTGGCTCACCTACCATCTCTCCCCTGAGGATCAGGTTCAGGTCTTCTACCGTAACGTAAAGGCAGCAAAAGACTTCATCCCGGGCGGGACGACCCAGAACCAGTACGGAATCGACCTCAGAAAAAAGATCGGCGAAGACTACGAGCTGCACGTTGCCGGACAGTACGAGACCTGGAAAGCGCCGCTGTACCGGGCCGGGCAGAACTCAGACACCAGCGTGTGGGGCGAGTTCACCTGGTTTCCGCATAAGACCAAGCAATTCTGATCGCGGGTCTACGTGCGAGAAACGCGCAGGTCCTCACCGGTCATCTCGCGCGGTTTTTGGAGACCGAGCAAGCCCAAAATGGTGGGGGACAGGTCGCGGAGGGCGCCGCCTTCGCGGAGGGTGTAGTTGCGCGCGTTTTCGTCGAGCAGGATAAAGGGCACGGGATTGGTGGTGTGCGAGGTGTGCGGGCCGCCGGAACCGGGGTCCACCATCTGCTCGGCGTTGCCGTGGTCGGCGGTGATGAGCATGGCGCCGCCGCGCTGTTTCAGAGTCTCGTAAATGCGACCGAGTTGGGCGTCTACGGTTTCAACGCCGCGGATGGTGGGGGCGAGCCGGCCGGAGTGGGCGACCATGTCGGCATTGGCGAAGTTGACGACGACCAGGTCGAACGTGGGGTCCTCGATGGCGTGAATGACCGCGTCGGCGACGCCCGCGGCCGACATCTCCGGGGCGAGATCGTAGGTGGCGACCTTTTGCGAGGGGACCAGGACGCGATCTTCGCCGGGGAAAGCCTTCTCGATGCCGCCGTTGAAAAAGTAAGTCACGTGGGCGTACTTTTCCGTTTCGGCGATGCGGAGATTGCGCAGATTGGCCTGGGCCAGGAGGTTGGCGAGCAGGTTGTCCATGGACTGCGGGTCGAGCACACGCGGCAGGGCAAAGTTTTTGTCGTACTGCGTCATGGTCGCGACGTGGAGGTCGCGCGGGAGTGTGTGGGGCGGGATGGCCGCGTCCTGCTCTGTGATCTGCGGGAGCTCGCGGCCGTTGTCGGCGGTGATGCCGCTGTTGCGGGCTACCACTCGGGTGATCTCCCGGACGCGGTCGGCGCGGTAGTTGAAGACGAGGACCGCATCGCCGTCGCGGATGGTCGCGGTGGGCGCGCCGTTTGCGTCGGTGACGACAAAAGGAACCATGAACTCGTCGGTGATGCCATTGCCGTAGCACTCGATCACGCGCGCGATGGCGTCATGATGCGCCGGGGTTCCCTGGGCCGCGCCCGCGATCATCGCGTCGGAGGCCTTTTTCTCGCGCTCCCAACGCATGTCGCGGTCCATGGCGTAGTAGCGGCCGCTCACGGTCGCGAGCGCGCCGATGCCGTACTCCTCCATGCGGGCCAGCAGCTGCTGCAGGTAACCGGCGCCGGAGGTGGGCAGGGTGTCGCGGCCGTCCAGGAAGGCATGGACATAGACCCGCTCGAGGCCGGAGGCCTTGGCGGCGCGGAGCAGGGCGTAAAGGTGCTCTTGATGGGCGTGGACGCCGCCGTCGGAGACCAGGCCCAGCAGGTGCAGCGCGCGTCCGTGCCGGCCCGCGTGGGCGAAGGCCGCGGCAATGGCGGGATTGTCGGCCAGCTTGCCCGAGGCGATCAGACCGTCGATGCGGGTGATGTCCATCTCGACCACGCGGCCCGCGCCGATGTTGAGGTGGCCGACTTCGCTGTTGCCCATCTGGCCTTCGGGCAGCCCCACGGCCTGCTCGGAGGCGCGCAGGGTGGTCGAGGGAAACTCCCGCAGCAGCCGGTCATAGGTGGGCTTGCGGGCCAGGGCGACGGCGTTATTGTCTTCCGCGGCGCGAACGCCCCAGCCGTCGAGGATGGCGAGAACGAGAGGGCGTTTGGCGGCGGGCATGCGGGTGGACTCCTTCGGTGTGGGTTCGCACGGTCAGGAGGCCCACGTCTCATCCTCGAGACGTGGAAGCCTGATCTCGTCTGAGCGGCTGCCTACTGTGGAGGCTTCGGCGCGGTGCTGTTGCCCGGGGGGGCCGACCTGGGCGCTCCGGGAGTCGGCGCGGTGGGGCCGAGCGGGCCGCCGAGCGAGGGCTGAGGATGCTGCTGCTGGTAGCTCTTCTGTGCGGTTTCAATCTCCGTTTTATGGCGTTCCATTACGGCCTGGAAGGTCTGCTGACCCTGCTTGAGCGCGGCCTGCTGCAGCTCGCTCATCAGCTCGGGCGTGGTTTCGAGCAGGTCTTTGCCGGCGGGGGTTTTATAGAACTCGATGGTCTTGGCCGCGTCCTCGGTCGACATGTAGCGCTGGTAGGTCGCGACGGTCGGAGTCTCGATGTCCATTTTCTCGAGGCTCGTCTGCACATCCGTGCGCACGTCCGCCGGAACAAACGGCGGGAAGGCGCGCTGGGTGTAGGCCATGACGTTGTCGATCAGGTGCTGCTTGATCTTGTCGGTGCCGGTCAGCTGCATGAGCTCGTGCGCCTGCGCGGCGGTCAGCGGGTGCGCGGGCGGGGGCGGACCGGGCTTGGTGGATGCGGGCGTAGCGCCTGCCGGGTTTGGAGCGGGACGGGGCGCCGAGGTTTGCGCCAGTACTGCGGTGGCGAGAAGAAGAGGCGCGGCTGCGCCGAGGGCTAGCTTATGCACGATAGGGAAATCTCCTGGGGATTGCTCATAGTTGGGTTCAGCGTTTCTTTTCGAGTTCTTCGAGTTTGGCTTTGTGCTCGCCCTGGATGGAGTGAAAGGTGCCGAACTCGGAGAAGATGCGGTCGGTGCGCGCGTCCAGGGCGTTGAAGCGGGAGTTGATGCGGTCTTCCGACTTCGAGATACGGTCTTCCAATCGCTCAACAGCGCGATTGTTCAGAAAGATTCCGGCGAGAATGCCGACAATGATGACACCGAATTGCACGTTCGCGGAGTTCATGCCGGACACCCTCTCTCCCAAGCTTACTCGCCGAAGTTTACTGCTTCCAGGCCGAGGTACTCGGCGGTCTCGCCAAGCTCCTCCTCGATGCGCAGCAGCTGGTTGTACTTGGCGATGCGGTCGGTGCGGGAAGCGGAGCCGGTTTTGATCTGGCCCGCGCCGGTGGCCACCGCGAGGTCGGCGATAAAGGTATCCTCGGTTTCGCCCGAACGGTGGGAAATAATCGACGTGTAGCCGTAGCGGCGGCCGAGTTCGATCGCTTCCAGCGTTTCCGAAATCGTCCCGATCTGGTTGACCTTGATCAGGATTGAGTTCGCGACGCCCTCCTCAATGCCGCGCTGCAAACGCTCCGTGTTGGTGACGAACAGGTCGTCGCCTACCAGCTGAATGCTCGCGCCCAGCAGCTCGCTCAGATCTTTCCAGCCGTCCCAGTCGTCCTCGGCCAGGCCATCCTCGATGGAAACGATGGGGTACTGGCGCGCCCAGGACTCCCAATAGCGGGCCATTTCGTCGGACGACAGTTCGCGTCGGTCGGACTTCTTGAAGATGTAGCGACCGGCTTCCTTGTCGTAGAACTCGCTGGCGGCGGGGTCGAGGGCGATGGCAATGTCCTCGCCGGGTTTGTAGCCGGCCTGCTCGATGGACTCGAGGATGAGATCGATGGCTTCCTCATTCGATTTCAGTGAGGGAGCGAAGCCGCCTTCGTCGCCGACCGCAGTGTTGTAGCCGCGCTTCTTGAGCACGCCCTTGAGGGTGTGGAACACCTCCGCGCCCCAGCGCAGGGCGTCGGAAAAGCGCTCAGCGCCGACCGGCATGACCATGAACTCCTGGAAGTCCACGTTGTTGTCGGCGTGGGCGCCGCCGTTCAGGATGTTCATCATGGGCGTGGGCAGCACGGAGGCGTTGACGCCGCCCAAATATCGGTACAGCGGCAGGTGCAGCGCGGTGGCGGAGGCGCGAGCGGCGGCCATGGAGACCGCGAGGATGGCGTTGGCGCCCAGTTTGCTCTTGTTGGGGGTGCCGTCGAGATCGATCATGGTGGCGTCGAGCAGGCGCTGGTTCGCCGCGTCCATGCCGGTGAGCTCGGGCGCAAGCACGGATTCGACATTTTCAACCGCGTTGAGGACACCCTTGCCGAGATAGTGGCCCTTGTCGCCGTCACGCAGTTCCACGGCTTCGTGCTCGCCGGTGGACGCGCCGGAAGGCACGGCGGCGCGGCCGCGGATGCCGCCTTCGAGGACAACGTCGGCTTCAACGGTGGGGTTGCCGCGGGAGTCGAGGATTTCGCGGGCGTGGATGGCGGTGATCTCGGTCATGTGGGTCCTTGTGGCGATGTGGTGCTGCAGACGGTCGGGCAGGCGCGGGCGGCGGTCCACCCGGATGGGGGCTTGGCCGGCTTCCGCGCCGGCGATGTGTTGGACGAAGTTCCGCATAGGCGCGCCGGTTTTCCGATCGGAACAAGGCAAGTTTAGCAGGGGTACAAACGGGCTTGGCGCGCCGGAGCGCGGTTTGGCGGAATGTTCACGGCGGGTGCCCGCTTTACCTTTGTGGTTCCCCACCGCGCTTGCGGTGCAAGATAGTTCGGGCGCAAGCGGCAAATCCACATAGCCTGAGAGTGGCGGGTTCCCCTTGCCCGCGTTCCCTTCAGGAGTGTGTCGGTCATGATTCATCGCTCAACGGTTGCGTCTCAGTCCTTCAAGGCCGCGCTGCTGCTTTTGGCTTCGGCCGCGCTTGCCTGCCCGCTCGCCTACGCGCAAAACACCGGGGTCGCGCACCCGCCGAGCGCCGACGCGATTGTAGCCAACGACGACCCGGCGCCCGCGCCTGCCGCGGCCAAACCGCTCCCCGGGGTGCCGGCGGCCGCGGCACAGCCCGCGCCGCCGGCGGAGAATCCCGATTACGGCGTCGTCACCAGCACCGCGGACTCGCAACCGGCGCGCGCCCCGGAGCGGGAGGTGCGCCTGATTCCCCGCCCCACCAACCCGGACTACGGCGTGGTCGGCATGGTGCCGTCGCCCTCCAACCAGTTGGCGGAAGGCACCGACATCCGTGTGCGCCTAATGCAGGGGTTGAGCACAGAACGGGCGCAGCAAGGGCAAAGTTTCCGCGCCCAGGTGGCAGCGGACGTACTTAAGGAAGGCCGGGTAGTGATCCCGGTCGGCTCAGAGCTGCGCGGGCGCGTGGTGAAGGTGGAGCAAGGACACCGCCTGCGCAACGAGGCCACCCTGCGGCTTCGGCCGGAGGAGGTGATCCTGCCGGACGGCACGGCGTATCACCTGTACGCGCAGGCCATTTCCTCGTCGGAACCCGGAACCAAGACGGACTCTGAAGGCGGGATCCAACCGAAAGGGCACGTGACCAAGGATTTGGCCGAGTACGGC
>CAXTRW010000153.1:0-7345 GCA_964246765.1 uncultured Acidobacteriaceae bacterium | reverse complement strand
TTGTTGTCGAACTGGATCTGTACGCCGCCCTGGCAGGAGCCGTTGATGTAGGTGCGGCAGCCGTACAGGGGCGAGTCGAGGTTGGCGATCCCCTGCGGGCTTTGGCGCAGCTGGCCCTTGTTCAGCGCCACGTTGATGCCGAAGTCGTTGAAGAGCTCGAGCGCCGCGGTGCGGCCGACCAGAGGGATGCGGTACTCGAGATTGTTGATGAACGAGGTGTCGCCGCCGGCCGAGACGATGCCGTACACCGGCAGCGGAACCTGGAGGCACTGGTTGGTTTGGGCCGCGCCGGGCTCGCGAGCCACGCAGGTGCCGTCCGGGTTGGTCAGGTTGAAGTTGACCCGGGTGGGGATAAACGCGTACGGCGTTCCGGAGCGGATATCGAAACCGCGCAGATCGCTCTCGCCGCCGGTGTAGAAGCGCTGGAACGGCGGCGCCACATCGCCGGAGATGCCCTGGATATAGGAGAGCTGGAACCGGTAGCCGAGGGCGTTGCGGCCCTGGGGGTCCGGGTGGATGCCCCGCATGGGGTGCCACTGCTTGAACTCAAGGACGGGCGAGATGTAGCGGACATTGCCGTACAGGCCTGCGATTTGGAAAACGCCCTGGAGCTCAGAGCCGGAGCGGGGGGCGAAGGACGAATCGAGGCGGTTCCAGGAGTAGGACAGCGACGCCTGACTGGTGACGATGCCGGTGAGAGCGTTCTGGCCCTGGATGCCGGAGCGGAAAGCGAGGGTTTGGAACAGGTTTTGCGAGGCGCCCGAAAAGGCGGTGACGGCGGAGCGATTCCAGGAGTAGGTAAGGCCGACGCGCTTGAACGAGCGGCGGATGGGGTAGCTCGCCGACAGCGAAAAGCCCGACGAGGACTGGTTGTAGTTCTGCACCAGCGAGTTGGTGGCGTTGTTGGCGTTTTGGCCGGCGGGGTTGGAGGCCGCGCCCAGGCCGTAGCTCTTGTTGGAGTTGTAATCGGTTTTGTTGGAAAACACCTGGAAGCCAACGTTGATGGGCTTGTTCTTGAGGTAAGGCTCGTTGAAGCCGAAGCTCAGATTACGGGCCAGATTGCCTTCAGAGGCCTGAAGAGAAAGCGTCTCGCCGAGACCCAGGAAGTTGTTGGTCTGATAGTTCAGGCCCAGGAACGAGCCCGAAAGCCCGCTGACCCCGCCGTTCAGGCCGATGGAGTTCTTGCCTTTTTCATGCACCTTGAGCAGGAGGTCGACGGTGCCGTTTTCGGCGTCCTGGTGGGTTTCGGTGTCCTGGTCCACCTTGAGCGGGTCAAAATACTCCAGCTGATTCAGGCGCTGCAGACTGGCCTCCCACAGGGCGGCGTTATAGACCTGGCCTTCCTCGACCAGGAGCTCGCGGCGGATCACGAAGTCGCGGGTGATCTTGTTGCCGGTGAACTCAATGCGCGACACCTTGAACTGCTTGCCCTCGTCCAGGTCGACGTCGAAACGGATGGTCTTGGCCTTGTCGTCGAACTGTGGGGTGGGGATGGGCGAGAAGTTGATGTAGCCGCCCGCGGCGAACTGCTTGGTCAGCGCCTGGAGACCTTTGCCGAACGCGGTCGCGTTGAACCAGTCGCCGTCCTTCATGGCGAAGTTGGCGCGGAGTGCTTTCTGGTTGTACTTGGCGACGTTTTTGCCCGTGAACGTGATGCCGGTGAAGCGGTAACGCCCGCCTTCCTCGACCGGGATGTGGATGTCGATGCGCTTGCCGCTGCGGGGCCGGAAGGTGAGCAGCGACAAGCCGCCCTCGTTGCGGATGTGGGTGTCGGGCTCGCCGGTGTTGGCGCGGAAATAACCCAGATCGCGGTAGGCCTGGCGGACGCGCTCGGTGTCTTCCTCGAGCTTGGTGGCGTCGTAGGTGCGGGCGAACAGGTTCTCCAGAATGATCGAATGCGGGACGCCGATCGGCTTGAGGTTCTTCATGGACGCGCGCAGCGTCCGGGACGACACGTGCTGGTTGCCGGTGAAGGTGATATTGCCGACCTTGACCACCGGGCCTTCCTTGATCGAGAAGTTGACCTGGACGCTGGACGGCGGGATGGTTTTTACGTCCGTGCGCACGGTGGCGAACTGGTGACCGTGCGCGGCTTCGAGCTCCTTGATGACGGTGACGGCTTCGGCGATGTGGGTGGGGTCGTACTGCGACTCCTGCGCGAGCGACACCTTGGCCTTTTTAAAAGCGTCCAGGATGTCGGATTGCGTGATGGAGTTGAGGCCCTTGTAATTGATCTCGCGGATGGTGGGTTTCTCGTGGACGTAGATGTCGAGCACGACGCCCTTGGGGGTGTCTTCGCGCTCGATGCGGACGTCCTCGAAATAGCCCGTGTTCCAGAGCGAGTTGAAGTCGCGCTCGACGGTGGACGCGTCGTAGGGCTCGTTTTCGTGCGAAAAGAGCCGGGCGAGGATGGTCTCCTTGGGGATGCGGCGGTTGCCGATGACCCGGATGGAGGTGATTGTGTTCGCTTGTGCCCACGTAATCGAAGCAACGGAGAAGCAGTAAAGCAGAACGGCTGTTATGCGCCGGGCGCGTCGGAGCGCGCGCCGGTTTTTGGGGCTTGGGGAGTTTCGGGTCCCGCGATTTTCGGAAAAGATAGGCACACCCTCGGCTGCAGCAAAAATCAGGCTCAAGCGAATCCCGATTATAGAAGACGCGGGGCGGGAACGCCCAGCCGGGCTCCCCGCCGGTTGCCTTGGAAGGCGCTCTGTTCGCGGCGCGGGCCGAATTTGCCGAATCGAGTTCGAGCGCCTGGGCATCTTCTTAGACGGGCCGATGCCCCCGAGGAGATTCATGCGTACCCTGCTGCACATCGACGTAAGCCCCCGCGGCAACTATTCGGTTTCCCGCAACCTGAGCGCCGCTTTCGTGGAGGAGTGGAAGGCGAAGAACCCGGACGGCCTGGTGATCCGCCGCGACCTGTCGGAGGCGCCGCTTCCGTTTGTGGATCTGCCGTGGATCCAGGGCGCGTACTCGGCCCCGGACACGCACTCGCCGGCGACGAAAGAAGCTCTGGGAGTGTCGGACGAGCTGTGCGGCGAGCTGCTGGAGGCCAACGAGGTGGTGATCGCTACGCCGATGTACAACTTCGCGATCCCGGCGCGGCTGAAGGCGTGGATCGATCATGTGGTCCGGGTGGGCAAAACAGTGGAGCGCAACGGCGCGCAGTTTCAGGGCCTGGCCGGCGGCCGCAAAACGACCGTGATCATCGCGAGCGGCGGCAACTACGGAGAAGGCTCGCCGGCCGCGGGGTACAACTTTGAAACACCGTACCTGAAGGCAATTCTGGGCTTTATCGGGATTACGGATGTGAATATCGTGGTGGCCGGCGATACCAACCCGGTGGCGCAGGGGGCGGTGCCGATGGGGGAGTACCTGAAGCCGCACCTGGAAAAGGTCAAAGCGGCGGTTTAGGCATGGGGAAAGGCGGCTCATAGCGAGTCGCCTTGAAGCAATTTTCCCGTTGTTTTCTAGGCGCGATCAGGATCCGGGTGTGGCCCTTTTTACCGAAATGCCACGTCCAGCGCTGCTGGTCTTTGCTCACTGACAGGGATGACCGCTACAGAGCAGTGGGCTTGGGCGGTTCGCAAGCCATTTGCTCCGGGCTGGGTGGGCGGTTGCGCAATGCGCTGAAGAGGCTGCTGTCAATTGAGCTTACGGTCCTGTTTACGGCGGTATATCTCCGTCGCAACTGCAGCCAAAATGGCAATAGCGATCTGTAAGCTCGCGAAAACTTTGATAAAGTTCATGCTTTGCGCCTCCATTCGACAAAGTATCCGAGCAGAAGGCTGAGCAGACCACTGACTCCAGTCCACTCGATCACGGTCTGCTTTGCGACGGGACTGCCGGGAACGACGTAATCAATAAGAACGAATACGAGCACAAGGAGGCCAACTTCCCGCAGGTCCTCACCTACCTTCTCAACGATACGCTCCCCGGCCCTCTGCTGCTCATGGGCGATTCTTGTCTTCATGGACAGCCGGGGCGCTCCTGCTCTACTTTGTGTGAAAGTACAGCAGTGGTGTGAGCTTCGCAAATGACGTTTGTAACCTAATATTTCTTTTACGCCACCCCCGCCAGCTGGCGCAGCACATATTGCAGGATGCCTCCGTGTTGGTAGTAGGCGATTTCGCCGGGGGTATCGATGCGGACCCGGAGGTGGAAGTGCTTCACCTCGCCGTCAGGGGCGGTGGCGCGGGCGATCAGGATTCGGCCTGCCGAGAATTTTTGCTCGAGCAGCATGGCCAGGCCGGGGAAGTCGTAGACCTCCTCGCCCGTCAGGCCGAGCGACGCGGCGGAGTCGCCCCCGGCGAACTCGAGCGGAAGGATGCCCATGCCGACCAGGTTGGAGCGGTGAATGCGCTCGTAGCTCTCGGCGATGACGGCGCGAACGCCCAGGAGCTTGGGGCCTTTAGCGGCCCAGTCGCGGGATGAACCTGAGCCGTACTCCTTGCCGGCGATCAGGATCAGCGGTGTGTTGCGGCGGGCGTACTCCTCCGCGGCCTCGAAGATGGTGGTTTGCGTGCCCTCGGGCAGCAGGCGGGTGAAGCCGCCCTCGGTGCCGGGGGCGAGCCTGTTTTTGAGGCGCACATTGGCGAAGGTGCCCCGAACCATGACCTCGTGGTTGCCGCGTCGCGACCCGTAGGAGTTGAAGTCCGACGGCTTGACGCCGTGCTCGATGAGGTAGCGACCGGCGGGGGAGTTGGCTTTGATGGAGCCGGCGGGGGAGATGTGGTCGGTGGTGACCGAGTCGCCGAGCACGGCGAGGACGCGGGCCCCGCAAATGTCGCGAACCGGCGCGGGTTGGGCAGCCATGTCGGCGAAGTACGGGGCGTGGCGGATGTAGGTGGAGTCCGGCTCCCAGCTGTAGGTGTCGCCGGAGGGGACGCGAAGGTTTTGCCAGTGCTGGTCGCCCGCGGTTACCGTCGCATATTCATTCCGGAAAGACTCGGCCGTGAGAGCTGTGCCGACCACTTCGGCGACCTCGGCCTGGGTGGGCCAGATGTCGCGCAGGTACACGTCCCGCCCGTCGCGGCCGCGGCCGATGGGTTCAGTTTCAAGGTTGCGGGTAATGGAACCGGCGAGCGCGTAGGCGACCACCAGCGGCGGCGACATCAGGTAATTGGCGCGGACGTCGGAGTTGATGCGGCCCTCGAAATTGCGATTGCCGCTCAGGACCGAGACGGCGACCAGGCCGTGGGCGTCGATGGCCTCGGAAACGTCCGGCGGCAGCGCGCCGGAGTTGCCGATGCAGGTGGTGCAGCCGTAGCCGACCACCTGGAAACGCAGCCGGTCGAGGTAGGGGAGCAGGCCTGCTTTCCGGTAGTAATCAGTGACGACGCGGGAGCCGGGGGCCAGCGAAGTTTTGACCCATGGGGGCGTTGAGAGGCCGCGTTCCACGGCTTTTTTGGCGAGCAGGCCCGCGGCGACCATGACCGAGGGATTGCTGGTATTGGTGCAGGAGGTAATTGCGGCGATCACGATGGAGCCGTGGTCCAGGTAGCGGTCTGGGTCGAGGCCGAAACGGCTTAAAACCGCCTGCGCGGCCGGCGCCCACTGCGTGGGGGCCGGCGTTAGGACGGCGGTTGTCCCGCTGGCTGAGTCGACCAGTTTGCCTGGCTCCGGAGCGGCTTGGGTGCTGTCGACCTGCCCATTCGCGGAAGAGTGTCCGCCTTCGCCCTCCCAGCGCTGGGCTGGGCGCTCGCCGAAATTTCCGGCCTTGGGGCCGCACAGGCTGGGCAGTTGCTTTTGAAACTCTGCGGCGACCTGGCCCAGGGCCACGCGGTCCTGCGGGCGCTTGGGGCCGGCAACGCTCGGCTCCACCTCAGCGAGGTCGAGCGCCAGGGTAGACGAGTACTCGGCCTCCGGGGTTTCCGGCGTGTGAAACAGGCCCTGCTCCTTGTAGTAGGCCTCGACCAGCGCGACCTGGGCCTCGGGGCGGCCGGTGAGCCGGAGGTAGCGCAGGGTTTCCTGATCGACGGGAAAGATTCCGCAGGTGGCGCCGTACTCGGGCGCCATGTTAGCGATGGTGGCGCGGTCGGCGAGCGAAAGCTCCGGCAGGCCGGGGCCGTAAAACTCGACGAACTTGCCCACGACGCCGTGTTTGCGGAGCTTTTCGGTCACGGTGAGCACCAGGTCCGTAGCGGTCGCGCCTTCGCGCAGGCGACCTGTCAGGCGGAAGCCGACCACCTGCGGGATGAGCATGGAAACCGGCTGGCCCAGCATGGCCGCTTCCGCTTCAATGCCGCCCACGCCCCAGCCCAGGACGCCGAGGCCGTTGATCATGGTGGTGTGCGAGTCGGTCCCCACCAGTGTGTCGGGGTAGGCGTGCTGTTCGCCGTCGATTTCGGTCGTAAACACGCCGCGGGCCAGGTATTCGAGGTTGACCTGGTGGCAGATGCCCATGCCGGGTGGCACGGCTGAAAAATTGCGGAAAGCGCTCTGGCCCCACTTCAGGAAGGCATAGCGCTCGCGGTTGCGGTCCACCTCGAGCAGCGAGTTGATGTTGTAGGCCGCAGGGGTGCCGTACTCGTCGACCTGGACGGAGTGGTCGATGACCAGCTCGGCGGGCTGGAGCGGATTGATGCGCTGCGGGTCGCCGCCCAGCAGGCGCATGGCGTCGCGCATGGCGGCCAGGTCGACGATGGCGGGGACGCCGGTAAAGTCCTGCATCAGGACGCGGGCGGGCATGAAGGCGATCTCGCGCGCCGGCTCGGCCTGCGGGTCCCAGTGGGCTAGGAACTGGATCTCGGCGGCGGTAACGGTCGCGCCGTCTTCGCGGCGGAGCAGGTTTTCAAGCAGAATGCGGAGGGAAAAGGGCAGTCGCTGGAGGCGGATGCCGCGGTCGGCGAGGGCCTGAAGGCGGTAGATAGTGTAGCTGGCGTCGCCGGAGCGGAATTGGGCGCGAGCGTGGAAGCTGTCGCCGGGCGCGGAAACGGGGGTGCTCATGAGAAATCCTTTTCGGGTCGGAGGAGGCAAAGAACGGGGCACAAGCGGGCGCGGGTCAGGGCCGGCGACCGCGGTCGTGGCGACCGCGGCGAAAGCGCTTGAGGAGCTGGGCGGAGCGGGGCATCGTCGGCTTGTATTCTAGACCTTGTGGTGGGAATCGGTATGTCGCGAAACGGGACCTAAGGGCTTGACTTCTGTTCGCGCTGGGCATCCAATCTGGTTGTGGAAGTAGGTAGACCCTAGATGGTTGTCGCCCACCGAGAGCCATTTGACTACCGCTTTCGCCGCAGTCGCACAACGGCTGCAACTGCGAGCAGGAAACGCCAATCTAGCGTCCACTTGATCGCAAGATGCAGTCAACTAGACGATGTTCCGTCCATTGGCCACCTCCAGCATT
>CAXTRW010000152.1:0-7399 GCA_964246765.1 uncultured Acidobacteriaceae bacterium | reverse complement strand
GCACCCGGCCGCTCTCGCCCTGAGCCCCGACCAAAAACGGCTGTACGTGGCGCTCGCAAACCGTGATATTGTGGCCGAAATTGACGCAAAAACGCTGAAAATTCGGGGGTTTTTCGGCACCAAACTGCCGGGCCAAACGTACTTCGGGGCGGTTCCGGACGCGGTTGCCGTTTCGCCCGACGGCAAGCGGCTGTTTGTGGCGGATGCGAGCTCGGACGCGGTCGCGGTGTACGACACTGGGGGCTCGAAGCGAAAACAGGCCGCTGGGCCGCTGGGTTTCGTCCCGACCGGCTGGTATCCGACGGCGCTGGCGGCAACGGCGAACGAGCTGCTGATCGCGACCGCGAAGGGCGAGGGAACGGGCCCGAACGACATGCCGCAGCGGGACGCTCCGGCGCGCTCGCCGCACCGCGACCGGACCTATATCCCGACGCTGCTGCATGGGTCGTTCGCGCGCGTCCCGCTCGCCGGGCTCGACGCGCAGCTGGCCGGGGACACCGAGCAGGTAGTCGCGGACAACCGCATGAAGGCGGCCGACGAGCGGATCGCGTTCCGCTCCGGCGTGAACCCGATCCGGCACATTATCTACATCATTAAAGAGAACCGCACCTACGACCAGATCCTGGGCGACGAGGCCGCCGCCGACGGCGACCCCAAGCTGACCATGTATGGCCGCGACATCACGCCCAACGAGCACAAGCTGGCCGAGCAGTTCGGCATCCTCGACAACTTCTACGATTCGGCCGAGGTTTCCGGCGACGGCCATGTTTGGTCCAATGCCGCCATTACCTCGGACTATACCGAAAAGACCTGGCAGCAGAGCTACCGCGGCGGCGAGCGCTCCTACGACTACGAGGGCATGGTCTCCAACGGTTACCCCTTGCTCCAAGGGATCCCCGACGTGAACGAGCCCGCAAGCGGCTACCTGTGGGGCAATCTGGCGCGGCACGGGAAAACGCTGTACCACTTCGGCGAGTACATCTCGACTAAGTTTTGCGTGGAGCGCGCGCCGGAATCGCGCCAGAGCTCGCCGACCGAGGGGACGCCCGAGCCAGTGACCACGGGCTGCCCGCGCGCGGCCATCCATAAAGGTGAAGCGATTCCGGCCAACTACGGCGGCGGCGCGAGCCCGTACCCGTGGGCGATCCCGATGATCGCCGCGAACACCGCGACCAAGCCGGAGCTGCAAGGGCACTTCGACCCGCAATACCCGGATTTCGAGCTTGCGTTTCCCGACCAGCTGCGGGTGGAGGAGTTCCTGACCAAGTTCCGCGGGTGGGTGGCCGGGCGCGGCGCTGGACGCGACCCGATGCCGGACTTTATCCAGTTGCGTTTGCCCAACGACCACACCGCGGGGACGCGGCCGGGCATGCCGCGGCCGGCGGCCTCGGTCGCGGACAATGACCTGGCGGTGGGCCGCGCGGTGGAGGCGGTGTCGCACAGCCCGTACTGGGACGATACGGCGATTTTTATCCTGGAGGACGACGCCCAGGACGGGGCGGATCACGTGGACGCGCACCGCAGCGTGTCGTTGGTCATCAGCAAATACGCGCCGCGGCCCGAAAAAGGGACGCCGTTCGTGGATCACCATTTTTATACGACCGTGAGCACGATCCGGACCATGGAAAGCCTGCTCGGCCTGCCGCCGATGAACAACAACGATGCCTTTGCGCCCTTGATGGCCGAGTCGTTCGGGAGCGACGGCGCCCAGCCGCCGTTTACCGCGGACACGCGCAACCGAGACAACGGCCTGATCTACGAGGCGAACACGGCCAAAAGCCCGGGCGCGCGGCAGTCGGCGCGGATGGACTTTTCGCACCCGGACCAAGTGCCCACGGGCGAGCTGAACGCGATTCTGTGGCGCGATGCAAAGGGGAATGCGCCGCTGCCCGCGCAGTTGCGGCATCCGGCCGCGCACACGGCCGGCAAAGACGATGACTGAGCCGGAGGTGCGGGCCTGGCGCAAGACCGAACGGGCGGAGCTGCTGCGGGCGCGGGCCGCGCTCTCTGCCGAGGCCTACGAAGACAAGAGCCGGGCGGTGATTGAACGCTTGCTGAGCCGGTTCGGGAACTTGGCGGCTGGCGTAGTGGGGGCGTATTCGCCGTTTCGGGGGGAGATCGACCCGGGGTCCTTTCTGGAAAGCGTGACGGCGCGGGGGGGCGCGGTGGCGCTGCCCGTGGTGGTGGGCAGGGACTTGCCGCTCGTGTTCCGGCTTTGGGAGCCGGGCGACGCGATGGAAGCGGGGGTCATGGGAATCCCGCACCCGGCCCTCGACCAACGGGTGGAGCCCGATGTGCTGATTGTGCCGCTGGTTGGATTTGACGCGGGCGGCTATCGCCTGGGTTACGGGGGCGGCTACTACGACCGGACGCTTGCGGCTGCGCGTAAAAAGCCCGTGACAATCGGGATCGGTTTTGAGTTGGCCCGGTTGGAGACGATCTACCCTCAGCCGTATGACGTGCCTTTGAACTTTATCGTGACCGAGGACGGGGTGTTTGGGCGCGGAGCATAAGCTCAGCTCGGAGCGGGCTCGTGGCCGCCGAGGCGCAGGCGGCGCAAAAGGGGCGTGATGGTGAGGCCCTGCACCACGATCGAAAAGACCACAACCACATAGGTGACCAGCAGCAGCCCTTGTTCCAGGCCGCTTCGGTGTGGGAGGGCAAGTGCCAGCGCGACCGCGAGTCCGCCGCGCAGGCCGCCCCAGGTAAGCACCCGGATGCTGCCCCGCGGCCGACGGCGCACCCGGGAAAGCGCGAACACAGTGAGCGAAACGCTGGCCAATCGCGCGACGAGCACGGCGGGAATGGCGAGCAGCCCAGCCAGCAGAAAGCGCAGGTCGAGCGGGAGCACAAGCAGTTCGAGGCCCAGGAGCAGAAACAGGACCACATTCAGGATCATGTCGATCAGCTCCCAGAAGGTGTCGACGTTGTCGCGGGTGCGCTCGGACATGGCGTGTTCGCGGGCGCGGCCGCCCATCAGCAGGCCCGCGGCCACGGCCTCAAGCGGCGCGGACAGGTGGAGCGCGTCGGCCAGGGCGTAACCGCCCATGGCGAGGGCGAGCGTGAGCATGACCTCAATGGAGTAGCTGTCGAGCGTACACAAAAGGCGGTAGGTGATGTAGCCGAGCACGCAGCCGAGCAGGATGCCGCCCCCTGCCTCGAACGCCAGCAGCAGAAGAAAGTGCGAAGGGGAAGGCAGGCCGCCGCCGGCCGACGCGCCGAGGAGGGACAAAAAGATCACCGCGCCGACGCCGTCGTTGAACAGCGATTCGCCGGCCAACTGGGCTTCCAGGTCGGCGGGCGCGCCGACGCGGCGCAGCATGTCGAGCACTGCGATGGGGTCGGTAGGGGAGATGAGCGCGCCGAACAGCAGGGCGCCCATAAAGCTCATGGGGATGGCCAGCGCGAGCAGCGCGAGCTTAAACAGCCCCGCCACGAAAACCGTGGAAAGCGCGGTGCCGAAGATGGCCAACGAGAGCACCGGCAGCTTTTGCAGGGACAGGTGCTTGAGGTCGAGTTGGAGCGCGCCCGCGAACAGCAGAAAGGCGAGCATCCCGTGCAGCACCACCGCGTTGAAGTCGATGCCGCCGACGATGTGGGCGGCTTCAACGCGCAGGCCGGGCGCGAGCCGGCCCGCGGCCAGCAGCGCGGACGCCCCGCAAAGCGCCAGGATGGTGGTGCCGATGGAAACCGGCAGCCGCAGCACGCGGTGGCTTACCAGCGAAAAGATCGCGGCGATGGTGACGAGGGAACTGAGCAGGGCAAAGGTCGTCATGGTGGGGTTTCAGGCGGCTTGGATGTGAAGCAGGCGCGAGCGGAAACAGGCCTGCATACGATTCCTCAAGCGCGGTCGAGCGGGAGCGCCGGCGTGAGTGGGAGGCCCGCGCGCCAAAACAGCTCCGGGCGATGCCGGTCCCAGTGGCGGCGGCGGACCAGGTCGCCGGGCTCGTCAAAATAGTCCCACGGAATGTGTTTGGAATTGAGCCCGACGAAATGCGCGCCGCAGCTGCCCAGGCCGGATTGGCGCGGCCAAAAGGGCGAGCAGATGCTCACCTCATCGGTGCGCACGCGCAGGCACGGGGTTTCGCGGTGCAGCGCGGCTGCCTGCAGGCCTTGCTCGTCGAGCTCGGAGCCCAGCAGTACGGGGGCGCTCGGGTGTTCAGCCAGCGCGGCGGCGAGTTGGGGCAGCAGCGCGAAGCCGGGGGGCAGGCCGCGAATTCCTGAGTTGACCGCGCCGGGTACGCCCGAATTCTGAAACTGGCCCAGGCAGCGCTCCACGTCTTCGGCCATCAGCGTCGCGTCGGCTCGCGCGAGGAAATGCTCTAAGCCGGGCGGCGCGGCCCACAGAATGCAGTCGTTGTCGAGCGAAAGCTCGTGCAGGGAGGGGAAGGCGCGCGGAGGGATGAGCTTCCAGCCGACCCCTTCGGCCATTGCCGGATCGAGGTGCGCGGCGAGCGCCGCGGGGATCTCGTGCGGGCCGACCTCGCGCCACTCCACGGCGCCCGGGAGCGCGCCCGCTTTTTCTCGAGCCAGGGCGAGCGGGACTGTGTTGACACAAATGAGATACCGAGCCTGAGATTGCCACAGCCGTGCCGCGCAATGGGTGGACAGCCGCAGGGCTTCCCAACCGCGTGAGCTCACGTCGCCGACGGTCCAGCGGATTCCGAGCGTCGCGCTCATC
Source organism: uncultured Acidobacteriaceae bacterium (assembly GCA_964246765.1). GTDB lineage: Bacteria > Acidobacteriota > Terriglobia > Terriglobales > Acidobacteriaceae > EB88. The sequence goes on along the minus strand of CAXTRW010000152.1, from coordinate 2,718 downwards.
GAGCAGCCTTCAGAAGGCGGCTGTACAGGGCCAGGTAGCCCTCGACCATGCACGCGAGCGAGAACCGCGAAGCCGCGGCCCGGCGGCACTCGGCTGGGTCGATCCGGTCGCAATCCCGGATGGCCTGGGCCATTTTTTCGGGCGTTTGCACCAGGAAGCCGGTGCGGCCGTGCTCCACGATCTCGGGGATCGCGCCCGAGGGGTAGGCAACCACGGGCGTCCCGGCGGCGAGCGCTTCCATGGCGGACAGCGAGCTGGTTTCGGGCGCGAGCGTGGGCAGGAGAAGGCAGCGCGCCCCGGCGAGCAGGGCTTGTTTCTGCTCGCCGTACACGGGACCGGCGAGCCGGGCGCCGGGGCCCAGGCGCGGCCGGATTTCCCGCTCCATGTAGCGCAGGTGTTCCGGGTAGGGAAAGGCTTCGCCCGCGAGCACCGCGTCCAGCCCGGCGAGCTTTGCCGCGTCCAGGCCCGCGTGCAGGTTTTTTTCCGGGCAAATGCGCGAAAGCAGCAGCGCGTAGTTGCCTTTTTCCGCTGCGGGGGCGTCCAGCGGCACTCCGTTTTCGACGACCTCCAACCGGCTCTGCGCCGAAGCAGGGCAGGCGCGGCGCTGCGACTGGGAAACGCACTGCAAACGGCGGTTCGCGGGCAGGCTCCAGATGGACTCCGGGTACCACGAAGGTGGGAGGTGCAGCGTGACCAGCACCGGGAGCTCGGGGGATAGACGGTAGCGGTGGAAGTCGATGCCGTGCATGTGGACCAGGTCGATGCGCGCGGAGCCGAGCGCCCGGTCGATGCCGCGCTGGTGCGCCGCCGTGGTTCGCTCCTGCGCTTCCGGCGTCAGAGAGCCGCCGGGGACGGGCGTCGGGAACAAGCGGCCGGTGCACGCGGAGCCTTCGCGGGCAACGACCAGGGAGTGATGCCCGCGCGCGACCAGCGCCTGTTCGAGCCAGGTGAGCACCTGCTCCGCGCCGCCGACCGCACGCGGGCCCACGGGTGCGAAGGGGTACGCGATGCTGAGCACGGTTAGGCTCATGCGAGGCCCAGCTCGCGCAGGGCCTCTGAGGCTAACGCCCGGAATCGCTCGCCGGTGATCGGCCAGCCCCAGCCCTCGTACAGCAGAGCGCCCGGGTGCGGCGGCCGGGTAAAGTCGTAGCGGGGCGCGAGCCGGTACAGCTCGCGTTCGGTTTGGAAGTTGGCCAGGATGCTTGCCTGACTGCCGAAGCAGGCGAGCCGCGCGCGCTTGCGCTCGCTTTCTTCCGGGGAAAGCTCGCGAACGACGGTTTCAGACGGGGCAGGGAGGAACCTGCCTGTTTCCATGCCATCGGGGCCCGCGTGGTAGAACGGCGCTTCGGCAATGGCAGGGGGAAGCGCGCTCAGCCGCACCGCAGCGTGGACCGCGAACGCGCAGCTGTCGTGGTCGGGGTGGCCGCCTTCGTAGGGGTGGGTCAGCACGGCTTCGGGTTGGAAGGTCTCGATCTCGCGTAGGAGGGCGTGGGCCAGCGAAACCAGGTGCAGGGCCGCTTCCTTATCGGGGATCGCGGCGGAGTTTCCATCGCCGAGAGTGGCAGCGCAAGAAGGCGGGAGCCCCGCGAGTGCGAGCGCCGCTTCGAGCTCCGCCCGTCGCGCGGCGCGGTAGGCGTCGAGGCTCGGGAAACCCTGCGCGCGTGCGTCCTCTCCGTCCCGGGGCGCGCCGTCGGTGACGCAAAGCAGTCGAGAAGCGGAAAAGCGCTCCAGACGCGCGCCCACCGCGAGCACTTCGTCGTCGGGATGGGCGAAGACCAGGAGCGCGCGCGGCAAGGGGAGCGCGGAGCCGGCCGGCGCGGCGATGCGCGCCAGCGCGGCACTCGGGTTCGGGATGTGGGTTGTGTGCTGCAAAATCGATGTGCTTCGGCCGGAGCGCATCGCGCCCGGGCCCCCTCTACTCTAATCGACTATGACAGCTGTGCTTGAGGAAACGCGGGCCGCCGTGTCGCAGGAAAGGCTGTGGCGTCCGCGCCGGGTGATGATCACGCCCGAGGCCTATGCCTTGCCGCACGGGCGCGCCATGCTGGACCGCGCCGCCGGGTTCGGGGCGGAGGTGGTGCGGCTCAAGAGCAACCGGCTTACCGGGCTTTCCGCCGAGGAAGAGCGAAAAGCGTATGCGCTGGCTAAAACCACGTTTGCCATCGTGGTTTCGCCACCGGGGCAGCGCAAATTGCAGCCCATTCCGCCGTCGGCGGACTGGCAGTTCCACCTGGCGCAGGGGTGCCCGGCGCACTGTCAGTACTGCTACCTCGCGGGCTCCCTGAGCGGGCCGCCGGTGACGCGGGCCTATGCAAACCTCGCAGAAATTCTTGAAGGACTGCGCCCGTACGCGGGTACGGGCCAGGTGACCTCGCGCTCACGGGAGCGGGCCGGGGAGGGCACGACGTTTGAGGCTTCCTGCTACACCGACCCCTTGGGGATCGAGCACCTGACCGGAGCGCTGGCGGAGTCGATCCGGTTTTTCGGGGGCTGGGACGCGCCGGTGCAGCTGCGTTGGACCACCAAGTTTTCGGCCGCGGACAGCCGGTTGCCGCTGGCGCACAACCGGCGCACCCGGGTGCGGTTTTCGGTGAACGCGGCGCGGGTGGCGCGCGATTTCGAGGGCGGCACGGCCGGCGTCCCGCAGCGGCTGCGGGCGCTGCGGGCCATGGCCCTGGCGGGCTACCCGGTGGGGCTTACGATCGCGCCGATTATGCG
>CAXTRW010000151.1:5300-7499 GCA_964246765.1 uncultured Acidobacteriaceae bacterium | reverse complement strand
TCCCCCGCCACCCTCATCCAAACCGCCGACCAGGCCCTCTACTCCGCCAAACTAGCAGGCCGCAACCGCACCCGCCTCCACTCCGAAGCTTTCTCTGTTTCTTGATTACTTGATTTCCAAACTTTCCTGCTGCGCAACCAATACGGGTGCCCCACGTCTCGCCTTCGGGGTTCCGGGCGAGCGGTCTATGCTTGCTGCGGTGGCTAAGACGTGGGTCATCGCGAGCGAAAGCTCACGACCCCACCCCCTTGCCCACAGCTCCGCCTACGGCACGGCCGATGCCAAATCCCACTGGAGCTGGCCCGCCGCCGTCGCCACCGTGCAGAACATCGACGAAGTCGAAAGCATCACCTTCCACTCCTCTCTCGGAGCTGGCGCCCCAGCCGTCCACAACCACGCCGCGGCGAAAACAGCCCACACCATCCAGGGCCTCCGATGGTCCTCCGGCGCACTCCCCGCCGGCTTCCTCGCCCTCGCAGTCACCAACCGCGCCACCACAACCGACCGGCAACACCTATTTAAAGAGCGAAGGAGCTGCGCTCTGAAACTAGCAGCCGCAGGCGCGACCCGCGCCCGCATCGCCGATCAACTCGGCATCAGCGATGCCACTGTGTAGGGGATGCTCGCAGTCGAATGTCTAGTAGAACGTGCCGCCAGTCTCAGGCCTGCTGGATTCCCACTGCCGGCGCTCCCACCTATGACCTGCGCGACCATTCTTCGTCCAAGATAAAACGCCTTTTTGGCAGCGCTTTCTGCTTGACAGTTTATCGCGACCTCCCCTATTCTGACTGCGCAATTTCAACGGTGGGGTGGACAACGTGCGAAATCGATACAAAACGATGGGTCTGTTGGGGATGGTCGCAGTCGGGATAGGCTTAGGCGCTATGCAACTCGTTTGGCCTAGTGAAGCAAAGGGCTTTTCATGGGCATACGGCTGTTGCAGGTATTCCTCTGACTGCTCCGGTAATGCAGTTTGCTGCGTGGCCCCTAGTGGTGCAGCCCCCTGCGGCTCCGACGAGTATCAGGGTTACTGTAACCCTTCGGGTCGTTGTACACAACAATAAGTCCTCTATGCTGTTCCCGCAAGCTCGTCATGAATGAGGGAGCTACTCGTGAGATATCCGAAGGATCAGTTCGCGCTTGTTACTGCTCTCATCCTTTCATTCGGAATGAATCTGGCTTTAACGGTAAGGATTCATCTTCTGACTCATTCTGCCCAGCAAAATATTGTTGGAACAGCGCTCCCTCCATTGAGAGTTAAGACGGTTGACGGCATAACGCACACTCTTGACATGGCACATTCGCAGCAGACAACCATCGTTTATGTCTTCAGTCCATTTTGTCACTGGTGCGCTGCAAATCTCAACAACATCAAGGCTCTTAGCCGTGCCGTTGCCTCCCGTTCCGACGTCCTCCTAATCGGGATTTCCCCAGACCGCAGAGGGCTGCCGGAATATCTCAGCAAGGTGCGGTTCGGCTTCCCCGTTTACACCGACTTAGATCCCGCTGTTCAGAAGCGTCTCAGCTTGTACTCTACTCCAGAGACACTTGTTGTGGAGAAAGGAGTTGTGAATCATGATTGGACGGGAGCTTACGTTGGTGATACCAGTGTCAGCTTAGCGAAAATGTACGGTGTACAGTTCCCCGGTCTCGCAGCCCCTCCCCAAGAACGCTCTGCCCCCTAGGATCGCGCAAATGAAGATTGTTTGTTTTTGCCTCCAACTGTCAATGCTTTTGTTGGGCTTAGGATTGGCCGTTTCAGCTGCACCTTGCAGAGCGCAAAACCTATCCAGGAAGCTTTCAGTGGCCGATCAGGAGTTGCTTATCGATCAGGTTGAAGGAGCTACTGCCGGCATCCCTTCATCGCTAGCGGCGAATGACCTTCTGATGCTTGCGGAATCGGGATCCGTTTCTTCGGCGCGTTTGCAAAAGCGCCTCGCAGAAAGAGCGATCCAACTCGCCAGGCAGGTTCCGGACAGTGCCCCGCTGAAGGTCGCCCCAGGAGCAGCAGCAGACAGCATTGCTAGGATGAAGGCGCAATCCACGGTGATGCAGATCGATCAAGTCGGCCTTACGATGAGAGCTTCGCGCGTTCTAGAGAAGACTTCTCCCGTGAGCGCACGAGACGCTCTCGTTGAGGCTGGTTCCACGGAGCACCCGCCCATTCCGTGCGACGAATTCCTACAGTATGACTTTGCC
>CAXTRW010000151.1:0-5233 GCA_964246765.1 uncultured Acidobacteriaceae bacterium | reverse complement strand
CATCAACGCAACTTCCTTATACAGAGATCACACCGTTGATCGAGCATCTAGATTCCCCAGCTCAAATAGCGCCAGTCGGCTCTCTTATCGATTCAGTGGGCGTTTCTGACGGAGCGCTGATTGAGCTTGCCGGTTTGCTTTCACGGTCAGTCAGCACCTTGCCGGACCCGGATCGCAATTTCACGGATTTAATGAGCGATCAAGCCTACGGTATTGCTCCAGCTATCAAAAGCTTGTGCCGTCGTCAAGAAAAAGTTGTAGGAAATTGTAATCCTCTTATCCAAACATTCAGAGATTATGCTGACCGTTCCCTTCACCAAACAGTTTGTGCCTCGACCGGATTGTCGCAACCCGAGAGCTTTACTGCACAACAAATCGTTGCCGCTTTCAATAGAAACTTCAAAGATGAAATAACCGCCGGCCAGATACAGGCTCTAAGCGTTCCGGAGCCTATGAAGCTGGGAGCATCGCCCGAGGAACAACTCTACTGGCAATCACAGCAATCCAAGCAGCTTTTAGAACACCTGAAGCAGCTGCGCTTCTCACCGCCCGACGTTTTGCAAGCCGATTCACAATGGACAACAGTCCTGAACGAGGTTCTTTCATCGCTGCAGGAGCCAGATGCTGGGGATCGGCCATTAAGTTTTTTCGAGAAAGCCGCCGCATACGATAGCTTGTTGGGGCTGGTAGCCGATCCGAGGCGCTCCGAAGAGATCCTGCGCAGTTACGTGCAGTTCTTGGCCGACTCGCCCTATTTTAAGGAGCACACGGGAGAGTGGTACTCATTTGTGACTAAGCTCCGGAAGCAGAAGAATCCACGCCTCGATCCTGGGCTGGTGCGTCGACTCTTTTTGCATTCGGACAACTCCGCGATGCGGGCACAAGCAATGTACGATCCCCTGTGGGACCACTAACCGCCGGCGCCGACGTCTTGCGTTTGAAACGTGGGTTCTCCTCAGCGAAAGCTCAGGACCGCTCTCATCTACAGAAAAAGCAAAACCGCCTGCGCGGCTGGCGGCCACTTCGTGGCGGGTATTTGAAAAGAACAACCTACGGATCAATGACCTTCGAAGTCAACCGGTCCACCACCTCATCGAACTCCTCTAAATCCGCATACTGAATCACAATCTTCCCCCGCCCGTTCTTATCCTCAATCCACACCCGCATTCCCAGCTCCTCCCGCAGCGTCGTCTCCATCTCCCGCACATTCGGGTCGCGCGTCTCCCGACCTTCCGGCTTCGGCTCCCGCCGCTCCGGGTCGATGATCCCCTTTACAAACGTTTCCGCTTGCCGCACGCTCATCGCCAGCGCTGTCATCTTCTGAGCCGCCCGCCGCATTTGCTCCTGGTTTTCCAGCGCCAGCAGCGCCCGCGCGTGCCCAAACGTCAGCGCGCCCGTTTCGACCGCGCCCTGCAGCTCCTCCGGCAGCTTCAGCAGCCGCAGATAGTTCCCAATCGACGCCCGATCCTTCCCCGTCCGAATGCTCATCTGCTCCTGCGTCATCCGGAACTCCCGCCCCAGCCGCCCAAACGCCCGCGCCTGCTCCATCGGGTTTAGATCCGCGCGCTGCAGGTTCTCGATGATCGTCGCCTCCATCGCCTGCTCGTCGTTCATCACCGCCACAACCGCCGGAATCGCCGCCTTGCCCGCCCGCTGCGACGCCAGCCAACGCCTCTCCCCCGCGATCAGCTGGTAGCGCCCACCCTCAAGCGCCCGCACCAGCACCGGCTGAATCACCCCCACAGCCCGAATCGACCCTGCCAGCTCGTCCAACAACTCCTCATCGAAATGCGATCGCGTCTGATAAGGATTGCGCTCAATGCGGTCCAACGGAATCTCAAACGCTCGCCCCTCCGCCTCCGCCCGAATCGTCAGCTCCGGTGCTCGCGCCGCCTTCGGCAGCAGCGAATCCAAACCCTTCCCCAGCGCCCGCCGCTTAGTGCCCGCGTCTTTCTCTGCCGCTGCTTCCATTCGTTACCTCCAGATCGCCGTATCGCGTTCGTTGGTTCTATCGCTTCGCACTAGGAGTAAGGCCAAAACCGCACCTCGCGCACGGGTTTCGATTGCACAGGCTTTCGCCGGCTTTTTACGCAGTTTCGTTTCATCAGTTCGAGCGCAAGGTCACGATACGCTTCGGCTCCGCGGGATCGCGGATCGTACAAGAGTACGGGTTGCCCATAGCTCGGAGCCTCGGCCAAGCGGATATTTCGCGGAATTGTCGTTTTGAACAGCTTCTCTCCAAAGTGTTCCTTTAGATTGGCTGTCACTTGCTGCGCCAGATTCGTCCGGTCGTCATACATCGTCAGCAACACGCCTTCAATCTCAAGGTTTGGATTCAGGTCGCCCTGCACCCGCTCTAACGTGTGCATAAGCTCCGAGATGCCCTCGAGCGCGAAATACTCCGCCTGCATGGGCACCAACAGTGCATCGGCCGCGACAAGCGCGTTCAGAGTGAGTAGGTCCAAGGCCGGCGGGCAGTCCAGGAGCACAAACTCGTGCTCGCCACGTGCTTCGGCGAGCGCTTCGCGGAGTTTGAGAGCGCGGTTATCGTGCTCCATCAACTCCACCGTAGCGCCGACCAGATCTTTACTTGCAGGAACTATCTTCAACGCCTGGATTTCGGTTTGTACGGCCGCTTCAGCCAGCGAAGCGCCGTTGACCAGAACATCATATGTGGATAGGCGCTCGTCATTCCGCCCCAGGCCGAAACCGCCTGTGCTGTTTGCTTGGGGATCGATGTCCAGCAGCAGCACTGGGAGCTCTTCCAACGCCAATGCTGCTGCTAGATTGATCGCGGTTGTGGTCTTGCCCACGCCGCCCTTTTGATTCACGACCGCAATTACTTTTCCCATCGCCATCACAACAATAGGGCGAACGCGCAAAAACCGCAAATTGTTCCACGTGGAACAATTTGCACCATCATCCGGAGCATACCTATGTGCCGGGCAAGAACGAGTCCGGAATTGTTCCACGTGGAACAATTGTGCTCATGAGGCTGAATGCCGTCCGAACGCGATGATCCCCTCTCTGCTACCGCAAAGAGTCAAAATGTCGTCCCAAGCTAGCCCGTTCAACGACGAGGACGCCCCTTGCAGAGCCGCTTTGGTCGTCATCAGCACGAGCCGCCCATTCGGCGCCACCCGGCCTGCCGCAACAGCCGCCGCGGAACCCATATCGTCGACGGCCCGCAGCGTTACCGCGTCGAACTGCGCGACGTAAGGCAAAGCTTCTACTCGGCCTGCGAACACGATCGCCGAAACGCGTAGAACTCGGCACAGCTCTTGGAGGAAAGCAGCCTTTTTACCTTGCGACTCCGCGAGGGTCACGGCGAGCTCGGGACGATGCAGCGCGCACACTGCCCCTGGAAAACCGGCGCCGGAGCCGAAATCGAGCAGGGTTCGAGTGTCCGCGGGTAGCGCGCGAGAGCACTGGATGGACTCCCCGAAATGTCGTAAAACAATCTGTTCAGGATCCCGGACCGCAGTCAGGTTTGTACGCTCGTTCCAGCGCAGCAACAGCTCCAGATACCGTCGGAGCTGCTCTGCGAGCGGCGGCGGGATAGAAAGCCCGCAGCGGTGCTCAAGAAGAGCGCTGATTTCCGCCCCTGTCATTCTTTGGGCAGCCGCCACTGGTTAGCTGCCGCCACGAAAGCAGTAAAGATGGAAAGGGAAAGCTCGTCCGCCGTGTAGGAGCGCTCTGGGTGCCATTGCACTCCCAGCACGAACTGGACGTTCGGAGATGTGCCTTCGAGCGCCTCTACCACTCCGTCTTGCTGTTCACGAGCGGCTATCGCCAGTCCGTCACCGGGCCGATCCACTGCCTGATGATGGCTGCTGTTGACGCGCGGACCGCTGCGATCCAGGAAAAAACCGCGGACTAGGCACCCTTCCGGCTCAAGGCGCAGATCGTGTTCGAGCGGCGGCTCACCGCGAACAGCCGCGTGAGCTGGGCCCAGATGCTGGACGAGAGTGCCCCCGCGCCAGACATTCATCATTTGGAGTCCGAAACAGATTCCCAAAACCGGCTTTCGCAAATGAAATGCGTCTTGGAGCAGAAGTTCATCGACGGCCTCGCGGGCGAAGTCCGGCTCCGCTGTTGTGGACAGCGGCTCCTGCCCGTATTTCTGGGCATGGACGTCCGCGGGGCTGCCCGGCAGCAGGATGGCGGAGCATTCCGTAGCGTGGGCCGCGACTTCAGACGGTTGAAGCCGTAAGGAGATGCGAACCGCCTCACCGCCGACAGCTTCAACAGCGGCTGCGTATTCGGGCCAGCAGCGCTGGTTGTAGGCCTCATCGCGGGAAGTTGGAACGGGAATGGCGATTCGCGGCTTATGCTGTGCTTGCTTCATCGCGTCTCCTCGCTAGGTTAGATGGGCGAGGCGGCAGGATGGGAGCGCCATGAGAAGGCAAAATACAGGGCCGAGATTCGCTCGCGTAGCTCCGCGGTGAGTGATTCGGCATCGCGCGCGGTAAGCCGATCAGTTTCGATGGGTTCGCCGACCGCAAGCGCAACGGGAACCGGGAAGAATAGGCTGCTGCCTAGAGGGAGCAGTTCATGCGTTCCGATGAGGGCCATGGGGACGATGGGGACTTGGGCGCGGATGGCCATAAACGCCGGGCCGTTGAGGAAGGGCTGGGGGTCGCCGGTTCGGGTCCGGCCGCCTTCAGGGAAGATGAACAGCGGCATTCCGGCGCGAAGGGTTTTCACTCCGCCGGAAAGGCTGGCAATCGATGCGCGCGGGTTCGCGACATTCACGGGAATTTGGCCTGAGCGGCGTAGATGCCAGCCGATAAACGGGATGGTCCACAGATCGTGGCGGGCGACGATGCGGAACTGGAAGGGAAGCGCCGAAAAAATGGCAGGCGTATCCATGTAGGAGAGATGGTTGGAGGCGTAGACGGCGACGGGCGCCTTCTCTAGGTTTTCCGCGCCGACGATTCGCATGGGTGCACCGGCGAAGCGCATGCAAGCGCGGGCCCAAGCCTGGGCGATCGCGTGTTGCCGTCGACCGTTGCTGTCGAAGAGCGATACGGCCAGCGACGCGGAACCGAAAGCGGCGGTTCCGATGAGGAAGAGCGGAGTGCGCATAAAAAAGGAGGAGAGTTGCGTGGTAAGCGGGAGGGGCTCTGGGCGGGGGACGAGTGTGCTGGGCATGCGGATAGAGACAGGGTAGCGGATTGTTGCCCGGGGGACCATTGTCTTAATCGTTGCGACCAATGCGCCGGCGCAGCCG
>CAXTRW010000150.1:0-7535 GCA_964246765.1 uncultured Acidobacteriaceae bacterium | reverse complement strand
TATTATGGGAATGCGGGACGGCGCATTGTTGGCGCCATGGTGAGTTCGCGGTTGACCGGGGCGCGCGCTTGGCGAAAGAATAGGGTGAGGCGGTACGGGGGTGAGACGGATGCGAAGCGACGGGTGTGGAGACCGCAGTGCGGTGGCGGGCATGGCGGAGGAGCTGTTTCAGCTCGCCTCGCTGCTGTTGGGCAGCGGACGGCGGGCGCTGCCGTTGATTGAAAGCGCGCTGGCGACGATGGAAATCGACCCTTGCCTCGACCCGGAGCGGGCCCGGGAGCAGGCGCGCCGGGCGGTGGTGCGGGCAGCGCTGGTCCAGCTTGCCCGGGAGCAGCCGGCTGCATTTTCAAGCTATGCCGCGCCCGCGGGCGGCCCAGACCCATGCGTCCATGACGACGACCTGCAGGCGGCCGGTGTTACCGCCGATGAACTGCACACCTGGCTGGAGCAGCGGGGCGAAGGGGAGCTGCATCGCCCCGCGCGCGCATGGCTGGAGCGCCTGCCGCCGGCCGAGCGAGCGGTGTTTGTACAGCGGGCAGTGCTTGGGCAGGGCAACGAAGCGGCGGCGAAGCTGCTGCGGGAGGCCGGGGGCGACGAGGCTCGCGGCTGGACCCCGGAAAAGGTGAGCAATTTGTTTCGGCGGGCGCTGTGCTCGCTGGCGAACTCGCTCGCGCACGCGCCCAGGTTCGCGCCGGCCGTAGTCTGACGTCGACTCGGACGCGCGGCAAGAAAATTCATCCTCGCGGAGGTGAGCGCATCCAATCTCCGGGCGCAAGAAATTCTCGCGCCGAAAAGACCACGGGAGTACATGTGTACGGAGGAACAAGGGGCCCGGCGTGGGCTTGCTGGCCAATCTTGGCCGCTCTTCTATGGCCGGCAGTTTCGCGGGCGCAACTGGGCGCGCCTCCCACTCCAACGGTCACCGCTCTGCCTTCGCCGAACACGGTAAGCCAGCAGCAGATCACAACCGACAATTACACGGGCAGCGTGGCCGACGGGCAAGTGGTTCCGGGCACCCTGCCGCTTTCGCTTGCGGACGCGATCGCGCGCGGCCTTCGACATAACCTGGGCCTGATCTTGACCACAACGAATCAAACCGCCGCGCGCTCGACCGAGCTGACCGAGCTGCAGCAGCTGTTGCCGCAGATCAATGCGAACGTTCGAGACGCGGTCGCGGAAAGCAACCTGCAGGCCCAGGGTTTGCGCATCGCGGGCTTCCCAGCCATCATCGGACCGTACGGCTACCAGGATTTTCGCGCGACACTCGATTGGAGCCTCCTGAATGTGGCCTCGATCCGCAATTATCTTTCGGCGAAACACAATTTTCTGGGCTCCAAGCTGGCCGTAGAAGACGCGCGCAACGAGGTGGTTTTAAGCGTGGGCAACGCCTACTTGCTGGTGATCGCCGACCAGTCGCGGGTGGTTTCGACTCGGCAGCAGGTGGAAACCTCACGCATCAGCTACGACCAGGCGCACCAGCAGCATCTGGCCGGAGTCTCGCCCCTGCTGGACGAATTGCGGGCGCAGGTGGACTACCAAACCCAGCAGCAAAATCTGATCCAGGCGCAGGCGACTCTGGACCGCGACAAGCTGGCCCTGGCGCGGGTGATCGGGCTGCCGGTAGCGCAACAGTTCACGCTGACGGATATGGCCCCGTACGCGCAGCTGGACAGGCTGGACCCCGACACTGCGGTGACGCAGGCGTTGGGCAATCGAAAGGACATCGCGAATTTTGCCGAGCAGATGAAAGCCGCGGACGACGCCAAGGGCGCGGCTAAGGCCGAACGCTACCCGACCATCGCGTTCAACGGCGACTATGGGGACATTGGGCCCAATGTCCGGCACTCGCACGTCACCGGCAACGCCACCGGCACCCTGAGCGTACCGGTGCTGGAAGAAGCGAAGATTCGCGGAGACGAAGCGCTGGCCCAGGAGCAGCTGGAACAGAAACGCGCGCAGTTGAGCAACCTGCGCGGGCAGATCGCCCAGGACGTGCGAGACAGTATCCTGGACATCCAGGCGGCGCAAAAGCAGGTTTCGGTCGCGCAAAGCAATGTCGGGCTGGCGGCGGAAGCCTTGAGTGAGGCCCAGCAGCGCTACGCCGCGGGCGTATCGGACAACCTGGGGGTCTCGCAGGCGCAACAACAGGTCGCGCAAGCCGACGACCAGTACATTTCCAGCCTGTACCAGCACAACGTGGCCAAGCTGTCGCTGGCGCGCGCGCTGGGTGTGGCGACGACGAACCTGAAGCAGTACGTGGGAGGCAAGTAAATGGCGGAGCAAACACCCGATACAGAGGTTGGCCAGGAGCATAAACCGGACCCGGCGCAGGAAAAGGAAAAGGCGAAAAACACACCGCGAGCCAAGTCGCGCCGCCGCTTCATCATTATCCTTGTGGTCGCCATCCTCATTGTGGGCGCGCTGCTGTTCTACTGGCACTCCACTTTCTACGAAGACACGGACGACGCGCAGGTGAACGGACACCTCATCCAGGTATCCTCGCGCATCAGCGGCAACGTGATCGACGTTCCGGTGAACGAGAACCAGCCGGTCAAGGCCGGCGACCTGATCGTGCAGCTGGATCCGAAGGACTACCAAACCGCGGTTTCGCAGGACGAGGCGAACCTGGCGGCGGCTGAGTCGAACTTTGAGTCGAACAGTGTGAATGTGCCCGTGACGGCGACCGCGCAAACCACCAATCTGGAAGCCGTGGGAGCTACCCTCTCGCAGGCGAACGACTCGGTCGTGCAGGCGCGCCAGCAGCTCGACGCAAACCGCTCGGCGGTGGCGCAGGCCGATGCGAATTATGTGAAGGCGAAACTGGACGTGGAGCGATACACGCCGCTGGTGCAGCGCGACGTGATCTCAAAGCAGCAGTTCGACCAAGCGGTGGCAACGGCCAAGGCCGACCAGGCTGCGCTGGAGCAGGCGCGCTCCAATGTAACAGCCCAGGAAGCGGCGGTGCGGATGGAGCAGGACCGCGTGGTGCAGACCAAGGCGCAGCTGGTGAACGCGAAGCGGGGGCTGGACCAGATCCGTATCCAGAAAGCCAGAACCGATCAGGCCGGTGCGCAGGTGGAGCAGGCCCGCGCGGCCCTGGCCCAAGCCAAGCTGAACCTGAGCTACTGCCGCATTGTGGCGCCTGTGGCGGGCATCATTACGCGCAAAAGCGTGGAAGTGGGACAGAACGTTTCGATCGGCCAGAATATGACGACGCTGGTCTCGCTCGATGACATTTGGATCACTGCCAACTTCAAGGAAACGCAGCTGCGCCACATGACCGCCGGGCAACCGGTAACGGTGAGCGTGGACGCGTACGGAGGCCGCAAATACGATGGCGTGGTCACGCAGATCGGCGGCGCGACCGGCTCAGTGTTGAGCCTGTTTCCGCCCGAAAATGCGACCGGCAACTATGTCAAGGTGGTGCAGCGCGTGCCCGTGCGCATCGACCTGAAATACCCGAGTGAGGACCGGGACCACCTTCTGCGGCCGGGGCTTTCGGTCGAGCCCAAGGTGCGGGTGAAGAGCTAAGGCAGTTCTCGTATTGGTGTAGAGGGAGAGTTTTGCGGCAGTGTGGCTTTCCCGCCGGAAAAGTCACGTCCAGCGATGCCGTCCGCTCGACGTATGTACGAGAACTGCCCTAGGGCCAATTTTTCCGCGCCGTTTCGGCCGGGGAAACATCTATCCTGTACCGGAACGCGTTTGAGCCTTCGCCCCGGGGAGCCCGCATGCCATTCACCCATCTATTTCTAGACCATGCCTACCTGGTGTTGGCGGTTTGGGTGTTTGTGGAGCAGATGGGCGTGCCGATTCCTTCAGCGCCGCTGCTGCTGGCCGCCGGTACGCTCACGGCGACGCACAAACTGCACCTCGTGCCTGTGCTCGGTGCGGTGCTAATGGGATCGCTGGTCAGCGACATCCTATGGTACTTCCTGGGCAAGCGCTACGGCGGCGCGGTTCTCCGGGTGCTTTGCCGGTTTTTGCCGCATCGCGACACCTGCGTAGAACGTACGGAGGGCTACTTCGGCAGGCACGGAGCCAGCACCCTGCTGCTGTCCAAGTTTCTGCCTGGGCTCAACACGATGGCCGGCGCGTTTGCGGGCCAAACCGGGATGGCGTTCCGCAAATTTCTGCTGCTCGACGCGGGCGGCGTGCTGCTTTGGGCCTTGGCGTTTGTTGTAGGTGGCCGGTTCGCGGGCGACCTGCTGAAGAAGTACCCCGACGCCCTGGCCTGGGCGGCCCACTTTGCGGTTGCCTTGTTCGCTGTGCTGCTGGCGGTGTGGGTGGCGAGCCGGGAGCTTCGGCGACGGCGCTCGCTCGAGGAGATTCGCATGGACCGGCTGACCCCGCAGGCGCTGCGAGCGATGCTGGAAGCCGGCGAGCCGGTGTACCTGGTCGACCTGCGCCATCCGCTCGATTACCTGCCCGATCCGCGAACCCTGCCCGGCGCGGTGGTGCTTACGCCGGATCGCCTGGTAGAAAGCAGCGCTTCCATCCCGCGGGACCGAGACGTGGTGCTGTTCTGCACTTGCCCGAACGAAGAAACGGCGGTGCGGATGGCAATGACCATCCGCAAAATGGGCGTGGCGCGGGTGCGCCCGCTGCTGGGCGGGTTCGATGGCTGGAAGAGCGCCGGGTACCCTCTGGTATCGATGGTCGGAGATGACGTGCGCCTGGAAAAGCTGGAAGCGATTTGAGTGAATCTCGTCCGGCCGAGAGATGAAATGCACAGGCAGGCGGGTAAATCCGGCAACAAGCCTGTGATAAAAGTTATCGAAGAGGAGTTTCACCCTATGGCGAACGACAATGGAAATCACGGCGCGGGTCAGGTGGATGCCGGCGCGTCGGAATCCAGTCCGGTACTTACCCTCAACAACGGCCGGCCTATCGGCGACAATCAGAACTCGCTCACCGCGGGCCGTCGCGGCCCGGTGCTGCTGGAGGACTATCTCCTCATAGAGAAGATGGCGCAGTTCAACCGGGAGCGGGTCCCCGAACGCGTGGTACACGCGAAAGGCTCGGGCGCGCACGGTAAGTTCACGGTAACCGGCGATATCTCGAAGTACACCAAGGCTAAGTTGTTCTCGAAGGTCGGCAACACCTGCGAAACCTTTGCGCGGTTCTCGACGGTAGGCGGCGAGAAGGGCTCGGCCGACACGGCGCGCGACCCACGCGGCTTTTCGGTCAAGTTCTACACCGAAGAGGGGAATTGGGACATGACCGGGAATAACACGCCGATCTTTTTCGTCCGCGATCCCCTCAAGTTCGGTGACTTTATCCACACTCAAAAGCGCGAGCCGCAGACTAACCTGAAGTCGGCCACGATGATGTGGGACTTCTGGTCGCTTTCGCCGGAGTCCCTGCACCAGGTGACAATTCTGTTCTCAGACCGCGGCATTCCCGACGGCTATCGGCATATGAATGGCTACAGCAGCCATACCTTCTCGTTGATCAATGATAAGGACGAGCTGGTTTATGTGAAGTGGCATTTCAAGACCAAGCAGGGCAATAAGACCCTGCACCCGAAGCGGGCCGAGGAGCTGGCCGGCTCGGACCCGGATTACGCGCAGCGCGACCTGTTCCATGCGATCGAGCAGGGCGAGTTTCCGAAGTGGACCGCCTACATCCAGGTCATGGGCGAGGACCAGGCCTATAAGTTCACCAGGTTCAATCCGTTCGACCTGACCAAAGTTTGGCCTCATGGTGAGTTCCCGCTGATCGAGGTAGGCGAGCTTGAACTAAACCGCAACCCTCTGAATTACTTTGCGGAAGTGGAGCAGGCGGCGTTCAATCCGGTGAATGTAGCGCCGGGCATGGGCTTTTCCCCGGACAAGATGCTGCAGGCCCGCCTGGTCAGCTATCCGGACGCGCATCGCTACCGGATCGGCACCAACTATGAGTTGCTGCCGATCAACGCGGCTAAGTGCCCGGTGATGAACTACAACCGCGACGGCGCGATGCGCTTCGACGGCAACATGGGCGCCGCGCCCAATTACGAGCCCAACAGCTTCGGCGGCCCCAAGCAGGATGACAAGTACAAGGACCGGGCGATTCGACTGTCGGGTGAGGCGGCGGCGCGATACAATCACCGCGAAGACAACGATGATTACACCCAGGCTGGCGACTTGTTCCGGCTGATGAACGAGGACCAAAAAAATCTGCTTTGCGAGAACATCGCCCAGAGCCTCGGCCAGACCCCGATTCGCATCCAGGAGCTCCAACTCACGCACTTTGAGAAGGCGGACCCGGACTACGCCAAGCGGGTCCAAAGATTCCTGGTGGAGAATGAGCACCCGGAGCTGGCGCACGGACCCGAGGAAGCCGAGTACGCGACGCGGCTGCCGGAGAAGTAGGCTGGAGCCGTTCGCAAGAAAAAGCCACCTTCGGGTGGCTTTTCCTTTGCAAAACATAAAAGCAAAACCGCCTGCGCGGCTGGCGGCCACTTCGTGGCGTGTTTTCGTTTGCAGCTTTGCTGTGCCGCTTAGAATGGACCAGGCGTACAGGAGAACAGCGTGGCATATCGCAATCTGCGCGAGTGGATGAAGGCTTTGGAACGAGCGGGCGAACTGAAGCGGGTGCGCGAGGAGGTTTCGCCCATTCTCGAAATTGCCGAGATCACCGATCGCGCGTCCAAAGCGGGCAAGCGGGGCGGCTCCCCCGGCGGCCCGGCGCTGCTTTTTGAGCGCGTAAAAGGCTATCCGGGCGCGCGGGTGCTGATGAACCAGTTCGGCTCGGAGCGGCGCATGAAGCTCGCACTCGAAGTCGATTCGCTCGACGAGGTCGCGGGGCGAATTCGCGCGCTCTTGGAGCAAAAATCGCCCGAAACCCTGATGGAAAAGCTGAAACTGCTGCCGAAACTGGCAGAGGTGGGCAAATTCTTTCCGAAAACGGTGCGTGCGCGAGAGGCGGCCTGCAAGGAAGTAGTCCTGCGCGGGGCGGACGTGGACGTGCTTACATTCCCGATCCTGCAGTGCTGGCCGATGGACGGGGGCCGGTTCATCACTCTGCCGCTGGTGACCACGCGCGACCCCAAAACCGGCAAGCGCAACCTGGGTATGTACCGCATGCAGGTGTATGACGGGCAAACCACGGGCATGCACTGGCAACGGCAGAAGAACGCGGCCGAGCACCTGCGGGATCGTTTGCGGGCCAAGGCCGGCAGCGCGTCGGCGCGGGTGGCGCGCATGGCGGAGACCGCGGGCGGAACGGTCGCGCCTGAGACGCTTCGAACACCCGGTTCCGTGACATCTACGAAACATGTTAAGGATCGGCTGGAGGTCGCGGTGGCGATCGGGACGGACCCGGCGACGACCTTTGCCGCGATCGTGCCCGCGCCGCCGGAGATAGAGGAGTATATCATCGCGGGTTTTCTACGGCAGAAGCCGCTGGAACTGGTGAAATGCGAGACGGTGGACCTAGAAGTCCCGGCGCACGCGGAGATCGTGCTGGAGGGCTTTGTGAAGCTGGACGAGCTACGCACCGAGGGCCCGTTCGGCGACCATACCGGCTTTTACACCATGGAGGACGAGTACCCG
>CAXTRW010000149.1:0-7712 GCA_964246765.1 uncultured Acidobacteriaceae bacterium | reverse complement strand
GCGTTTTGGGCATCGGGGGGCCTCCGGGCGCGGGCTACACCGCTTGGACGCGCCGGGTTTGCAGTCCCGAGCCGGGAGTGCCAACGAATTCATGCGAATGTAACTTCGGTGCTTCCCCCTTGCGGTTTTTCCGTGCGATGGTGTGAAGCACAAGCCCGGGAATGCCGATAGAACGCCTGAGGAGGAAACAGTCGCCCATGATCTCGCCCACTCACCCTCTACGCCGCATCTTCCACGACCTGGTGCGCGAGTGTTTTCGCGACGTGTTTCCGCGCGCCGACGGCGAAATCGCCGCGTACGTGGCCGATATGCTGACCGAGTTTTCCTCGACCGACAAGCTGTACCCGGTGTTCGACGAAGGGGGCCGGCCGGTGCGCGACATTGAAGCGCTGCTGCGGGCCGCCGACCCGGTGCACGGGACCGCGGAGTCGTTCGACGCCGAGCGGCGCTTGCGCAAGCACATCGGCGACTACCTGCTGTTTTCCTCCGGCATGGCCCCCCGCCGCGGCGCCAGCCCGGAGCGGCTGCGCGCGATGGTGCGGACGGGGCAGGAAAGCTACTGGGTGGTTTCGCAGTTCAATCTGTTCGAGTACGAGCGGGAAGCGCCGTTTTTCGCCAGGATGAGTTCGTCCTTCGAGCCGTGCATGCACGGGCTGAATGAGGTGTACGCGCGACTGCAGCGGACCGGACCGCGGATGCTCATGTAGCGCTGCCGGCCTGAAAGCGATTCGCCTATTGCTGTGCAGGCGCCGCGTCAGGCCATCGGTTGCTTTAGGCCGGTCCGTATGAGCAGGGAGTTGATAGGATAGGCCGTCGAGAACCCGGCAACCATGGCGATCTGCATCATGAGCCAGTACCCCGGATGGTTGGGCTGCAACCGCGGGTACAGCACGAAGTGCGTGAGCGCCATCCAGGCGTACATGCCGACTTGAAAAGCGGTGATCGAGAGGGTATCGGCCTTGATGGCGGCCCAAATGCCGGGCCAGAGCGCGAGGCCGCCCATGGGGGCGATGGAAAAAAACTGGAACACGATGCCGAGGGTCCAGGCGGCGAGATAGTCGTACACATAGCTGGCCCACAGGTCCGAGCCCCACAGGGTGAGCGCAAAGGCGAACACGGCGAAGTCGACCGCGATATCGCCCAGCGCACAGCCCGCGCCGCAGTGGCTGACCGCCACCGCAGTTTGGAACCAGCTCGGGTGTTGTTGCGCCTGCTTGTTGCGTTGATCCCCGCTTTGCGCGGCTTGTGCGCTTTGGCGCCCGAAGCGAAAGTAGCCCCACAGCGCGAACACGCTGAGATACAACGCCGTGACCGGCCAGACGATGTTCATCACGCCCATTTGTTGCGGGCAGCGCAGCAGGTCGACCGCGATTACGACGGCGCAGCAAAACGCGACGGCAAGCGAGATCCAAGCGATGGCCTCAAACATGCTTATCGGATGCTTCGGGCCGGCGTTGCCTCGGCGCCATCAGATGGGTCAGCCTGCCGGCTATTGAGTTGCAGGATCAGCAGCGTCATGTCGTCATTCTGCTCGGCGCCGGCGGTGAATGCGTCGGCTGCCTCAAAGATGGTTGCAAGGGCCGCGGAGGCCGAGGAGGCCGGGAACCCCAGCGCGGACTGGAGCATGCGCTCCTCGCCCCACTCGTCGTACTCGTCGTTCATGGCTTCGCTGATCCCGTCGGTGTAGGCCACCAGCAGGTCACCGGGCTGGAGGTGCAGGCGCTGTGCGGAGTAAGCAGCGCCGGGCAGCAGGCCGACCACGGGACCATCGGCTGGGAGGCGCAGGATTTCAGGCTCCGCCCCGGCGCGCTCGCGCAGGACCATCGGCGGGTTGTGGCCTGCGTTGACGCACTCCAGCAGGAGCGTTTCCGGGTGGAGCGCGCCGAAAAAGAAGGTTGCGTAGCGGCTGCTGGTGGAGGCTTCGTAGATCAGCCGATTGACCTTGTCCATGACCCGCGCGAAGTCGGAAGGCGAATCCATGAGCGTGCTGCGCAGGGATGCGCGCAGGCTCGACATGAGCAGCGCCGCTGAGATGCCTTTGCCGGACACGTCGCCGATGGCGAGCCCGAGCCGCCCGTCTTCCAGCGGGAACACGTCGTAATAGTCGCCGCCGACGTCCTGCGCGGGGCGGCAAAACCCGGCGATCGTACCCGCTGCCAGCGTCGGCATGGACTGCGGAAAGAGCCGCTCCTGCACCTCGCGCGCAATCTCAAGCTCCCGGGTCGCGCGCTCCCGCACCGCAGCCTCGCGCGCGAGCGACTGGGCCAGCTCGCTGATTTCAAGCGCCATGCCGGTCTGCCCCGCCAGGCTTTCGAGCAGGCGCAGGTCGGAGCGGGAGTAGGCGGCCTCGGACTGCTTGGGTCCCAGGGCCATGACGCCGATCAGCCGGTCGCGCCCGGGCAGCGCCAGCAGCAGCTCCGCGCCCAGCTCGTCGAGCGATGCCTGCTCGCGCTGACCGGCCAGCAGGTACCAGGCCTCGGGCGCGTCGCGGTGCAGCTCGGCGGCGGCGCTGCGGTTGGTGAGCCGCCGGATCGCGGAGGAGGTGAGCGGCAGCGCGGGCGCGTTTATTGGAATTCCGCCAACCGCTTCGACGACGCGGAACTCCTGACCCTCGCGCAGCAGCATCGAGATGCGGCTCACGTGCAGGGTATCCGCGACACAGCGCGAGACGGTCCGGAGCAGCGGCCCGCTCTCGGTATAGCGCCGCACCTCGGCGGCCAGGTCGCTCAGCACGCGCTCTGAGTCGTAGGCTTCGCGGAAAAATTTGCGGTCGAGCGCGGTCATCAGGCGCTTCGCCAGCAGGACACGCAGCAGAAGGATGAGCGCCAGAAGAATGGAAAGGTGCGCGAGTTGGCTGCGCGAAATCTGCTGCTGCGTCCACAGCGGCGCGAGCGCGTACCAAGCCACGCCGACGCCGAGCACAGCCTGCACGCCGACCACCGTGGCGCGCGCCAGTGCATAGCGCGTGCCCTGGCGCAGGAGGACGCGGACGTCCATGGCGCGCTGCACCAGCACGACGTAAGCCAGGGTAAGCGGGGCGAAAAGAAACAGCGCTGCGCCAAGGTAGCCTACCCACACATGGTTAGGCGCTTGCAGCGCGTAGCCGAGCGCGGGCAGCAGCACGAAGACGGAAAGCAGCGCGAGCAGCCCGACGCCCGTACCCAGGAGCAGCACCCGCAAACGACGGCGCGCGTCCGCGGTGGAGGCGGACTGGGCTTTCTCGAGCAGCAGAACAAAGTAAAGGGCAACGCAAAGAAGGCTGAGCGCGTTCCCCGCGTGATTCGCCAGGCTCGCCGCGCGCAGAAAGGCAGGAGGGGCGCTGGGGAGGTAGAGCTGGCCAAGAAAGTGCAGCGTGACGGCAAGCCCACAGAAGAAAACCGGGCCCGCGACGGCCCACTTGAGCCAGGGCAGCTTGCGGTCGAAGCGCGAGCGCTCCGGGAAGAACACGGCAAACAGCAGCAGCGCGGGCGGCCCCAGCGCCTGTATAACCGAGTGGTACAGAACGCGAAAGCAGAGCCAACCCCCTGCGCTCAGGCCAACTGTGTTGGACATCACGGATTCTGGAAACAGCAGCAGCGCCAGCAGCAGCCACGCGTTGGGTTCGTCGGCTTTGACGAAGACGACCCAGTACCCAATCAGCATGCAAAGCAGCGGCATGCAGTCGAACAGGAGCGCTTGCTGCAGCGTTTGACCGAGCCCGACGGGATCGCCCGGGCCGGGCCGCCTTGGCGCGAAGATCACAGTCGCGCTGCCGGCGGAGCCGTTCGGGCGCCGGTACCCAACCAGCAGCTGATCGCCCGGCGTGGCCTGGTTGACGATGCCGTACCACTGCGCATACCCGGTGTAAGGGGCGCCGTTGAGCGATTCGACCATTGCGCCCGCCGGGAGCCCCGCGCGGACTGCTTCCGGTTCCAACTCCGCTCCCTTGCGGGTGTCGGGATCCAGGCGAAACGGGCGGCGGGCGAACTGGTCTGGATGCAGCCCCAGCCGGAAACGGTCGCGCGCGTCGCCGAACCAGTGCGGCAACCCGGCCAGCACGACGAGCGCGAGCAGGAAGCGCAGCAGCGTGGCGTGGCGGGAATGCTTCATCGGTTGGCGATACCCATGCTAAACCGTCTCAGTCCTCCCGCAGCGCCTGCGTCGGGGTGAATCGAAGCGGGTGCCCCAGGTCTCGCGTTTGAGACCTGGGTTCTCGGGAGCGCAAGCTCACGACCGCGCTTGGAACTACACACCATCGGGAAAGCGGTTCTAAGCCGGAATCAGTCCTCCCGCAGCGCCTGCATGGGCTCAATCGAAGCCGCCCGCCACGCGGGCACGAGCGCGGCCAGCAGGCCGACCGGCAAGGACACGAGGACCACGCCCGCATAGGTCCAGCCGTCGAGCGGCGGAACCTGGTACAGGAAGCCGCGGACCAGGTGCCCCAGCAGCGCTGAAAGCCCGAGCCCGACCACCAGCCCCGTCGCGATCAGTGTCCCTCCCTGACGGAGCACCATGCGCGCCATGCTTTCCCGCGTCGCGCCCAGCGCCATGCGGATGCCGATCTCGTGCCGCCGGTAGCCGACCAGCTGCGCCAAAATCCCGTACAGGCCGGTCGCGACCATCAGCACCGCGAGCCCGGCGAACGCGGCGGTGAGCCACAGGCTGAGCCGCTGCGGGTAAAGCGTTTTGTCCACAACCTGGCGCATGGTCGAGAACTCGCTCAATGCGAACCCCGGAGCGGCTTCGTGGAAAGCGGCCCGCATTTCGCTCGCGACCGGTACGTCGCCCCGCGTTTTTACGACCATCGTCACGACTGTCTTGAGCAGCGCCTGGTAGAACAGCGAGGTCACCGGCACCTGTTGATACGGGATCATCAGCAAAGGATCGACCGCGCCGCCGACGTCGTTCTCCGCGTTGTCCGCGAGGACGCCGACAACGGTATACGGCCGGGGCATGCCGCTCTCCTTGCCGAGATCGAGCTGCTGGCCGAGCGGGTTCGCGCCGTGGAAGTACTTTTTCGCCAGCGACTGGTTGATCACCGCCACAAACGGTGCCGCGGCGGTGTCGCCCTCGCCGATCACCCGCCCGCGCACCAGCCGGATGCCCATGGTTTGGGTGTAGCCGCTGCTCACCGCGGAGATCTGCGCGCCGCGCCCGGAGGGGTCTTTCGGCTGGTGGACGATGTCGAAGCTGGTGCTGACGTGCGTGCCGGAGAAGGGCGGCTCGGTCATCAGCGCGGCGTCCTCCACGCCGGGCTCCGTGCGCATGCGCGCCAGCGCCGGTGCGTAAGCCGTCTCGGCCACCGAAGCCGCCCCGGTATTCGCCGAAACTTGCATCGCAGAAAATCCGGCCGAGTCGCCGGGCATCGCGCTGAAGCTGGTCACCCGCGCAGCGTCAAAGCCGAGCGGCACCCGCTGCAGATTCCAGAGTGTGTGGAACAGGAGCCCCGTGCCGACCAGCAGCAGGGTCGAGAGCGCCACCTCGCCGATCACCAGCCATCGGCTCAACCCGCTCGCCCCGGAGCGCACCCCAAGCCCGCGCGCGCTGGCCTGCAGCACCTCCTGCGGGTCGGTGCGCGAGGCCATCAGCGCGGGCAGCAGGGCGGACAAGAGGGTCGTTACTGTCGCGAGGGCCGCCATCGCCAGCAGCACCGTCCAGTCGAGGCCGATGGTTGAGGCGTGCGGGATGGCGCTTTCGGGAATCTTGCGCACCAGGGTCAAGGCCACCACCGCGAGCACGAGGCCGCCCCCGCACCCGGCCAGCGAGAGCAGCGCGCCCTCGGTGAGCACCTGGCGCAGCAGGCGCGGGCGCGCCGCCCCCAGTGCCACGCGCACCGCGAACTCCTGCCGCCGCCCCAGGCAGCGGGCGATCAGCAGGTTGGCCACGTTGGCGCAGGCGATCAGCAGCACCAGCCCGACCGCGCCCAGCAGGGCATAAAACGCCGGGCGCACGTCAGCCGTCAGCAGCTGCTGATAGGGCGTGGCCACAAGCCGCAGGTCGGACAAGCTCTTCGGGTCGGTCCGGCGAATGCGCTCCGTAATCGCGTTCAGCTCCGCCTGGGCCTCGCCCGGTGTGACCCCGGCGCGCATTCTCGCGACGATGCTCATACCGCTCCAACCGCGCCTCGACAGCTGCAGAGAGTTGGGCTGAATCGGCAGCCAAAGGCCCTCCTCGGCGATCCCGTCAGCGCCGTTATCTGGGAAGAGAAACGACGCGGGCATTACCCCGACGACGGTCCGGGGCACGTCCCCGATCTTGACCGCCCGCCCCAAGATCCCAGGATCCGCATGGAACTCACTCCGCCACAGCCCCTCGGACAGAATCGCGACGTGCGGGCCGTCGGTCGCGCCCTCCGCCTCGGTAAACCCGCGCCCCAGCAGAGGCCGCACGCCGAGGGTGGGCAGCAGGTTGGGCGTAATCCGCACCGCGATCACGCTCTTCGCGTCGCGCCCGTTTTCAAGCACGCTCAGGTCCGGGATGTAGCCCGCCACGGACTGGAGCGTCTGCGCCTGGTCGCGGATATCGCGATAGTTCAGCCACGAGGTGCTCGAAAACGACGGCGTGTCCTCGCGAGGCCCGATATACAGCAGCCGGTCCGCATGGGCATACGGCAGCGGCCGCAGCAGCACGCTCTCGAGCACCGCGTACAGAGCGGCGTTGGAGCCGATGCCCAGCGCCAGCGTAAGCACGGCCAGTACCGTCAGGCCTTTCACTGCCCACAGCTGGCGTATTGCGTATCGCAAGTCCCGCCCCAGAATCTCCATGCCGCCGCGCCTCCGTTCTCACCGCCCCTCCATTCTGCCTACGCTGCCGAGGCCTGTATAGGGAGAAGTGCGCCGGAGTGGCGGGGAGGCTCGCACCGGGATGCGGACTACATATTGGTTTGGCCTGCGCGCATACTCTCGTTGAAAGCGGGTTTGATCGATTGGAGGGCCTGGGCGAGCAGAGCTCGGTACTGGGGCTCGCGGGCGAGCAGCGCCGGAGTGGCTGCGGCAAAGGTGTCGCCTGCGAGCGCGACCAGGCCGGTTTGGGCCAGAGCCTGGGCGTCCTTGGCAAGCTGCTCGGGGGGGGTGTTGAGGTACTGGGCGTCGCGTGGGTCGGCGAGCCAGACGGGCGCGCTGCCGCCGTGGATACCGGAGAGCCAGAAAGCTTTGAGGGCGAGGAACTCCTGGCGGGTCTGGTCGGTCGTGTCGGTGAACTGGAACTTGTGGCCCCAGCGGGAGTAGTAGCGGGTGGTCACGGGGACGGGTTGGCGGTTGCCGCTTTTGAGCAGTTCGAGCTGGCCGTAGTCGAAGGTTTTGCGGATGGCGTTGTAAATGAAGTCTTCCGAGTAGGGCTGCTCGGGGGCGGCGACGATCTCGGCAAAGGTGACGGTCATGCTGGCGGAGAGCTTGGCATGGAGCGGCGAGTCGGCGCCGTCGGCGAGCGTGACCGTGCCGTGAACCAGATAGGTATCGGCGCCGGAGGTAGACCGATGGAAAGGCCACTGGAAAGCGGAAAACCGCAAGGGAAGGCCGCCGAACGTGACATCGATATCGGGCTGCGGGTTGCGGAGGCGCCCGGCGAGGGCGCGCATGTACGCGGTGAGGCCGTCGGTGAGCGCGGGCGTGGTGGGGGTGAAGCCTTCGGAGACTTCGAGGCACAGTGGCGCGCTCGCGCTTGGGCTCGCAAAGGACAGGCGGGCTGTCGGTTTGCCATGGAAATCCTGGCCCGGACCGGGGTCGGTGGGGGCG
>CAXTRW010000148.1:0-7739 GCA_964246765.1 uncultured Acidobacteriaceae bacterium | reverse complement strand
CGGCCCGCGGGCGCGCTGCCGGAGGACGCGCGCATCCTGGCGCTGCTGCGCGCGGTGGACCGGCATCTGGGGTTGCGCACCGAGCTGCGCACCGCCTCGACGGACGCTAACGTGCCCCTATCGTTAGGCGTGGAGGCGATCAGCCTGGGCGCGGGCGGCGAGGGCGGCGGCGTCCACACGACGGGCGAGTGGTTCGACGCGCGGGGGCGGGATCTGGGGCTGCGGCGCATCCTGCTGCTGCTGCTTGCGCTGGCCGACTGCCATGGATCGGAGCCCGCGTGAGGACGTTGTTTCACAACGGGCGCATCCTCACCGGGGAAGGGCTGCTTTCTCCCGCGCCGCGGGTGGTCGATTCCCTGCTGGTTGAGGATGGGGTCATCATCGCGTCCGGCAGCGCGGATGAGCGGGTCGACCTCGAGGGCGCGTTCGTCGTGCCCGGCTTCAACGACGCGCACCTGCACCTGGGCGAGGGGGCGCGCTTGCGGCGCGAGGTCGACCTCCTGGGCGCGCGTTCGCTCACGGACGCGCTGGGGCGGATCGAGCGGGCGGCGGCGGGGGAGCCCGAAAGCGCATGGATCACGGGCGGCGGCTGGGACGAGTCGCTTTGGACGCCCGCCGTGCTGCCGACGCGGTGGGACCTGGACCGGGTGACGGGCGGCCGCCCGGCGGTCTTCGCGCGGGTGGACGTGCATGTTTCGGTCGCGAACTCCGCGGCTTTGCAGCTGGCGGGCGTGACCCGCGAGACCGTCGCCCCGCCGGGTTCGGCCATCGACCGGGATGCGCGCGGCGAGCCGACGGGCATCCTGCGGGAGCGGCCCGCCCGCGAGCTGGTGGAGCGCCATGTGCCCCCGGTCTCGCTCGCCGTCCGGATAGACGGGCTGCGCGCGGTGCTGCGCGAGGCGGTTTCGCTCGGCATTACTTCGGTCCAGGACAACTCCACCGACGAGGATTTCGCGGCCCTGCGCGAGCTCCATGACGCGGGCGAGCTGGCCCTACGGGTGAGCGAGTGGCTGCCGTTTGACGCGCCCGTTGCCGAGCTGGCGGAGCGCCGCGCCGCCGGGCCGCAGACCCGGTTTCTGCGTACCGGGATGCTGAAAGCATTCCTGGACGGCTCGCTGGGCGCGCGCACCGCCTCTTTGCGGGTTCCCTACGCGGACGCGCCGGACGTCCTCGGGTTGGCTTTTTACGAACCGGACCATCTGACGGAGCTTGCGCTAGAGCGGGCCCGCGCCGGATTCCGGCTCGGCTTCCACGCGATCGGCGACCGGGCGCTCGGGATGACGCTCGACGCGTTCGCGGCTCTACATGCAGAGCATCCGGGCGCCCGGGCGCGCGTGGAACACGCGCAGGTGGCCGGCCCGGACGACTTTGCGCGGGCCGCGCGGGCGGGCGCGATCGCTTCCATGCAGCCTGCGCACCTGTTGAGCGACCTGCGCTGGGTCGGCCAACGGCTGGGCCCCGAGCGCGCCGCCCGCGCCTACGCCTGGCGTAGTTTCATCGAGGCCGGAGTTCCGCTGGCGTTCGGCACCGACTTCCCCGTGGAGCCGCTGACGCCGTTTCGCGGGCTGCACGCGGCCGCGACGCGGGAGGGGTTCCATCCTGAGCAGCGGCTCTCGATGGCCGAGGCGCTGCACGCCTACACCTACGGCTCGGCCTACGCGGAAGCCGCGGAAGGCTGGAAGGGCTTGCTCGCGCCCGGTTTCGTCGCGGATTTCTGCGTCCTCGACCGCGACCTGCTTGCTCCACACTCCGTGCTCGACACTCGGGTGTTACGCACGGTGGTGAACGGGCGCACGGTGTTTCCGGCGGAACGGGGCTGAAAACCTGTGCGGCGCGAAACCCTGGCCCACCTGCTGCTGCTTGCCGTCGTGTTTGTGTGGGGCGCGACGTTTGTGCTCGTCAAGGCCGCGCTCGCGGATGTGTCTCCCCTGCTCTTCAACCTGCTTCGCATGGCGCTGGCCGCCGCGGTGCTCGCGCTCGTGTACGGGCGCTCGCTGCGTGGGCTTTCGCGAGAGGCCTGGGGCATGGGTGCGCTCGCCGGGGTGCTTTTGGCGGCGGGTTACCAGCTGCAAACCGCAGGCCTGCGCTACACAACTCCGACCAAATCGGCATTTTTGACCGGAATGGTGGTGGTTTTCGTGCCGTTTCTCTCGCTTACCGCCAAGCTGCGCGCTCCCGGCGCGGCGCGACCGGGCCCGGCCGCGTTTGCCGGGGCCGGGCGGGGGGTCGCGGGCCTGGCGTTGCTGGCCGGGCCGGCCGGGCAGCCCTGGTCGCTCGGCGCGGTAGGCGTGGGCGAGTGGCTCACGGTGGGCTGCGCATTCGCCTTCGCCCTGCACCTGCTCACGCTTGCGCACGGTTCGCCGCGCGTGCCGTTTCGCGCGTTGGCGACAGTGCAGATCGGCGTGGCCGCGCTCGCCATGGCCGCGACTTTGCCGATCTTTGAGCCGCACCCGCGCTTTCACCCGGCGCCCGGCTTTTTCGCCGCGTGGCTCATCTCGGCGCTGCTCGCGACTGCTGCCGCGTTTTCCATCCAGAGCTGGGCACAGGCCTTTTTGCCCGCCAGCCACACCGCTTTGATCTTTGCGCTTGAGCCCGTGTTCGCCGCGCTCACCTCCTTCGCGGTGCTGGGCGAACGGCTGCGTGGCCGGGCCCTGGCCGGCGCGGGCTTGGTCCTGGCGGCGATTCTGGTGTCGGAGTTCTTCTCGCCCCCCGGCGCGCCACCTGTCGCGCACGATTCGCTGTCCCTTTCTCGAAAGCCGCCCGAAACACTTGCGCCCGAATAGCAGTATTCGTAGATAAGTTGCAAGGCCAACAGGGCTCGACGTGGCTTTTCCGTCGAGAAAAGCCACACCTCACAGCACTTCGCTTTCACGCCTATACGAAAACTGCTGTAAGCACGTCTAAATGCGAGAGGGCGGCAAAACGGCTTCTTTCCGCCGCATCAGTACACTGGAAGAGTTTGTTTCTCCCGCTCGCCCAAGCGGCGGAGGCTCGCCCCAAGACATTAAGAGGTTTAAGGAAAGGTACGAGGATACACCCGAAATGAAAGCACCGATCCAGTGGTTCCGGATGCGCCGACTGGCATCCACCTTCACCATTCTCACGACGCTGTCGGCCGGCATCCTGATCGGCTCGGTGGTGGCGCACGGCGTCCACGGGCAAGACAAGGCTGTGGACTCGCGCGACGCCACGCCGCTGCACATCCCGGACCCGCGCAGCCTGTCGACCACCTTTACGCAGATCGCCAAAGAGGTGGGGCCCGCGGTGGTCAACATCAACGTGGAAACCCTGCCCAAGGAGCAAACCATGTCCCGCCGGGGCCGGGGCCCGCGCGGCGCGCAGCCGCAGGAGCCCGACGAAAACGGCGGCGGAGGTGACGACCAGGGCGGCGGCGACCAGGGCGGCGGCGACCAGGGCGGCCTGCAGGACTTCTTCAATCGCTTCTTCGGCGGGATGCCGGGCCAGGGCCCGGGCGGCGCCCAGGAGCAGGAGCAGCGCGCGCTCGGCTCGGGCTTCATCGTGGACCCGCGCGGCTACATCGTGACCAATAACCACGTGGTCGAGCACGCCGATCGCATTTACGTGAAGCTTACGACCGACCCCACCAACGACCAGGGCCACCGCGCCACCGTGGTCGGCGTGGACAAGGACACCGACCTTGCCGTGATCAAGATCGACATTCCCGGCAAGCAGCTGCCGACGGTCAAGCTGGGCAACTCGGACGCGGCGCAGGTGGGCGACTGGGTGGAGGCGATCGGCTCGCCGTTCGACCTGGCCCAGACCGTGACCGCGGGCATCGTGTCCGCAAAAAACCGGACCATCGAGCCGGGCGCGGCGGGCCAGTTCCAGCACTACATCCAGACCGACGCGGCGATCAACCCCGGCAACTCCGGAGGGCCGCTCCTGAACATGGCCGGCGAGGTTGTGGGCGTTAACGCCGCGATCTTCACCCAGTCGAACGGCTACATGGGCATCGGCTTTGCGATTCCGGCGAACACGGTGGTGAACGTGTACAACCAGCTCATCGGGCCGGAGCACAAGGTAGTGCGCGGGTCCATCGGGATCTCGTTCCAATCTATGATTTCCAACGCCGTGGCGAAACTTTATAACGCGAGCACCGGCGTGCTGGTGAACCAGGTGACTGCCGGCGGCCCCGCGGACAAGGCCGGCCTAAAGCCGAATGATGTGATTGTGTCGGTCGATGGGCAAAGCATCAAGGACGGCAATGCGCTGGTGGAAAACATCTCGCCGCGCAAGCCGGGTTCGACCGCGTCCATCGGCTACCTGCGCAATGGGCAGAAGATGAGCACGACCGTTACCATTGCCGACCGGAGCAAGACCGTGGAGGCGCTCAACAACGGCAACAACAACGAGAACGGGCCGCAAGGAAACGGGGGCGCCAACCCGGGCCAGACTAAGCTGGGGCTCACCGTGACCGACCTGCCGCCGAATGCGCCGAATGGCTTCCATGGCGTGCTGGTGCAAGCAGTGAAGCCGGGCTCGTTCGCGGATGAACTGCAATCAGCCAACGAGCCGGGCATCCAGCCGGGCGAGATCATCGAATCCATCAATCGCAAGCCGATCCACAACAAGGCCGAGTTCGACAGCATTGTGTCGGGCCTGAAGCCGGGCGACGACGTGGTGTTCGAGGTCGCGTACCCGCGCGCCGGCCGGCAAACCAACCTGGTGGGGGGTACTCTACAGTAACTCCCACATTTGTGGACCACCGTGGCTCAGGTTTTCCGAAATCTTGGAAGGCCTGAGCCATTCTCATTGCATTCATCCGTTTGCCGATATACCTTTAAGGCAGTTCTCGTATCGGTGTAGAACCAGAGTTTTGTGGCAATGTGGCTTTTCCCTCCGGAAAAGCCACGTCCATCGATGCAGGCCGCTCTAAGTGTGTACGAGAACTGCCCTAGCGAATAGCAAACGATCTATCTTCGTCCCCGAGGTCTCTCCGCATGACTCTTCGCTCCTCACGGCTCCTCACCGCGCAGTGCGCCGGGTTGGCGCTGTTGCTGGCCGCCGCGCCGGCGCTTGCCTCCCGCTCGCACCATGCGGCGAGCCGCCACAAAGGGCTGGCTCATGGCCGACATCACGCCAAAGCCGTGGCCGCGCACTGGGTCCCCGGCCAGCGCGGGATCGACCCCGACCGCACCCGCGCCATCCAGACTGCGCTGATCGGCCGCAACTACCTGACCGGCGAGCCCACGGGCGAGTGGGACACGACCACCGAGGCCGCAATGCAGAAGTTCCAGGCCGACAACGGTTGGCAAACCCGGCTGATGCCCGACTCCCGCGCGCTGATCAAGCTGGGCTTGGGGCCGAACGGGACCGAGGGCTCGGTGGCCGCCGGTAACTCCGGAAATGGCCCGCTGCAGCCGGCTACCGGCGCCGATACGCTGGCCGAGTCGCACTCGATCATGAACTGAACCGCCTACACGCATGGAAAAGGCCGCCTTTGGGCGGTCTTTTTATTGCCGATTACCAAAGAGCGCTTCCCTTCTCTCTCCCGGGGCAGTATGATTCGGCTGTTTCGAGGAGGATGCGCGATGAAGCTGAACCCTTACCTGATGTTTAACGGGCAGTGCCGGGAGGCGTTTGAGTTTTACCGGCAGTGTCTCGGCGGCGACTTGTTTTCCATGACCTATGGCGAAGCGCCCCATTCCGAAGCACCGCCGACCGCTCTGCCCGAACGGATCCTGCACACGACTCTTGATTTTGGTGAGAACCAATTGATGGGCTCGGACGCCCCGACAGACCAGCCTCAGTCGCCGTCCTCGACGCACCTGGCCATCGAAGCGGACAACCCTGAGCATGCGGAAGCTTTGTTCCACTCGCTGGGCGAGGGCGGCCGCGTCACGATGCCTTTGAGCGAAACGTTTTGGGCCTACAAGTTCGGCATGTGCACCGATCGGTTCGGTGTGCCCTGGATGGTAAGCGCGGGCAAGCCGATGGACGGGGCCGCGCGGTAGTTTCAACCGCGGTCTTGAGCCTTTTGCAGCCGAGCCCTATGGCTCACGAGGACCCGATTGGGGACCGCGAGCTAAATCCGCTCCGGCCTAAGCAGGTCTTTTACGGTTTCGCGCTTGCGGATGAGCCGGGCGCGCTTGCCCTCGACCAGCACCTCCGCCGGGCGGCCGCGAGTGTTGTAGTTGGACGAGAGCGAAAGCCCATACGCGCCCGCGTCGAGGATCGCGAGCAGGTCGCCCCGCTCCACGGGCGAAAGCTCGCGGTCGCGGGCTAGGAAATCGCCGCTCTCGCACACCGGCCCGACCACGTCCACAGTCTCGAGAGTCCCGGCGCGCCTCGGCCCGACCGGCTCGATCGCGTGATGAGCGCCGTAGAGTGAAGGGCGGATCAGGTCGTTCATGCCGGCGTTGGTAATGACGAAGCGCTTGGCCCCGTTGCGTTTGGTGTAGACGACCTCGCACAGCAGCGCCCCGGCCTGGGCGACCAGAAACCGGCCCGGCTCCAGCAGCAGCTCTACATCCAGATCGCCAAGCGCCCCCCGCACTGTCTCAGCATAGGCCCGGACGCGCGCTTGCGGGTCCCACTCGTCGGTTTCGTAATCGATCCCGAGGCCGCCGCCGATGTCGACCGAGCGCAAAGCCCGTTCGCCCTCGGCCCGCAGCTCGCGCACCAGCTCGGCGACCCTGGCCGCAGCTGCCCCGAACGGCGCCGCGTCGCGGATCTGCGACCCGATATGGACGCTGACCCCCACGGCGCGCAGGCGCTTTGTGCGGCGCGCCTTGTTGTAAAGCGCCCGCGCGTCCGCGACCGAAACCCCGAACTTGTGCTCGCTCAGCCCGGTCGAGATATAGGGGTGGGTTTCGGCGAAAACATCCGGGTTGACCCGCAGGGCAAACGGCGCGACCGAACCCCGGCGGCCGGCGCGCTCGGCCAGCAGCTCCAGCTCCTCTTCGCTTTCCACGTTGAACACGCGGATTTTGGCCCGGAGAGCCAGGTCCAGTTCCGCGGCCGTCTTGCCGACGCCCGAAAAAACCACCCGCGAGGCCGCGCGCCGGTCGACGGTCAACACCCGCTCAAGCTCGCCGCCGGAAACAATGTCGAAGCCCGCGCCCGCGCCCGCCAGCAGCTCAAGAACAGCAAGCGCGGAGTTGGCCTTGACCGAGTAGCAGACCAGGTGCGGCTGCCCGGCGAACGCCTCGGCGAACATCGCGAACCGGTCGAGCACGGCCTGCGCGGAGTACACATACAGCGGTGTGCCCCAGCGCTTTGCCAACTTAGCAAGCGCGACTTGCCCGCAGTGCAGGGGTTTGCCGGGCCGAGGCCGATAGAAAGGGCGTGCAGACGAACTCACCCTATGAGCCTAAAGCATCCGACCCGCGAGCGCCGCCAAGGCTACAAAGGCGGAGGCGCGGTGGTGGACGAGCGCACCGGCGCAGGCAGATACAGCGGCTGCTCGGGCATCACGATCCAGAACACGATATACGCCACGATACCCGCGCCGCTTGAAAACACGGCGATCAACACCGTGAGCACCCGCACCCAAGTCAGGTCCCACCGGTAGTGCAGCGCCAAGCCCGCGCACACCCCGGCAATCATGCGAGTGGCGCGCGGGCGCTCCAGACGACTCACGGGCATGTCGCCCCAAACGCTGCGCGGCTCCGCGGCCGCGGCCGGCGCGCCGCAGGCCGAGCAAAACCGCGCGCCGCCCGCCAATGCACTTCCACATCGCCCACAAAACATTGTCTTCACCTCTCGCCCGTTGATAC
>CAXTRW010000147.1:0-7755 GCA_964246765.1 uncultured Acidobacteriaceae bacterium | reverse complement strand
GTTTTTATTTGTGTGGGCCGGTTGTCTTTCTGCGCCGGCACCCTGCG
Organism: uncultured Acidobacteriaceae bacterium; assembly: GCA_964246765.1. Taxonomy (GTDB): domain Bacteria; phylum Acidobacteriota; class Terriglobia; order Terriglobales; family Acidobacteriaceae; genus EB88. The sequence goes on along the minus strand of CAXTRW010000147.1, from coordinate 7,708 downwards.
GCTCCAACGCGGTTCAACTACAGCCTGAACTGTGTCAGTCCCCGCTTTGCTCTGGTTCGGCTTTAATCTTTTCGCAGGCTCCGCTGGCCTCTCCGTTATTCAAGACACCGCAGACGGCAGTTCGCTCGCACTCGCCCAGTGCCGGGATGTAAAGCTCAGCAGCCTCCCTCGCTTAAGGAGTGACCGGTCAGGGTTCCGAATTCTTTCTGACAATCACGAACAAGCGAGGCGCGCCGATCGCGATTGCCGGCTTTCCGCCACTGAGGTATGCGGAGGACTGAGGGCACTGGTGATAGCGCTCATCCAGCGGATCCGGAAAGGCGTCGGTAGACGCAAATAGCCCCGATGGTGCAGTTTTGGCGACCCGCATGGCAGCTAGGGTGCCGGTGCCCGGCGTTCGCATCGTCGCTTCCTACGCGACGTATAGCTGGAGTGTTCCCAGCTTGAGTGCACCCGCTCTGAGCTGCCGTTCGGGGTGCGGGCGTTGTAGCTACACAGGCGGGGAGCAGTTTCGGGCTGTGCTCGGCTGCGCCTATTTTCCCCCGTGGTGGGCTTGGGGGAAGGGAGGCCATGTTGCGATGCGGGCTGCGACGCGACCGTGTCCCGATGTTTCCGCTGCCGCACAACTTCGAACGCTAGGCCGGGTCTGTATGGGCGTAGGAGAAAGCCCGATGCACTTACCCATCCGCACTCTAGTTTTCAGTACCGCGCTCTGCGCCGGGCTTTTGTTCGGCTCCGCGTTGCTTGCCCAGGACACGACTTCCCCCGGAGCACCCGACCAGAGCACACGGTCCATGCACCATGGACCCATGTCGCCCGATCAGGAGCTTTCGCATCTTACCGAAGCGCTCGACTTGACAAGCGATCAGCAAACGAGGATCAAGCCCATTCTTGAGAGCCGGCGCGACCAGCTCGTGCAAATGCGCGGAGATGCGAGTCTATCCCGCCAGGCCAAAATGGCAAAGATGAAGTCGCTGGACGATGAATCCAATACGAAGCTCGAAACGGTCTTGAACAGCAAGCAGAAGCTGAAATACGAGCAGATGGTGGCGCGTCGCAAGGAGCGAATGGAGCAAATGCGAACGCAACATAACGGAGCGGGGAGCTCGCAATCTCACTAGAAAAACCTGGTCGCAGCGGCCTGCACGCATTCCCCTTCGGTCCTAAAGACTTGATCAGTTCCCCGGGATGCTGTGGAGCGACCCGCACAGCTTTGCGTGGCTTTTCCGTTGAGAAAAGCCGTAGGCAGTTGCGCTCGGGACCAGACATACAGGAAGCTGCTTTAGCAGTGAACTAGCCCTAAGTGGTGGAGCGGCGTCCGTTTGCCACCGGAACACACCGCTACGGCAGAACGCCCTGCCGGAAGTTCTGTCGCAAAATGGATAGAGAAAGCACGGGTGAATGCGCTATGATTCACCCGGACACCTATGATTTTGACTCTTTTCTCTTTTGGCGTTACCTGGGTGGTCTTGGCCTTCACATTTTTCGGGCTGGCCAAGGAGCTTTCAGGCTTTCACAGCTCATACGTACAATCAATTTTCCACGTCGGTTTTACGATCGCATTTATCGATGCTGTGATTATCAAGGCCGCGCGAGTGATGGCGTTCGAGGTGCCCGTGGGGCTGCTGTACGTCCTCATCTTTGTCGCCGATTACCTACTGATCCAGGCGACCAGCAACTCCCAAATCGGCTACTACGTGACCGGACACAAAAGCGCCACGATCGCGGCTTTCGTGATCGCGGTCGTGGCGTTTGCGATCGAGTTCGTCAAGGAAAAAATCCGCGCCGACGCGCGTTGACCAGGCTACTTCCCGCCCAGCTTCTGTGCGGCGATCTGTCCGGCCACCGTGGTTTTGTCGCTGTCCTTTACCTTTGCGTACAGCTCGCGCGCGGCTTGGGGGTTCGCAGCCTGTTCCGAATCGGCCAGCGCCAGACGGGCTGCGTTCGCTGAAACGGTGATGGTCGGGTGAGCGATCAAGCTTCGATACAAAGCCGCGGCTTGCGCCGCACGCCCCGTAGTGCTGTATAGGCTGGCGAGGGCCATGTTGGCCAGGGCCGCTACCCCCGTATCGCGGGAACCGGAAGCTTTCTTCAGGTCGGCTTCGGCAATGCCGGCGTTACCCATATCCTCCGCGGTCAGCCCTGCGAAATAACGCGCGTTCTCGCCGGCCTTGAAGCTGCCATACTGGGCGGCTACCTTGCTGAAGAGGGGATTCGCGTCCCGGGCACGGGTGGCGGCGGAAGGATAGGTTTTTACGTTTGGAATGGCGGGCTGGCCGGGTTGCTGGATGGGAGCGTCGTACACGTCCATTGCGTCGTTAAAGGCCGATCGCGCGGCTTGGGAGCGTTTACTTACCCGGATCGATAGCACGAACGCGACAACAATGAGCGCGACGGCGACCACGGAGACCCGGACGAGAAGTGCCCGGTTGCGCCCAAGAGAGCTGGGTGTGAGCGCGCCGATGTGCGAAAAGCTGCTCCCATTGCCCGGAGTGGTGGTTTGTATTTTCACAGTAAGTTGTACGTGCCTGTCGAGAGAAAATTAGCGGTTTGCGACCGCGACGTCAAGTTTAACAGCCTGCGAAGAAGCCGGACTAAACGCGACCGCCAAGAAGCGGCCGCGGCCCAATCCGGTATGGAAAACTTAAGCTGCTCGATTGTCCCCGAGCTGCCCGTTTTCGATTTTTTCCTGGCAGGCGATGCAGTTGGGCGTCCAAGGGACGGCTTCCAACCGCTTTTCCCCAATAGCTTCCCCGCACATCAGGCATTCGCCGAAAGTGTCTTCGTCGATGCGGTCCAGCGCGGAGCGCACCTGAGACAGCTGTCGATGCCCTTTGGTGCCTTGTAAGAAAAGTAACTCTTTCTGATACGACTGAACGGCATGGTCAGCGGCGTCCTGGAGGTCGTCCGTGCTGCTCTGTCGGCCTTCCTTGACGGCGGAAAGCATGCTGCGCTCAAGCAAAGACTGCTGGGCGCGCAGTTTTTCCTCGAAACGTTGAATGGACTCTGGGGAACGGGTTATCACTTTGCTGCTCCTATAGGTGCGGGCGGGAAGGGCTTACAATTTCTAGTTGGACGCAGGTTGCGGCGAAAAATATGTTTACCTCTGAAGCAATTCTTGCGCGGGGCGCACTTCTGCCGGTAGGCTCAAGACATGTATGACGATTTCCATGTAACCGACCACTGGACTGGCGAGGACCTGCACTGTCGCTGGAAGGCTTTGATGACCGCCATCTCCACCCGTCACGCCGACGCGGTTGACGTGCGCTTCGACGTAAACGGACGCCCCCTGTGGATCGCGATGCCGTGCCAAGCGTGGCTCGAGCAGAAGCGCCGGACCGGGTACGTGATCACCGATCAGCTGGCGGCCCAGATCGCCGGACGCTACCTGAAGCAGTCGGTGGAAAACGGCTACGACAGCGGGCGCGAGATGTACACCATGAGCGTGGACGAGGTAATGGATCACCTCGATGCGGTGTTGCGGGAGGCCAAAAACACGGCCAACCTGCCTGTGCTGCCGCGTACCGGGGACACCGAGGCGATGGTGTATTGGGGTGAGATGTCGCCGGGTTCGCGCTGACTAGACGAGCCCGAGGGTTCGACGAATCCCTTCGGCGTAGGGTGTTTTTTCCACCCGGCCAACAAGCGCCTCGAGCTTGCGATCGTCGAGGAGCAGGGGCCCGTCCAGCAGGTATTGCAACTCGCCCAGCTCGCGGATGTAAGGATTGATGGCCCGCACATACTCTAGCCTGAAGCGGCCCGGGGATTTGTAGCTTGCTGGCTTGCCGGCCGCGGCAAAAATCTGCTGAGCTATTTGCTCGATCGTGATCACGCCGGAACCGCCTAGGTTCCAGCTTTCCGCCTTCGCACCGACCCACGCCGCGTCGGTTTCAAGCAATCGGACGATTGCGGCAGCGGCGTCCGGCACAAACACGAACTCATGCGGGCGATCGAACGGCGCCAGCAATTGCGCTTCGCCGCCCAGCTTGGCGGCCTGGAACGAGCTCCAAAGATGGCTCGCCTCGACAAGAGGCCCGTACAGGTCGGCGACGCGAAGCACCCCAGTCGCGAATAGGCCCGCAACGTGCGCGGCCAGCACGCGATCCTCCTGGTCGCGTCGGATACGGCCCTTGACGGTGTGCGGTGCGCGGGGGTGCTCTTCGCTCACGCGCTCGGTCTGCGGCGCGCCGTAGCTCCAGTTTGAGGAAAGCAGCAGGAACCGTTGAATCCCGGCATCCTTCGCCGCAAGCAGTGTTTTCTCGATCAGCGGGAGGTGGTCCTTGAACTTCCAGAGCGCCAGGCCCACCAGGTACACCGCCGTGCCCGCGCCTTCGCAGGCCTCGCGGAAACTGCGCTTGTCCTCGGGATCCCACTGGAAGTGCTCACACAGCGGGTCGCCATGGAAGCGAACCTGCAGACCCAGGAACGAGCGCCCGACGACCCGGTAAGGAATGCGCCGCGCGCTGAGCAGCGGAGCCAAAGCCCTGCCGACCGCGCCGTTCGCGCCCAAAAGCACCACTTTGCCGGGAATGCCCATAGGATTTTAAGCTACCTTTCAGCAAGGCTCGCGGCAAGCCCCGGCCTTCCATCCCGTGAGGTCCCCATGTTTCTGAGAAAGTTGCGTGTCACGCGCATCGACGCCGCGGGCGAACCCGCGCCTGTGCCCTTGGCGTGGCTTGACAGCTTTGCCATGCGCAACTTCACCGGCGAGGCGGCGTTTGACGACACGCTCCCCGTCTCAGACGGGGTGCTCGAGGCCGGCTTGCGCGTTTCGCCGCCGCAGTTGCAGGCGGCGATGGAAGCGTGGCTCCGGCGCAAGGGCCGGCTCGGGGAGGCGGACCGGCTGGAGGTGCGGGAAGCGTGCATCCTACCCAGCGTCCGGCCGGTGAGCCCACTGACCGCAGAGGAGGAAAAATGCAGCTAAAGTCGCTTCGCCGGTTGCTGATCGACGAGTTGGAAGAGACGTACATCGCGGAGCAAATGGTGCGGGAAGAGCTGGGGCGCATGGAAAAAGGGGCGGCCAACATGGAGCTGAAAAACCTTTTCCGCCAGCACAGCCAGATCAGCAAGGACCAGGTGAGCCGTTTAGAGCTGGTGTTTGAAAAGCTGCAGGCAAGCCCGCGCGGAGGCCATGGCAAGAGCATGAAGGCTTTGTTGGGCGAGAGCGAGGACCGGATGGGCGACGGCGGAGATCCGCCGGTCGTCGACGCGGCCCTGATCGCGGTGGGACGGCGCATCCAGCACTGGAGCATTGCGTCCTACAGAACGGCGCAGCTGTTCGGGCGACGGCTCGGCATTGACGAGGTCGCCGGCTTGCTGGGCAAAACGGCGGACGAAAAGCGCGACACGGACAGCCGCCTCGCCGACTTGGCCACCAAAATTCCGGTTAAGGGCAACGACGAGGTCTAGAGCCGGCCGGCAAACCTTCCGCTTCCTGGCACGTCCGGGAAGGGACGCAGAAAGGAATCGCAAATGTTTTTTGATTCTCGGGGCGGTTCTCTTTGATCGCGTGGCTTGTGAGCTTCCGGGTTTCCCACGTAACGGCTTTTCTGATCCATTTGCTACTCATATTCGCCAGTATTTCAGTTATTTTGCACTTCGCGCGAGATAGAAGGACCACGTAAAGCAAGGGAAAGGGGCTGCGCCGAACGCAGCCCGCTCCACGGTCACTCGCTGTAGTGCAGCAGGCTGAAGACGTCGTACTCGGGGAAGCGCTCGCGGCCCTTGAGGAAGTCGAGCTCCACGGCAAAGGCCAGGCCTGCCACTTCGCCGCCCAGTTGTTTCACAAGTTGCAGGGTCGCCTCCATGGTGCCGCCGGTGGCCAGCAGGTCGTCGACGAGCAGTACCCGCTGACCGGGCGCAATCGCGTCCTTGTGCAATTCCAGCGTGTCCGAGCCGTATTCCAGGTCGTAGCAGACGCGCACCACCTCACCCGGCAACTTTCTAGGCTTGCGCACCGGGGCAAAGCCCGCGTTGAGCCGGTAGGCGAGAGCCGGACCGAAGATAAATCCGCGCGCCTCGATGCCGAGCACCAGGTCCACATCGTCGGCGATGTAATGTGCCGCGAGCCCGTCGATGAGCTCGGCAAAGCCCTGACGGTCCTTCAGCAGCGTCGTGACGTCGTAGAAGAGAATGCCCGGTTTTGGGAAATCCGGGATGGTGCGGACCAGGCTCTTGAGGTAATTGCTGTCCGGGGCGTTTCCCGGGCGGGTGTTGGGCATGTCTTACCAGGCTCCTTCGATCGTGAATGCTTCGAGCATACCGGCTCCCTCGGGCGGGAGGTCGTCCTCGGTGACGCGGTCGACGCGGCAACCGCGCGGGCCGCGCTCCAGCGCTGCCCGCAATCGCGCCAGCTGCTCGGGCGTTCCGGCCGCCACGACTTCCACGGCGCCGCCTTCTGTGTTGCGCACCGTGCCGAGCAGTCCCAGTGCGGAGGCTTCGCGGTGGACGAACCAGCGGAAGCCCACGCCCTGGACACGACCCTGGATACAGTAGTGCCGGACAAGCTCGTTCATAGAAGCCCAATCTTCCAGATGCCGCGAAACAAGAACCAGCTGCCGCCAATGGCGTCAGGCGGCGGTATCGAGCTCCGATTGAGCCAAGGTGAGGGAACGGATGGTGTTGGCATCGGCCTTTTCGCCGAAGCTCTGGACCTGCTGGAGCGCGGCGGCGAGGGCGGCGCTAAGCGTTGCGCGTTCTGCCGCGCCGAAGCGACGGACCGCGTTTAACAGCGCGACGGAGGCGTGGAAGAAAACGAAGGGTTGCTCGACCCGCATACGCTCCACCAGCCAAGGGACGGCTCGCATTTCAGGCTTCATCTGCAAGATGCAGACGGCGGCGAGACGGGCGCCGGGCGAGTTGGAGGCGGCCATGAACTCGTCGAGGAACAGGTCGGCGGCGAAGGCTAGGGTGCGCATTTTAGCGACCACCCCGTTCATGGCGCGGGTGCGGTCGGAGCCGGGGCGCATGGAGGCGCGGATGGTCTCGTATTCCTGCGCGAACGCGAGCATGCGCGTCTTGATGGCGGCCTCGGCGGATTTGCGCAGCGTGGAGTTTGGGGCGGCTTCCAGCAGGGCGCGTACGCCGGTGGCGGCGGCGATCTCTGCATTGGGAATGCTGGAGGCAGCTTGGGTGGCGATGGTGTGTTGGGCCGTCGTGCCGGTCGGCTCGCCGGCGGCCAATACCGGCGCCACCAGCGCCGCGGTCTCGCTTCTCGCAATCTGCTGCTGCACATCCCGGTCGAACTCAATCTGCCAAATGCGAAACCGGTTGGCGCTCGCGGCGATGCCGACCGCCCCTTGCAGGATCGCCCGCGCAGGCTCGCGAAACCACCACAGGACCAGGCCGATGAGCAGCGGCCAAACTACCGCGCTGCAAATCGCGGCGACGCCCGCCAGCACGCTGGCGACATCGCCCGAGTGAGCGTCGACCGGGTGTGCGAGAGCGGGTGCGTCGTTGAGCAGAAAAAAGAGCACACGCGCATGGTAGCCCGGGGTGACAGAGGAGGCAAGATTACTTGAGCAGGCAGTCCTGCTCGGGCGGGCGCGGACCCGCGATACAGAGCAGGTCCTCAGCTCGGGGCTCGCAAGTTCGGCAGCCCCACCCATTAGAAAATCTTCCTCGAAACTTTTACTCATCGCTCGTCATCAGATTACTTGACAGCAAGCCACTCAAGTGAGAACCTACGGGTGGCAGCTTAAGCACTCCC
>CAXTRW010000146.1:0-7757 GCA_964246765.1 uncultured Acidobacteriaceae bacterium | reverse complement strand
CGCATTGCACCCCACCGCCCCCGCCGTCGCCACCCCCCACAGCGTCGTCAGGTGGTGCAGGTACACCTGGTAGCCGGCAAAGGGCATGATGACCTCCGAAGGCAAGGGAACACACGCCGACTCAATCCCCATGAGCAGCGCGATGCCCCAGTATCCCGAAGCGGCGATAACAGCAGTGATGAACCCAGCAACGGCGGCGATGATCTTTCCTGACATGCTCCGGGGAGTATACCGTGCGCCGCGTCGCATCCCAGTCATAAAGGGGTGGACATGAGCGTGAATAAGAAGATTTCCGCGCGCAACCAGCTGCGCGGGACCGTAGAAGAGATCGTGCTCGGCACGGTGACGGCAAAAGTAACGGTGCGGGTAGGCGAAAACCTAATCGAAAGCGTGATCACTCGGCAGAGTGTTGAGGAGATGGGTGTGAAAAAGGGCGATCCAGTTACGGCCCTGATCAAGTCGACAGAGGTGATGATCATGGCGGACTGAAAAGGCCGCGTGTTACTTCCGGCATGTACACACGGAAATCAACCGATGCTAGTCTTTGCCCAATCGGCTTCCGGACGCTCTGAAGTTTGGCGCGATGTTGATGGGTGAGGGCTATGCAGTTTTACTCCCAAATCGGACAGGACAGATACCTGCTCGACAGCTTCTTTCGCGGCAAGCGCAGCGGCGTTTTTTTGGACATCGGCGCATACGACGGCCAAACGTTTTCCAACTCCCTTTTCTTTGAAGAAACCATGGGCTGGAGCGGTTTGTGCGTCGAGCCGCTGCCCTCTGCCTTTGCCAAACTGCGCGAGCGACGCAAGGCATTGTGCGAAAACGTCGCGCTCGCCGATTTTGAAGGCACAGCTGACTTCCTCGACTGCGACGCAGGCGAAGACGGGCAGATGCTCAGCGGTCTCCCGTGCCATTTCGACCCCCGGCATATTCAGCGCGTCCGGCACTTAGCTACCAGGAAAGATGCGATTCGCGTGCCGGTCACAAAACTGGGCGGGCTGCTCGAGAAGCACGCTCTGCGTCACATAGACTTCTGTTCCCTCGACACAGAAGGTTCCGAAATACCGATTCTCAACGACCTAGACCTCGAGCGCTTCCACATCTCCGTATTTACGATTGAAGACAACTACAACGGCAGCGCGCTGCCGGAACTGATGGAGCGCAAGGGTTACGACTTTGTTGCGCGCCTTCAATGGGACTCGGTCTTCAAGCGACGCGATTTTGCCCGGCTCCCGCGAACTACCGTCATCACCGCGGTTTGGCACAAGGACCCAAAGCGGTGGGACTTGTTGCGCGGGCATCAGGAGAACCTGCGAGCGCTCCACGCGCCCGTGGACGTCATCTACGTGTTTGACAACGGCGAACAAGCGCCGGACTGGCTCGAAGCAAAATCCATTTCGCTCAAGCAGCCCGCGACGATCTACCAGGCCTGGAACGCAGCGCTTTCTCAGGTGGAAACGCCTCTTGTGATGAATCTGAATCTCGACGACCGGCTCGCGCCAGATGCCGTCGGCATGCTTGAGGTCGGCATTCTGCAGGAGAACGCTGCCATGGTTGGCGGTGACTGGAACATCCGCTTCACTCAGGAGGAAACCGACGCCGTGCGCCCCGCGTACCCGGCTTCTGAGCTGCCCTTTGACAATCATTGGCCGCCGCGGCACGGAGTGGAAACGCGGCTTGGGAGCGGAAGCGGCGATCGGGGAACCTTTGGGCCAGCCGTGATGTGGCGCATGGATACCCACATCGGCGCACCTCGCTACCCGTGGCGTTTCGCGGATGGAACCGTCATCCTGAACCATGGCGGCGACCTGGGCTGGTGGATGTTGGTCCAGAACCACTTGCATAAGAAAGCGGCTCGGCTGCCTTATGTTATCGGCAACTACTACTCCCACCCGGGGGAGCAGTTGGATTTCCGCTCCTCAGGCAATGATGAGGATGCGATGGTTCTGGAGGGCAAAATCGGGCTCTCCCTGCTGTAGCCGGAGCAGCCGTGCTGCCGCCTAGGGGGGCGCTGCGATAAACTGGAATGGTCGTACAGGGAGCGATCCAGGATGGCCGAAGCAGTCGCAATACCCGAGGTTTTAGAAGGCACCGAAGCAGCGAAGCAGCAGGGGCGGGGCGGGGAAAAGCCGGTCCGGCGCCAGATCGTCGGCTTTACTTTCTACAAGGTCCAGCCGGACTGGCGGCGTTTGTCGGGGGGGGAGCGCGCGGAGCACAAGCGGCTGTTTGCCGAGACGATTCAGCGCTGGAACCAGCCGGGACGCATGCTTTCGCTGTCCTACTCGACCGTGGGATTGCGTGGGGATTGCGACATGATGCTTTGGACCATCTGCTACTCGGTGGACGACCTGAACCAGGTGCGCGCGGAGCTGCTGGCTTCTCCCTTGGGCGGGTATCTGGAAACCCCGCACAGCTTTCTCTCGATGACCAAGCGCTCGCAGTACCTGATCGGCCACGAGCACGAGGGCCAGGCCGACTCGCGCGGCTTTCTGCGCCCCGGCGGCCAGCGCTACATCTTTATCTACCCGTTCTGGAAGACCCGCGCCTGGTACCTGCTGCCCATCGAGGAGCGCCAGCGCTTGATGAACGAGCACATCCGCGTCGGCCACGAGTACCCGCGCGTCAAGCTCAACACCACCTATTCGTTCGGCATCGATGACCAGGAGTTTGTGGTGGCGTTTGAGACCAACTATCCGGAGGATTTTTTGGATCTGGTTCAGCGGCTTAGGGAGACTGAGGCCAGCGCCTACACGCTCAAGGACACCCCGATTTTCACCTGCATCCGGATGACGCCCGAGGACATGCTGGAGCGCCTTGGCTAGCCTGAGCGCACCCCTTCCGTTTGTGGACCTCAAGGCGCAGTACCGCGAGCTGAAAGCGCAGATCGACGCGCGCATTCACGCGGTGCTCGACCATGGGCAGTACATTCTCGGGCCTGAGGTGGGCGAGCTGGAGGAGCGGCTCGCCGCGCGGGTAGGCGTACGGCACTGCATCTCCTGCTCCAGCGGCACCGACGCGCTCTTGCTGGCGCTGATGGCGCTCGGGATTGGGCCGGGGGACGAGGTCGTCACCTCGCCGTTTACCTTTTTCGCGACCGGTGAGGTCATCGCGCTGCTCGGGGCGACCCCCGTGGTCGTGGACATCGACCCGCAAACCTGGAACATAGACCCGGCGCTGGTTCAGGCGGCGATCACACCGAAAACCCGCGCCATTATGCCGATTTCGCTGTACGGCCAGCCGGCGGAGATGGACACGATCAACGCGATTGCGGAGCGCCATGGGCTGCCGGTGATCGAAGACGCTGCGCAGAGCTTCGGCGCAATGTACCGGGGGCGGCACTCGGGCGGGTTGAGCACGGTCGGCTGCACTAGCTTTTTTCCCTCCAAGCCGCTGGGCTGCTATGGCGACGGCGGTGCCTGTTTTACGGATGACGACGCGCTCGCCCTCCGCATGCGCCAGCTGCGCAACCACGGGCAGGAGGCGCGCTACCGCCACAGCGCCATCGGTATCAACGGGCGGCTTGACACTCTGCAGGCCGCCATTTTGCTGGCCAAGCTTGACGTGTTCGACCGGGAGCTGATCGCACGCGGCGAAAACGCAAATGCGTACACGGCCGCGCTGCTTTCGCTTGAAAAGAAGGGCAAGCTGCGGCTCCACGTGCTGCGGCCCGACCGCACCAGCGCTTGGGCCCAGTACACGGTGGAGGTGGAAAGCCGGGATAGGGTCGTGCGTTCGCTCGCCGAGGCCGGCGTGCCCACGGCGGTGCATTACCCGGTACCGATGTACGAGCAGCCCGTTTTCCTCCGCGGCGGTCTACGTATCGCCGGCGCCGTGCCGCACACCGCAGCTGCATGTCGGCGGGTGCTTAGCCTGCCCATGCACCCGTATTTGGGGCGGCCTGCTGTCGAACGTATCGTGCGGGCCCTGGAAGGCGCGCTCGCTTCTGTTTAGCGCGGCCGCTCTTCGCCGGCCGCCCTTCTCTCTTTCACACGACTGAGCCTCGAAGTGGAGGCGACATGGCGCTTCACCGCGGTCGGCGCCCGCTCTGCACAGATAACCATCCGCTAATAACGAAGAGATAGAGGGTAGCACTGAACTGTTGCGAGATTCGGTCCTGGAGAAACCTTGCCAGGCTATGCTCGAAAACGTTAGGTTTCTCCTGCGTGGATGAAGCGCCGGCTTCGTCTCCGCGCGAGGACAAACGATCGATGAGACACTCACGGACGATCCGAATTTTTGCAGAGGCAGCAGTACGACGCACACGTTTTGCGGCAGGGGCAGCAGCGGTGACCGGGTGCTTGCTGCTCCTGGGCGCGCCCTTTGCAGCGGCCCAAAACAGCACCGCGACCATTATCGGAACAGTAACGGACAACACGGGCGCGGCAGTCCCGAACGCCACGGTCACACTGCGCAACACGGGGACGGGCGAGAAGCGCACCGCAAAGAGCAGCGGTTCCGGCGATTACTCTTTCGGCGAGCTGGGGTCGGGCGCTTACACGGTTGAAGTAAAGAACACTGGTTTTAAAACCTTTGTGGTGCCTTCTTTCACGGTAGCCGCGGGCGACCGCGCCCGCGAGGATGCCAAGCTTGAAGTCGGCTCCGAGGCGCAAACCGTCCAGGTAACCGCGCAAACCCCGGCTCTGCAAACCGACACGTCGAACATCCAGAACACCGTGACGGACCAGGCCGTACAGTCGCTGCCCTTGAGCGGTCGCAACTACATCAACCTGGTGCAGATCACGCCCGGCGCGAACGAAGGTCCCGGCAACGGCCTGACCTCGGGCGCGCGCCCGGACGACCGGCGGCAAACCTCGGCCGTGGTCGCGAACGGACAGTCGGAAATCCTGAATAACCAGACCATTGACGGCCTGGACAACAACGAGCGCATCATCGGCGGCATCGGCGTACGGCCCTCGATCGAGTCCATCCGCGAGATCAGCATACAGACCAACAACTATACGGCGGAGGTCGGGCGCACGGGCGGCGCGGTGATCAACATCATCACTAAGTCGGGTTCCAACGCCTTTCACGGCTCGGCATATGAGTTTTTCGAGAACGACATCCTGAACGCCACTCCGTACGAGTTCGGCGCGACGGGGCCGAACGGCCGACCGCTGCCCAAGCCGAAACTGCGGCAGAACCAGTTCGGCGGCTCCCTAGGCGGCCCGATCAAGAAGGATAAGGTTTTCTTTTTCGCGGATTACGAGGGTCTGCGGCAGGTTCTGGGTCAGAATCCGGTCACTTTTCAAACCCTGCTGCCCTCGCAGTATGCAACTCTGCACAGCGGCAATCCCCAAGCCATCGCCGCGCTGGCCGACGGTGGCCCCATCGACCCGGCGGGCTTGAACATTGCCATGCTCTACCCCCTGGCGAACACCGCTCCCAATCCAATGAACCCCAACTCACAGGGCTATACCGCCTCCCCGGTGACGACGCGGAACTCGGACACCTATGACGGCCGCTTGGATTGGCAGATCGATCAGCGAGACCTGATCTACGGCCGTTACAGCCGGAACAGCGTGCCCTCCAACTTCCCCGGTGTGTTTCCGGCAGCAAGCGCAGGGGGGCTCAATAACATTTTGCCCGGCGGCGCCATTTACAACTACTACGGCGTGGGCAATGACGGCGCTCAGAATGCGCAGATCAACTTTGTCCGCACCATCAATCCAACAACACTGCTCGCGCTCGCCTTCGGCTACACCCGCGTCAACAATCAGTTCACGCAGCTCAACTACGGCGTAAACGTCTCGGCTGCTCTAGGCATTCCGGGCGTCAATCTCGGCGACCCGGTTACCTCCGGCTTGGTGCCGATCGGGGTGTCCGGCTACAACGATATCGGTGAAGGCGCGTATGTTCCGATCGTGGATATCGATAATACCTTTCAGGAGAACGGGTCGGTCACCTTTACCCGCGGCAAGCACAACATCAAAGTGGGCGCGGCGCTGATCCGTCGCCAGGCCAGCAACGTCCAGAATAACTATGGCACCGGTAACTACAACTTCAGCCCGATTAATGGCGATGCCACAGGGCTGGCGGCACTGTTGCAGGGGAACTTCACAAACGTGCAGCGCTCGAACGACCTTGTTCCGCCGCACTACCGAATGTGGGAGCCGAGCGGCTTTGTGCAGGACGACTGGCATGCCGCCGCCAATCTAACCCTGAACCTGGGACTGAGGTATGAGGTGCTGACGCCGTTCACCGAGATCAACAACGCTCTGACCAACTTCGATCCGGTGAGGGGCACACTGCTGGTTGCGAACCAAAATGGGGTGAACCAGTACGCAGGCCTGAATCCGACTTGGGACAACGTCGGCCCGCGCCTTGGGTTCGCGTACACGGCCACGCCGGGCACAGTGTTTCGCGGCGGTTTCGGCATGTCGTACTTTCAGGGCAATTACACCTCGAACGGCTCGGAGAAAGCACAGCCGTTTGTATCCGACTACCAATGCAGCAACGGCAGCTGCCTTGTCAATCCAGCAACCGGCGTTGCGCCCACCCGCTTGTCTCAAGGCATTCCCGCGCCGGCCGCCTCCAGCGCCGCGGCGCCGACCGGCTCTGTCGGCAGTGTGCTGAATGCAGGCTTCCGCACCTCCTATCTCGAACAGTTCAACCTGGGTGTCGAGAAGAGTTTTTGGGTCCAATGTCCTGGCGATCACCTATGTGGGTGAACTGGGCCGCCACCTGGCGCAGATCATCAACGACCAGAACGTGCCCGGGCTGGTGTCGAACACAGCTCTGGAAGCTCTGGCGAGTCAGAATCAGGTTCCCACCTCGACCGAGTACAACAATCTGCGTCCTTACAAGAGGGTTCCGCAGTTGGCCGGCGTCACGTCGATTTCGCAGTTCTCGAGCACTGGGGCTTCTAGCTACCACGCGCTGCAGATCTCGCTGACCCGCCGCGCCGCTGCCGGCTTGACGCTGGGCGCCAACTACACCTACGCGCACAATCTGGACAATGTGACGGCCTACAGCAATGAGGCCGCCGACGGGACCGGCACCGTGCCCGCGCTGCTCAGTTCGCTTGAGTACGGCAACAGCGACCTGGATCTCCGCAACCGGCTTAACTTCACGGCTGACTACTCGCTGCCGTTCGGCAAGAGCCTGAACTGGATCTAGGCGATCGTCGGCAGGGGCTGGGAGGCGAATACTCTACTGGTTTGGCAAAGCGGACTCCCGTTCACCGTGCTTGAAAACAACGGCGTGACCAGCACGAACTTCGCAGCGCAAGCCACCACCCGGCCCAACCAGCTGGGCAAAGCAAGCCTGAGCGGGGGAAGAATCGGGCAGTTCTTCAACACCGCGCTCTTCCAGCCCCAAGCGTCGGGCACCCTGGGCAGCGAGGCGAAAAACTCCACGTTCGGACCGCACTACCGGCATGTGGACTTTTCCGTGTTCAAGCTTTTCCCCATCTACCGCGAGTCTACGCTTGAGTTCCGCGCGGAGGCGTTCAACATCATTAACACCACCAATTTCGCCAATCCGAACGCGACAATCAACGTCTCGCCGAATCAGCTGCGGGTGCAGAACTATCCCAACAGCGGTGTAACGCCCAATGCGGACGGCACCATTACGGTGCCGGGTGACACCTACACGCCGCAGGGCAGCCAGTTCGGTTCCATCACCAGCACTTCGGCGAACTACGTGCCGCGGCAGATTCAGTTCGCGCTGAAGTACCAGTTCTAACAAATGCCCGGCGAGTGTTCGCCGGGCCCTTTCTATCGCAGCCCATCTAGGATCGACCCCACGATCCCACCAAC
>CAXTRW010000145.1:6450-7815 GCA_964246765.1 uncultured Acidobacteriaceae bacterium | reverse complement strand
CGCGCGGGGTGGTGGACCAGGTAGTCGGCCACCGGGGTGTTCAGGACTGAGGTGGCGTCGAACTTTTCGCCCGCGATCGCGGTGCCGATGACGGTAAAGATGCCCGAGCCGATGACCGCGCCGATGCCGAGCGCGGTGAGCGAGACGGGCCCGAGGGTCTTCTTGAGAGAATTTTCGGGCTGCTCGGATTGGGCAATCAGCTTGTCGATCGACTTGCGGGCAAACAGCTGGTTCGGCAGCGGCGTGGGCTCCGTTTTCGCAGGATTCGGGGGTGAAAAGAGCGCGCCCTGCCGTGGCCGGAGTTCGCGTGTGCGACCCAGACTCTCGGGCAGGGCGGTTGGGGATTAGCGCTTGTTCGTGCCGCGGGTCAGTTTTTTTGGCTTCTTTTTCGTGGAGCCGCGCGGGGTGGTGCGCTTGGCCTTGGGCGCGGCTTTTTTGCGGGCCGCGCGCTTGAGCGCCTTGCGCTCTTCGGTGGATTCGATGTTCGTGGTGTTTGCCATGGGTTCTTTCTTGGTGTGCGGTTGAGCCGCGATAGTTACGTTTTACTACAAATCGCTTTCACCGCCGTCCCGGCCGAAGGCGTCCTAGACGCGCAAAAGTTCTCAGCTGTTGCATTTTATGTATCCCCTGCTTATTGTTAGTGTTTGGCTCGAAAGACTCGTGAGCGCCGGGAAACCAACGAAACAGCGCGCTGTCGGTGTGGGGCGGGGGTTGGGATTTTGCGCGAGGAAGTGTGGGTGGATGAGCACGGCAATGTTATTTGGTACAACCTTGCCTTTGTCCTTCCGCATGTTCAGCACGCCGATCATGGCCGCATTCTGGGGTATGACAACGCGCACGGCTACCCGGAGCGCCACTGGGAGGGCGAGGCTGAACCGGTCGCGCCGGAACCGTACGAAGAGACCCGCAAACGCTTCCTCCGGGAAGCCGCGGAGCTAAGGAGGCAGTATGGCGGTAAAGGTATTTCATGATGGATTCGAGGGCTTTGTGGGGCGCTCAAACGCGCGAGCGGCCAGGCGCGTCCGAGGTGAGCGGCTCGAGGGAGAGACGATCATTACTTTCGCCGACGCGGCGGACCTGATGGATTGCCTTTCACCTGCGCGTGTGCGGCTTTTTCAGGCAGCAAGAGAGCGGTCTTTGAGTGTTTCGGACCTGGCGCGGGAACTGGGACGGAATCGAAGCGCGGTGACGCGGGACGTGAATAAACTCAGGAAGTATGGCCTGGTCGAGCTGCGGGAGTGCGTAAATCCCGGCCATGGGAAGGTCAAAATCGTGCATCCGATTGCGGCGAGAGTGAACATGCAGGTGGCGCTTTAGGGCAGTTCTCGTTCACACGTAGAGCGGCCAGCGTCACCGGACGTGGGG
>CAXTRW010000145.1:0-6440 GCA_964246765.1 uncultured Acidobacteriaceae bacterium | reverse complement strand
CTTCCCCACGTTGAGCGGCCCGGGCCCCGGTAGGTGGCTTTGCGGGGGTTAAACGCCACACTTCTACAAAACTATCCCTCTACACCAATACGAGAACTGCCATAGCGGGTGCCGTGGTTATCCGACCTACCTGTGAATGGGGCGCTATTCCTCATCGAAGTAGTCCAGATCAAGCCGTTTCACGCTGTAGCTCGTCACCTCTGAAACGCCAATCCTGTACTCAATGCTCAACTCCGCAAGCTGCTGACCGTCGATCAGAATGATCTTCTTTTCGATCCGTCCGACGTAGTCTTTCGCCTCAGCCGAAAATTGCGAGGTCGTGATGAAGACTCCCTTGCGGGCACGGTGGCCTTCTAAGCTACCGGCGAAAGCCTGAACGTCGGGCCGTCCGACCGTGCCTTGCCAGCGTTTCGCTTGCACGTAGACGGCATCCAGTCCGAGCCGGTCTTCCTTGATGATTCCGTCGATGCCTGCGTCGCCGGACTTGCCGATCGCTTGCCCCGCGTCTTTTCTGGAGCCGCCATAGCCCATGGCGACTAACAGATCGACGACGAGGCGCTCGAAGAAGGCTGGGGAGCACTTGCCGATTCGCTCCAGCAATTCATGGGCAAGCTGAGCTTGAAGTAACTGGAAGCTGCTTTCAAGGAGCTCCTGCGGTGTCTGCCGGCTTACATCTTCCTCGGCTATAGCAACGGCATCCGGAGTCTTCGGGAGTGAGCCCGCACGGGCGGCCGATACTGCTGCGATATAGGCGATGTAGGCGGGATAACGTTGCAGAACTTTGATGTTTATGCCGCCGGAATGCTCGTGTACAGCCCGGAGGCCTTCAGGGGTGATCTTGAATCGCCCACCTCCCGCAGCTACAAGAAATCCGGCCTTCCCAAGATAAGAGCGGGCCCATGTCAGCCTGTTGTAAACCTTAGTCTGCACTCCCCTGGGCATCATCTCCTGCCGTTCTTCATCGTTGAGCTGAAAAACACGGACCGCATCTTCGACCGCCTGCTTCAACGAGTGTTCTTCGCCGTCAGCGGCGAAGCGAAGGAGCGGCAGCATGAGGCTCTGGAAATCGGGCACGGGCATTCCTGGAGAGTAGCTGGAAGGAGCGCGGTGGGAAAGTTACGTCCGTTACGCCCGCTCCAGCTTCGCAAACTTCTCCACCAGCTTCTTCAGCCCGTGCTGCGCGAAGGTCACAGTCAGCTTGGCTTCCTCGCCGTCGCCTTCGCGGCGGACGACCTGGCCTTCGCCGTACTTGGGGTGGCGGACGCGCTGGCCTGTTTTAAAGCCGGTCGCGCCGGTTTGGGGTTCGATTTCGAGTTTCGGCCGCGAGCCGGGACCGCCCGAGCGCGCGCCGAAGAACTGGGCGATATTGTCGAGTGAGTTCGGGCTCGCGGCACTGCCGGGCTTGGCTCCGGCGCGCGCGACGCTGGAGCCAAGGCGTGAGGCGGCCGGGGCGCGATAGGTTTGGTCTTCGTCCTCGTAGGAGTAGTGGCGCTCGCCCGTGTTTTCTCCGTTGCGGGCGCCGCTGTAGCGCGAGCCATAGCTGCCCCAGCCGCTCACGCGCCCCTGCGCCGCCGCTCCGCCGCTCACGTCTTCGATCAGGTGTGCGGGCACCTCCTCCAGAAACCGTGAGGGGATCGACGCCTCCGGCATGTCGTTGCCGTAGCGGCGGCGGTAGCGGGCGCGCGTCAGCAGCAGCGCGTCCATGGCCCGGGTCATGCCGACGTAGCACAGGCGGCGCTCCTCCTCCATCTGCGCGGGGTCGTTGAGCGAGCGGGAGTGGGGGAACAGGTTCTCCTCGAGGCCGGCCAGCAGTACGACCGGGAACTCCAGCCCCTTGGCGGCGTGCAGGGTCATCAGCGTGACGCGGGCGTCGGGGTTGATCTTGTCCGTGTCGGATACCAGGGCGGCATGGTCCAGAAAGTCGGCCAGCGTCTCGCCGCGCTCCTGCGCGTCCTGGGCCGCGTTGGCGAGCTCCTTCAGGTTCTCGATGCGGGAGAACGCCTCGGGAGTGCCTTCCTCTTCGAGCGCGCGGATGTAGCCGGAGCGGTCGTTGATAAAGCGTATGAGCTCAGGGAGCGTGGCAGGGTCGCCGGGCTTGCGGAAGGCTTCGGCGGTTTCCTCATCGCGTTGTCTGCGGGCGTCTTCGACGGAACCGCTCGCACGACCGAGTTGCTGGACCCGCTTCGCTCCGGGCCTGCGCTTGGGCGCGGTCGCGTCGGCGAACGGATTGAAGGCAGCGGCGTCGAGCTGTGGTGCGTTGCTGCTGGCGTTGGGGCTCGCGGCGTTGAAAGCCGGCTGGATGGCGCTCCCAAAACTCTCCGGGTCAAAGGCGGCCGCTTCCGTCTCGCCCTCTTCGTCGTCGCCGAAGCTCGCCGGGTCGAACCCCGTATCGCCGAGCGCAAGGGTCCCCTGCGCCGCGTCGCCGAACTCAAAACTCGTGTCATCCCCCGCATGCAGCGTGCGATCAAGCTCAGTAGGCCGGTCATCCCGCGTGTCAGCCGTGTGTACATCACTCAGAGCCAGCGTCGCGTCCGCATCGGTCGCAACATCAGCGCTGAGCTTGTCCGCGAAGCCGGGGGCGAGCAGCGCTCGGGCGTCCTCGATCATGCGCCGGAAAGCATCCAGCGCGATGAGGGCGCGCGAAGGCAGAAGCCGTTCTTTTAGGGCATGAGAAATGGCCGTGTACGTGCTCGTACCGGTCTCGATTGCGAGCCGCTCCAGCGTGTCGAGCGTGGTCCGGCCGATGCCGCGCGCAGGGGTATTGATCACCCGCTGCAGCGCGATGGAATCGTGCGGATTCTGGACCAGCTTGAGATACGAAAGGATGTCCTTGATTTCAGCGCGCTCATAGAAGGAAAACCCGCCGACCATGGTATAGCTGATCCCATAGCGCCGCAGCGCTTCCTCGACCAGCCGCGACTGCGAGTTGGTCCGGTACAGGACGGCCGCGCGTGGGTGGTCTTCGGTCTCGCCCGCTTTGCGCAGGTATTTGTTCAGATAATCCGCGATAAACAGCGCTTCGTTTTCGCCGTCCGGCGCTTCGTAGTAGCCGATCTTCGCGCCGCCTTCGCGCGAGGTCCACAGGTCCTTGCCCTTGCGCTGGGCGTTGCGGGCCACCACAGCCCCCGCAGCCTCCAGGATCACCTGCGTCGACCGGTAGTTCTGCTCCAAACGAATCGTTTTCGCGGCGGGAAAGTCCTTCTCGAACTCCAGAATGTTGCGAATATCCGCCCCACGCCACGAGTAAATGCTCTGGTCCTCGTCGCCGACGACGCACACGTTGTGCTCGGGCCCGGCGAGCAGCTTCATCAGCTCGTACTGGGGGCGGTTGGTGTCCTGGTACTCGTCGATCAGCAGGTAGCGGTAGCGCCGATTGTAGCGCTCGCGGGTTTCGCCGCTCGCGCGCAGCAGGTGGACGGCCTCGAGCAGCAGATCGTCGAAGTCGAGCGCGTTGTTTTTGCGCAGTTCCTTGCCGTATGCCTCGTAAAGGTGCGCGATGCGCTCGCTGGTGGGGTCGGCCGATTGCAGGTAAAACTCCTGCGGGTCCAGCATGTGATTTTTGGCCCAGGAGATGCGCGAAAGCACGGTGCGCGGGGTCAGCTGCTTGTCGTCGAGCCCCATGCGGCGCATGATCTGCTTGACCAGCTGCTGCTGATCGCTCTCGTCGTAGATGGCAAACGTGCGTGTCAGCCCCGAGCCGTCCGGCGCGCGCAGGACCTCGATGTCCCGCCGCAGCATCCGCACGCAAAACGAGTGAAACGTCGCGAGCAGCGGTTTGGCCAGGGAAGTCGAGCCGATCAGCTTCTCTACCCGCTCAGCCATTTCCTTCGCCGCCTTATTAGTAAACGTGACCGCCAGGATCGCGTCCGGCGCGACCCCGCGCTCCTGGATCAGCCAGGCAATCCGGTGCGTAATGACGCGCGTCTTACCCGAGCCCGCGCCGGCGAGCAGCAGCAGCGGCCCGTCCACGGCCTGGACGCCCTCGGCCTGCGGGGGATTCATGTTTTGGAGGAGTGGGTGCACTTTGCCAGTTTAACCCGTTTATAGGCCCGCTTACCTATGGTAAGGAGGAATGGTAAACTCCTGTTCGGGAGGGTAAACCCATGGCAAACGCCATCATGACAACGAAAGGGCAGATCACCATTCCGGTCGAAGTGCGGAATGAACTAGGTCTAAAGACCGGGGATTGCATTGAGTTCGACAGAAACTCGCAAACGGGAGGATTTGAGATTCGACGCAAGACCGGCACCTTGGCACAACTACGCGGGATGCTGAAGTACAGCGGCCCTCCGGTCAGCACTGAAGAGATGAGTGCGGCGATCGGTGACCACCTAGCTGCCGAGGAAGAGCGCATACAGCGGGAATGGAGAGAGCAGCACTGATCGGTATCGATACAAATGTGTTGCTGCGGTTCACTATCGACGACAACCAAGCGCAGGCCGATCTTGTGCAAAGCTGGCTTGACGAGCGTTCGTCGCGGGATCCTGCGTATGTTTCCCTCATCGTGCTCTGCGAGTTTGCATGGGTACTGGGAACTCGGTACAGCTTCCAGCGCGATGCGATAGCGCGCGCGGTGCATTCCGTCTTGAACACGGCGGTGTTTTCCGTGGAACGATCTGAACTGGTGCAGCAAGCACTGCGGCAGTTTAGCGCCTCAAGGGCAGATTTTGCCGATTGCTGTATTGCCGCTTTCGCCTCGGCTGCCGGATGCGTATACACCCTCACATTCGATAAGACAGCATCGAAGCTGCCGGGCATGCGTCTGCTTGAAAACGAGCAGTGATGAGTTACATCTGCGTCTTTTGCGGCTCCAGCGACGGAGCGCGCCCGGTGTATAGCGAGCAGGCCGCGCGGCTCGGCTCGCTGCTGGCCGCGCGCCGCTTCGGCCTGGTATACGGCGGGGCTTCAGTTGGGTTGATGGGCGCGCTTGCCGATGCCGCGCTGGCTGGGGGCGCTGCTGTGATCGGGGTCTTGCCGGCGGCCCTCAAAGACCGAGAAATTGCGCATCCCGGACTCACGGAACTGCATTATGTCGACACCATGCACCAGCGCAAGGCGCTCATGGCAGATAGGGCGGATGCGTTTGTGGCCCTGCCGGGCGGGTTCGGGACTCTGGACGAGTTCTTCGAAATCCTGACCTGGCGGCACTTGGGGATTCATGCTAAACCGTGTGTTCTGGTCAACATAGAAGGCTACTTCGACGGGCTGCTGCGGTTTCTGGATCGCGCGGTCGCTGAGGAATTCGTACGAGCTGGACAGCGGGCAACGGTGCAGGTTGTGGGCGACGCAGAAGCGGCTGTCGGGCTGCTCGGGCGAGGTTTAGCGATACAGCGGTGAAGCGGCTTCCGAAGTCGAATGGAGCCGTTTCACCTCTGGGATTCAGTCCCGGCGGGCGCTGGAATCGTGGATGCGGCTGGCCTCAAAACTCACGATGCGCCACTGACCGTGAGACAGGCTCCAGACGCGGGTGTAGCGGTACTCCCCTAAAATCGGCTGGCCCGAATACATGCCTTGGATCCGCACCTTGGAGGTGACCACGGCGGTGCTGCCGTAGATGCGGATTTTACGCTCTTCCACCTCGTACTTTTCCAGGTGTTCCTGCCCGTTCGCGCGCGCCTGCAGTTCCTCGCTCTTGCTTGCGATGGTGCCATCAGGGCCGATGCCGACATAGCTGTCCGCCAGCAGAGCCGCCTCGGCGGATGGGTCCTTGCTCAAGATTGCGTCGCGCCACTGCTGCTCGAGCTGCTCGATGTCGCGGTGAACTGCGCCTCGCTTGGCGTCCGGCGCGAGCGGGATCCGGACCGCGCGGGCAGTCCAGGCGAGAAATAGAGCGCAGCCGAGAATCGCGATGCTGTTGAGGCGCGTTTGCCGCATAACTATACCGGGATGGCGACGCCGGGCAACGGGATGCACGCAAGCTCCTCCTTTGCGGGAGTCTTGCCCTAGTTTGGATCAGTTGCCGCCGTTGTCAAGTTACCGATGGTCCGCCCTCGCCCGTTCGCGCCCGAGTCTCAGCCTTGCAGCGCCGCTCGGAAGCCCGCGACCTCAATGGTCTGATTTCGGTCGGGCCCGGTCGAGATCATGCCGATGTTCGCGCCTGATTCCTGCTCCAGAAAGCGTAAATAGTCCTGGGCGAGTTTCGGGAGCTGGTCGTAGGTTTTCGCGTTTTCGGTCGGCGCTTGCCAGCCCTTCAGCCGCGTATAGATCGGCCGGATCCGCTCGATCCCGCGCACGTCCGCGGGCATCGTATCGACGCGCTGACCGTCGATCTCGTACCCGGTGCAGACGGGGATCTCCGCGAGCGTGTCCAGCACGTCCATCTTGGTCACCACCAGCCACTCGGTCCCGTTGATCATGTTGGAGTAGCGCAGCAGCGGCAGGTCGAGCCAGCCGCAGCGGCGCGGCCGGCCGGTTACGGTGCCGAACTCGTGGCCGCGCTC
>CAXTRW010000144.1:0-7862 GCA_964246765.1 uncultured Acidobacteriaceae bacterium | reverse complement strand
GCGCGATGTGGCGCACGATCCAGTCGCGCATCTCCGGCGCGAGCATCTCGTCCGCCGTGTACACGCCCATGCCGCCGGTGTTCGGGCCGGTGTCGCCCTCGCCGATGCGCTTGTGGTCCTGCGCGGGCAGCAGCGGCGCGACGTGCCGGCCGTCGCTCATGGCCAGGAATGAAAGCTCCTCACCCTCGAGGAACTCCACGACCACCACAGCTCCGGCAGGGCTGCCCAGCAGCTCCCCGCTGAACAGCCCCGCGATCGCCCGCTCGGCCTCGTTGCGGTCGGCGCAGATGAGTACGCCCTTGCCCGCGTAGAGGCCGTCGGCCTTGACCACCACCGGCCCCGAGAACAGCGCCAGCGCCTCGCGCGCTTCCTCGGCCGAGGCGCACGCCGCGTACTCCGCGGTCGGGATCGCGTGGCGCTGCATAAAGCGCTTGGCAAAGCCCTTGCTCGACTCAAGCTCTGCAGCCGCGCGCGACGGTCCAAACACCCGCAGACCGCGTTTTCCCAGCTCGTCCACCAGCCCCAGCGCCAGAGGAATCTCCGGCCCCACCACCACCAGCGCCGGCCGCTCCCGCTCCGCGAGCGCGACCATCGCCGCGAGGTCGCCCGTGTCTACCGGCACGCACCGCGCGATCGCCGCAACGCCGCCGTTGCCGGGCGCGCACACCAGCTCGCCTACCCGCGGAGAGCGCCGCAGCGCCCGGCACCGCGCATGCTCGCGCCCTCCGCCGCCGATCACCAGCACTTTTTCTCCCATGACTAGGCCAGCGCCTGCGGTACGGCTTCTTCCCACCGGCCCTGTGCCTTCAGGATCAGCTCGACCACCTCGCGCGCGGAACCGTGGCCGGCCGCCCGCTTGGTCACGTAATGGCACACGGCCTTGAGCTCCGGCGCGCCGTCCGCGACGCACACCGCCAGCCCCACGCGCACGGCCAGCGGCATGTCCGGCAGGTCGTCGCCCATGTAGCAAACCTCCTCCGCCGCGGCCCCGGACTTCTGTAAAACCTCTTCGAACGCCGCCGTTTTTTTCGCCTGCCCCAGATACACGTAGTCGATCTTCAACTCCTGAGCGCGGCGCTGCACCGCGGGCGAGCGCCGCCCGGTGATGAACCCGGTCTGGATCCCCATGGTGTGCGCAAGCGACAGGCCTTGCCCATCCTGCGCGTTGAACACCTTCATTTCGGACACAGTGCTTGTCCCCGACTCATCCGTCGCGGCGATCAGGCACACGCCGCCGTCGGTCACGGTTCCGTCCACGTCCATGAGGAAAACCTTGATCCTGCGCGCGCGCGCCAGCACATCCGGGGTTGCGAGTTCTTCGTTCATAGAAGCCATAGTAAAGAAAAATGGCAAGACCCCCTACGCGGGAGGCGGCCACTTCGTGGCGGGTCTTTGTTGTTTCTGAGATGCCGGCCTTCGTGGGCCTCCCGCTGGTCGGGGTCCGCTGCGCGGTCGCGCGCCCACGGGCCCCCCCACAACACCACCCACACCCCCCCCCTTCGGGCCCGCCAGCCGCGCAGGCGGTTTTCGTCGTTGACTTTTTCCCTATACTCAAACCAAAGTGCCCAAAGCCGCCCAAGCCGCGCCTGTGCCCGCCTCCCGCGGCGGCTTGCTCGTCCATCTCGGCCCCGCCTTCGTGGCCAGCATCGCCTATATCGACCCCGGCAACTTCGCCGCGAACTTTGAGGCGGGCGCCCGCTTCGGCAACCGTCTGCTCTGGGTACTGCTTTGGTCGAACGCGATGGCCATCCTGATCCAGTATCTGTCGGCCAAGCTGGGGATTGCCACCGGGCGGACGCTGCCGCAGAACTGCCGCGAGCACTTTTCCCGCCGCACCGCCATCGGCCTATGGCTCGCCGCCGAGGTTGCCGCCCTGGCCACCGATCTGGCCGAGTTTCTGGGGGCTGCCCTGGGCTTTTATCTCCTGTTCGGCCCGTGGTTCCTCGCGCACGGCTGGTCGCGCACGGGAACGCTGTTTTTCGCGGCTTTGCTGGCCACAGTCGTGGTTTTCGCCCTGCTCGCGCTGGAAACCCGCGGCTTCCGCAAACTCGAAGCCGCGATCATCATTTTTGTGTCGGTCATCGGCATCTGTTACGCGGTCGAGCTGGCCTTTGTCCACCCGGACTGGCGCGGCGTCGCCACGGGCATTCTGCTGCCGCGGGCTGGGGGCGGCAGCATCTACGTCGCGGTTTCGATGCTGGGCGCCACCGTGATGCCGCACGTCGTCTACCTGCACTCCGCGCTGGTGCAGCCGCGGGTGCGGGAGCAGTTCGCGCTCGACGGCCTGCCCCACACCTCGCGCGCGCGGCTGCTTTTTTACGAAAAACTCGACGTCCTGATCGCCATGAACGGCGCTTGGCTGGTCAACTCCGCGATGGTGGTGGTCGCGGCCGGGGCGTTCGTAAACACCCACGCCCAGGCCGGCGGGTTTTCCATTGAGGACGCCCACCACACCCTCGGCCCCCTTCTCGGCCCCGCGTCGGCGACGGTGTTCGCGCTTGCCCTGCTCTGCTCCGGGCTGTCGTCCTCGACCGTGGGCACCATGGCCGGTCAGGTGGTGCTGGAGGGCTTTCTGGACGTGCGCTTTTCCATCTTTCTGCGCCGCCTGCTCACGCTGCTGCCCTCGCTCGCCGTCATCGCGAGCGGCCTGGACGCGGTCAAAATCATCATTCTGTCGCAGGTGGTGCTGTCGTTTGCGCTGCCGTTTGCACTGGTTCCGCTGCTTGTCCTCAGCAGCCGCACCGGGGTTATGGGCCGATTCACGAACGCACCCGCCACCCGCTTTGCCGGCTGGGCAATTGCCCTGGTCATCATCGGGCTGAACGCGATGCTTTTGTGGCAGATCGGCACCGGGCAGGGCTCCTGAAGGCAGCCCTGCCCCGCCCATTTTAGAGCGTTTTGCGCGACAAATACCAGCTGTCCACTTGCAGGCCCGCGCCGTCGCCCGAGCGCTTTTCCGCATCCGCCACGGTGGCCGGGCTGGGGACGATGACCGGCTGGCCCGGCACCCAGTTGGCCGGGGCCGCGAACCCGGCCTTGTCGGTCAGCTGGATGGCCTCAAACACCCGCACCAGCTCGTCCATGGAGCGGCCCAGCTGCGGGGGGTAGTAGATGATCGCCCGGATCACGCCCTTGGGGTCGATCGCGAACACCGCCCGCACCGCCGCCGTGTCCGACACCGCCTCGTGTACCAGCCCGTACAGGTTGGAAACCTTGAAATCAAGATCGGCCACCAGCGGGAACTGGATTTTGACCCCGGAAAACTGCTCCATGTCGCGGATCCAGGCGATGTGGGAGAACACGGAATCGATAGAAACGCCGACCAGCTGCACGTTCAGGCGGTCCCAGTCGGCCTGGCGCTTGGCGAACTCGATGAACTCGGTGGTGCACACCGGAGTGAAGTCCGATGGGTGCGAAAACAGCAGAACGTACTTGCCCTGCGCGGTGTAATTGCTCAGCTTGATGGGGCCCTGCGTGCTTTTTGCTTCAAAGTCGGGCGCCTGCTCCAGGATGCGGGGAATACGCGATTCAGCCGTGATGCTCATGAGGGGGTCTCCAGAGTGCCTGTGTCCTTACGGAAGAGAGATGCGTGAAAGCGGCGGAGGTTCCGAGCGGCGAGGGAGCGGTCGCGCTAGAGTGGCGACCGCATCGTACAGGCGAGGCGGGCGGCGGAACAGCGCGGGCTGGGGCGCGAGGCTTGCACGGCGATGCCCCGAGCATAGCACGGCCTCCGTTCCAGAAACTGCAAAGCAAAAAGGAGACCCCATGGCGCGACCGTATCGCTTCCTGCTGCTCGACGTATTTACCGCAACCCCGCTCGCGGGCAATCAGCTGGCGGTGTTTCCCGACGCCGAAGGGCTGAGCGACGGCGAAATGCAGGCCCTGGCGCGGGAAACCAACCTGTCTGAGACGACCTTTTGCTTTCCCCGCGCGGGCGATCCGCGCGACGGCGTCCGGGTCCGCATTTTTACCGTGCAGGAGGAGCTCCCCTTCGCGGGCCACCCCACCCTGGGCACCGCTGTTGCCCTGCGCAGCGTACTGCCCGAGCTCCGCGATGCCATCGAGGTTCGGCTCCGGCTCCAGGCGGGCACGGTCCCGGTCCGGTTTCAGCCGGGCACACCGGCCGAAAACGGGGAGCTCCCGTTCGGCCAAGCCGTCCACGGCGAGATGGAGCAGCCGCTGCCGCGCTTCGGGCAGACGCATGACCCGGCAGCCGTCGCGGCGGCCCTCGGGTTGCCCGCTGATGCGATCGACCGCGTCAAGCCTACCCAGACCGTCTCCACGGGCCTGCCCTTCGTCGTTGTCCCGCTGGTCTCCCAGGAGGCACTGGAAGCGCTCCAAACCCCGCAGGATGCCGCGCGGCGCTACCTCCAAGGCACGGACGGCAAGTTTTTCTACGTCCTCGCGCCCGGCAGCGAGCCGAACAGCCGGCGCGCCCGCATGCAGTTTTACGGCGGCGAAGACCCGGCCACCGGTTCCGCCGCGGGCTGCGCGACCGCGTACCTGGTCCACCACGGACAAGCCCCGGCAGGCGAGCTCATCCGCATCGAGCAAGGCGCGGAGATCGGCCGCCCGAGCCTGCTTGAAACCCGCTCCGTGCTCCACCCGGCTTCCGGCGGCAACGGAAATTGGACCTCGGACAGCTATGTGCGGGTGGGAGGCAGCACCGTTCTTGTGGCAGCGGGACAGTTTTTCCTTCCGTGATGCACATCCGTTCCACAGGCCCGGACCCGCTTCCCTGGCGGGTTCCCCTGTTTGGGGGAGGGATTTCCTTCGTTTCCCTCGCGATTGCCTGCTTTGTTCGCCGCACGTTCTCCCTTGCGCGGCGGGTCCGCCCTCCGTAGTCTGAGCAAGCGTTCCTGAGCCGTGTTCGTTCGGCAAGGGAGGGCAACTTTCGCCTTTACTCGACAACTTGATGTGAAAGCGAGCCGCCGCGCCGCGCGCCCTAAGGGCCCAACGCGCCCCGGCTTTCTCTCCCGCGCCTGTTTCGCCGCTGTTTCCAGGGGTCGAACGGGATTGCGCCCTATATGTGCCTCTTCGGCGCAGGCGCCTTCCCTTTGCCCGAAAAACGGTTCGACGAATCGGCGCGACCATGGAAACCCCCTCCGGGGCGCAGGCCCGGCGTCATGCCTTTTGCTCGCGCGCAAACCCCGGAACGCACCAGGCCAGAGAGCAGACAGGACCTCCCACGCACCCATGCGCCCCAAAAAAGTAATCCTTCTCGTCGATGCCAATGAGCAAGCCCTGAGCGTGCGCAAATTCATGCTGGAAACCCGCGGCTATCGCGTGGCCGAGGCCCCCAACGCCGCCGCAGCGCTCGAGCGGTTCCAGTCCGGCGGCATCGACCTGGTCCTGAGCGAGCTGCTGCTGCCCGGCATGGACGGCAATGAGATGGTGCGGCGCATGAAGACCGAGTCGCCCGACACCCCGGCCCTGCTGGTCAGCTCCACGGTGAAGGACTTCGGCCGCGCCGATGCGGCCGACGCGTTTCTGCCCAAGGGCGCCGCGAATCCCACGGAAATGGTGGAGCGCATTCGGATGCTGCTGGTGCGTAAGCGCGGGCCCAAGAAAGCCCACCACGTCGCGCCCGCGAATGCCGGGCATTTCAGCGGGTCCGTAGGGATGCACGCTTAGGCCCGGCTTCCAAGGACTAAAATGCAGACGTGAGCTCCCAGGCGCCCTTCATCATCCAGGCCGAGCACCTCGGCAAGACCTATCGCGCAGGCAAACTCGACGTTCCGGTCCTACGCGATGTTTCCTTCGCGGTCGAACCGGGCGACTTCATCTCCATCGTCGGCCCTTCCGGGAGCGGAAAATCCACGCTCTTCTATATATTAGGAGGGCTCACCCGGGCTACCACCGGCCACGTCCGGATCGACGGGGTCGACTTTTCGGCCTTATCGGACGGGGAGCGCACCCGGATGCGCAAGACCAAGATCGGTTTTGTGTTTCAAAAGTTCAACCTGCTTCCCACCCTCACCGCGCGCGGCAACGTTGAGATCGCGCACGAGATCGCCGGCACGGGCGAGCCGCTCGACCGAACCCGACTCGGCGAACTGGCCGACATGCTGGGCATCGGCGCCCGGCTCGATCACCGACCTTCCGAGCTTTCGGGCGGCGAGCAGCAGCGGGTCGCCATTCTCCGCGCCCTGATCACCAAGCCCGCGCTGATCCTGGCCGACGAGCCTACCGGCAATCTCGACACCCAAAACTCCGAAGCGGTGCTGGCCATGCTGCGCCACTCCAACAAGACCTTCGGCCAAACGGTGCTGATGATCACCCACAACCCGGAGGCCGCCGCCTTCGCCGGCCAGACCATGCACATGCGCGACGGAGCACTGCTCGATGCGAACCTGATCCCGGACTAACGCGATGCAAATGCCCCTGCGTTGCACCGGAACCGCAATCCGAGTGTGTGCCCATGGAAGTTCTGGCGTGACTTCCGTACCGAAAGCGGCACACGGAAAGCATTGCACTCGTGCCTTCCTGCGCTATCATGGGCGCATGGTGCTTTTGAAGCTTTCGATCCCTTCGATGGAGCTCGACGACGAAGACGGGGCGTTTTCTCCCCTGCGCGCGCTCGGGCTTGCGACCGCGGTGGTAGGGGTCGTAACGCTCGGCTTGTTTATGGGGCGAGAGCTCCGGTTCCGCTACAAGTTCCGACGGCGCACGCCGGCCGATTTCTTCGCGAATGCGGGCAGCGATCCCCTGGCAGGCGCGGGCTATGGGATGGGAGTTTAGGCGGCTGTATTCCGGCTGCTTGGCCTACCAAACCGCGCCGGGGTAGTTTTCGCGGATCCTGCGATCGGCGGTGATCAGGGGAGAGCTGCCGTTAGCACGTGCATGTGCGACGATGGTGCGATCGAAGGCATCGCGTGTCCAATTTTCTCCGAGCGCCGCATAGACGATTTTGTGGTAGGCGAAATCACAAACCTCCACACCCAGCTCCGCCTGGAGTTTCGCGGCAATTTGTACTGCCGGAATAATGGTGCGCTTCACCTCATACAAATATTCCAACTCCAGGAGCGCCATGGGGGAGATCCGAAGCGTGGCGCTGTTCATGGCATCTTTTGCGATGGTCGTCAATCTTCGGTGCTCACCCTGGGCGAGCCATGCCGCGATGTGCGTGTCAAGATAAACCG
The DNA here is from genome assembly GCA_964246765.1 of uncultured Acidobacteriaceae bacterium. Classification (GTDB taxonomy): domain Bacteria; phylum Acidobacteriota; class Terriglobia; order Terriglobales; family Acidobacteriaceae; genus EB88. Next base: position 720 of record CAXTRW010000144.1, on the reverse strand, counting down.
TCACAACCATTCGTCCCAGCTCTTCAACCAATCGTCATACATATCGGCTTTCATCCGCTCCTCGTCGGCTTCGCTCGAATTCGGGTTGAAGACCTGCATGGGGCTGATGCGATCGAGCTTGGAGGGGGCCTGCTCGGCAATCAGCCGGTACCGGTCTCCCTTGTGGGTCAGGATTACCTCCTGGCCCTGTTTCGCCTGCTCGATCACGGAGAACATCTCGCGCCGGAAAGTTGAGGCATTCATTTGCATGAGTGGAGTGTACATCGATGTTCGAGTGAATGTACAGCTGCGGTGACTCGGTGCACAATTGGCGCGAAATGGGACAAAACAAAGGCCGGGCTTATCGCCCAGCCTTTGTTGCTGCTTGGAATAAAGCGGCTTAAAAGGTAGTCCCAACCGTAAGCCGGAAGGTTTTCGCCGGCTCGCGAAGCTGGTACAGCGCCCCGTAGAGCTGGGTGGCTTGCGCGTAGGTGAAGTCGCCGGCCGTGCCTTGGGGGAACAGGCCGCGGGTGATCAGGTTCTGGCCCGGGATGGACTTGACCAGGCGCAAGGGGTTGTAGGCGTAGTAGATACGGAACGGCGCGTTGACGATCGGCAGCAGAACGGAGATCTGCGCGCCCAGCGAGTCGCGCGGGACAAAGTTGGTGCCGTAGATCGGGCGGACATTGTTGTCGAACTGGATCTGTACGCCGCCCTGGCAGGAGCCGTTGATGTAGGTGC
>CAXTRW010000143.1:0-7863 GCA_964246765.1 uncultured Acidobacteriaceae bacterium | reverse complement strand
CTCCCCGGATGCTGCGCGTAAATATTGTGGTTGTGGAGATAGCTGATGGTCTTGCCGTCCGGCGCCCATTGCACGTCGTCGCCCGAACCCTGCCCCGTGTCGCCGATCTGCCGCACGTCTCCGTTCTTGAGGCTGTCCAGCCACAGCGTGCCGTCCTCGTCAAACAACACTTCCGACCCGTCCGGCGACCAGAAGTACGCCTTCTGCTGGTAACGGTTGCGGTGGTCCTTGTCTTTCTCATTCACCGGGCGCGCGGAAACGCCCCGCAGCTTGTCTGCCGGCGTCAGCACGGTCTTTTCGCCCGTCGCTGCGTTGAATGCGCCGAAAGTGCCGTCCGGGGCGCGAAAACTCAACAGCTTTCCGTCCGGGGACCACTCGGTCTTGGCGGGAGCGGCGGGCTTCGCGGTCGTGTAGTAAATGTCGCGGACGGTCCACGGAGTGGTTCCCTGGGCCGGCGCCATGGATGGGAGCAGCAAGAGCGGGGAGAGAAAGAGAGAGGCAAAACGAAAGGTGAGCAATCGGGCTCCCGGAAATGGTGTGGACAACAGTGTACCGATTCCAAACTTTCCACGGCACGGCTTGTTGGGATCTCACCCAAGACGCCTTCTTTATTCTCGACTTTTGAAAGTCCACAAAAACCCTTGACACTCGCCCAATTCTTTGCTCAATATCCCCCACCGAGACTGAATTGAGACTCAGTTCCTCGATCAATTCTTCTCCGAAGCGATTATGACACGTTTTGCACAAACCGCCCTGTTGTCATTGGCGCTCGTCTTTGACGCAGCTTGCCCTCAGTTCGCCGCAGCACAGGCAGACCGACCCGGCTGCATGGTAATCGAAGCTCGCTGTAGCGACAACGCAAACTGCCAGTACGGCCGCACGTACTACATATACAACTGCGAAGGTGTTTTTTACTTCACGATGGGACCGTGCTGCCTTTAGCCGGCCTAGAATCCCTGGACTGATCTGTAACAAGCTCCATCGCAATCTTGCAGTTCACTTCAGCTTTCAACAGGAATGGAGGGAAGTATGAGAAGAATAGCGGAGTACTTTGTTTTCGCCGGGCTGATTGCCGTCCCGGCAGGCGCTGTTGCTCAGTGGGTGCCGGTAACGGCCGACAAGGTCGAAACAACTACAGTCACAAACACGGCAACTGAGACTGTCACCACAACCGTGAAGACCAGTAAATACTTTCGAGATACAGCGGGCTCGGAACTTACGCTGACCGACGTACCGTCGTCCAACGGCACCTCGCATTCTGAGGTCGCCACCTTGTTGGATAATCGAGGGCATGGTCTCTATAAGCTTGATTACGGTGCGAAGACTGCGGTCGAGCAGGCCCGAAACGCGTCTGTGCAAATGCCCCGCACGGCGGATCAACAGCAAAAAAACGTCATCGGTCACGAGATGATTGAGCATTTCGACTGCGCTGCTATGCCAGTATTCGCCAATTACGGTGACGGAAAACTAACAACCATTGGGAGGCGCTGGGCTTTCCTTCAAGACGACGTTACGATAAAGATGGATGTGCTCCTGAAGCAACCCGGCTTTGACACACACATCGTTTCGCTGCTCACAAATGTAAATCTGGATAAAAACCCGGACCCCGCTTTGTTCCGGGTTCCAAGCAGCTTCACGCTTAAGCAGTCAACAGCCGGCATCCATTAGCATGACGAAGAATTATGCGGCTGAAGAGAATTGTTAAGGCTCTTCTTAGTGAGGTGACCAAAGCGGCGCTTGTATGCCGCCGCCGCTTTGGTGCTGCCCCAGACGCTACAAGCTCGCGCTGGATCCGTTCGTCCGCGGCGCTTGGAGCACGGTGTGGGTGCCGCCGCCCTGCCGAAGGCCGCCGAGCGAGCCCGCGCTCGTTGCCTGGCTCGCCCCGGTGCGCGCCGTGTTCATTGGGCGTACCGTGTTCCCCGCATGCTGCGCCTGCTGCTGGTGCATGGTCACGATGATTGCTTGCGCCGCCGTGGCGCCCGAGCAGCGGTAGCCATGAGGGTTGCTGGCGTCGAAGTACACCCCATCGCCGGTTTCTAGAATATGGGTCTTGTCGGCGTGGCGAATTTCGAGCGCGCCCTCGATCACGTACAGGAACTCCGCGCCGGGGTGGACGTGCGAGCGAACCTCGCCGCCCTGCCGCTGGGGCAGGAACTCGGCCAGGTACGGATCGATCTGGCGGTCCGGCACCATGAACCCAAGGCTTTCAAAGTAATAAGTGGGGTCGTCCACGCCGCTTTGGGGCAGCCGCGTGCGCTCTTTCTTGCGGTGGACTCGGAACATCGGCTGCGGTTCGGCCTCAAAGAAATGGTTGAGGTCCTTGCCGAACACCATCGCAATACGGGCCAGATTGCGCAGGGTGGGCACCACGCGACCGGTTTCCAGCTGAGACAAAAAGCTCGCGGAAAGCCCGGTCTGACGCCCAAGCTCCACCAGCCCCATGGAGCGCTTCAGGCGCAGCCGCTTGATGCGCTCGCCGATGCGCTTTTCCGCGATAAAAGCTTCCGCGCCGGCTTGGTCCACCACGCCTTTTTCCACGCCGGCCTCTGGGGTAACCGGCGCTTCCTGCTCTTCGGGTCGGACCTTTATCTCTGGCACTGCGGGTCTCCTTGGACCTGGAACTCTGTTGAACGCTTGTACAAGAAGAGATGCGGAAGAACCGTCCCATGATGGAGCATTTTTATTTGTTTCCCCTTTTGTTCGCTTCCGACCGGTGTATCCGGCGTGTTTCCATGGCAGAGCTTGCCAATTTTCAAAAAAGGGCGACCCGCACGCCGAGGTCCCGCCTGCTTTCTCTCCTGTACTCCTCACCCCGCGGCACTCACTCTCAAGGATCTGCAATCCCAATGACACCGGCCAGCAGCACCCCGCCCGAAAGCACCAAGCCCAAGCGAATCTTGATAACCGGCGCCAATGGAATGATCGGCCACGCGCTGCGGGCCTTTGCCGCCGCGCGCGGCATCCAAGCGATTCCCGTGCAGCGGCCCCTGCGCGGCGATGCGAAAGCGCAGGCGCCCGCAAGTCCGAACGCCATCCTGTGGGAACCGGACGCGGCACAGCCGTTCGCGGACCTGGAGCGGCTGGAAGGCTTCGACGCGGTGGTGCACCTGGCCGGCGCGAACATCTCCGCGCACCGCTGGAGCGCCCAATACAAGCAGGTGATCCGCAACAGCCGGACCTTGCCCACCGGCGCCTTGTCGCTGGCGCTGGCCCGTTTGCAGCAGCCGCCCAAAGTGCTGCTTTCGGCCTCGGCCACCGGGTTTTACGGGTCGCGCGGAGATGAAGTTCTCACCGAAGATTCCGGGCCTGGCACGGGCTTTTTGACCGACGTTTGCAAGGAGTGGGAAAACGCGACAGCTCCGGCTCGGATCGCGGGTATCCGCGTCGTCCACATGCGCTTCGGCGTAGTGCTTACGCCATTCGGCGGCGCGCTCCGCCAGATGCTTCCCGTGTTCCGCGCCGGCCTGGGCGGACAGTTGGGCAACGGGCGCGCGTGGCTCAGCTGGATTGCCCTCGAAGACCTGTTGGCCGCTACCCTGCATGCGATGGAACACGACGAGCTCATCGGCCCGGTCAATGTGGTGTCGCCCAATCCCGTGCGCAATGCGGAGTTTACCCGCGCGCTGGCCGCGGCCTTGAAACGGCCCGCGATCGTTCCCGTGCCGGCCTTTGCGCTGCAAGCTGCGTTTGGGCGGGTGGCCAACGAGGCATTGCTGGCCAGCTGCCGGGCGGAACCGGCGAAACTCTCCTCCAGCGGCTTCGCCTTCGCAGACCCCGACATCGGCGGGGCGCTTGCAAAGATGCTGCGGCGCTAGATCAGCCAGACATGGCGCCGAGACTCTCCGGGGGCGATGACGCGCCTTGATCGCGGGCGATCTCGCGCGTCCGCAGCAGGGGCCAGCCGCGGCGGAGAACGAAGTCCAGCCACGCGCCCGCGATCTGCGAAGTGAGCACCGCGGCTACGATCAGGGTCGTGTAAAACTGCGGGCTGATGATGCGGGCGTCAAACGCGACGCCGGCAAGCACGATGCCGGGGCCGCCGCGGGCGTTCATGGTGAGAGCGAGATTGACGAGATCGAGCCCCCGAAAGCCCGCGCAGCGTCCCGCAATCGCGACGGAGATGAGCTTGAGCAGGCAACTGCCGCCGAGGAAGGCGAGCAGCATGGGCCAGGAAAGGCCGTGCGTGAGATCGAGCTTGAGGCCGACCAGGGCGAAGTAGATGGGGATAAAAAACGCGAACGAAACATGGCCGATGGCGTCGAGGGCCGGCGCGAAAAGTTGGCGTTTCTTGTGCACCACGGCAAAGCCCGCGAGAAACGCGGCGAAAACCTGGCTGACGTCGAGCGCTCCGGCAAGCACACAGTAGGCAAGCAGCACGGCAAGTACGTAAGCAACCGGCGAGTGGCGGGCGAGGACGTTCCAACGGGCCTTGTTGGCGCGCTTGATCAGGCGGGGCACGACCGTGAGACCGAGCGCGAAAAAGGCTGCGGTGGCCGCGAGGTGGACAACGATGGGGCGGGAGCGGAGGGTGGTGTGGCCTGCGACGGAGGTGGCGACGGCGAGCGCGAGCCAGAGAACGATGTCCTCGAGCACGGCGACCCCGAGGACGAGGCGGGCGAAGCGGGTTTGCAGGATCTGAAAGTCGGCGAAGATCTTGGCAACCACGGGAACGGAAGTAACGGCGACGCCGACCGCCAGGATAAGGGTGAGCGAAAGGCGATTGCCGCGTGGCCCGGCCAGCGCGGGCGAGAGGAAATGCTGACCGAACGCGAGTCCAAGGGCGAAGGGGATGCCGGTGCCGACCAGGGTAAGCCACAGGACGCCGCGGCGCTCGTCGCGGCCGAACAGCTGCCGGGCCTCGGCGCCTGACAGAAACATGAGCAGCAGCAGACCGAGCGAGTAGAAGAGATCCAGCGCGGGCTGTTGATGGTGGATCGCGGTGTCGAGCGAGGGAGAAAAGCGGCCCAGAAGGTCAGGGCCGAGCAGTACACCGGCAAGGATTTCTCCGACGACCTTGGGTTGGCGAAGGCGTGTGAACGCGAGCCCGAGCAGCTGCGCGAGGCCGACCAGGAGCAGCAGCAGGAGCAGGATTTGGGTGAGGTCGCGAGTGGACATGGCGGGTCAGCTCCAGTAGCTGCGGTCGAGTGTGCGGTACTGGATGGCTTCGGCAATGTGCGGCAGGGCGATCGACGGCTCGCCGGCAAGATCGGCGACGGTGCGAGCTACCTTGAGGATGCGGTCATGGGCGCGGGCGGTGAGACCCTGCTGCTGCATGGCGCGTTCCAGAAGGCGCTCGGCGTCGGGGGCCAGCTCGCAGAACTGGCGGATTTGGCGGCTGCCCATTTGGGCGTTAGCGTAGATTTTTTGTTTGGCTGAGGCGAAGCGATCGCGCTGGCGGTCGCGGGCTGCGAGGACGCGTGCGCGAATCGCAGAAGACGGCTCGGCTGAGGCGGTGGAGCGAAGCTCGCGATACTGCACGGCGGGCACTTCGATGTGGATGTCGATGCGGTCGAGCAGGGGGCCGGAGACTTTGGCGACGTAGCGCTGAATGAGGGGCGGGGTGCAGTGGCACTCACGGGATTTGTCGTTGAAGTAGCCGCAGGGGCAGGGGTTCATGGCAGCGGCGAGCATGAAACGCGCCGGAAACGAAAGCGACATAGCCGCGCGGGAGATCACGACGTTGCCATCCTCGAGCGGCTGACGCATCACTTCGAGGACGTTGCGGGGAAACTCCGGAAGCTCGTCAAGAAACAGCACGCCGTTGTGGGAGAGCGAGACCTCGCCCGGTCGCGGCACGGCCCCGCCGCCGATCAGTCCGGCGTCGGAGATGGTGTGATGGGGGGCGCGGAAAGGGCGCTCGGTGACCAGACCCGCGCCTTCTTCGAGAACGCTGGCGACGGAGTGGATCTTGGTGGTTTCCAGCGCCTCGTCCAGCGTTAACGGCGCAAGAATCGTCGGCAGGCGTTTGGCGAGCATGGTTTTGCCCGAGCCCGGCGGACCGATCATGAGGATGTTGTGGCCGCCGGCGGCTGCTACCTCTAATGCGCGTTTGGAGGTACCCTGGCCGCGGACGTCGGCAAAGTCGACGTGAAATTGCTGCTCCTCGGAGAGCAGGGCGCGAGCTTCCACCTTGAAGGGAGCGGACTGAATGCCGCCGTTGGCGTGCTCGTTGAGCAGGCGGCGGACGCAGTTGAGGCTTTCGGCCGGGTAGACGTCGACGCCGTCGACCACCGCGGCTTCCCGGGCGTTCGCCTTTGGAACGATCAGGGTGCGGATGCCGCGATCGCGGGCCAGAATCGCAATGGGAAGCATGCCGGGGACGGGGCGCAGGAGGCCGTCGAGGCCCAGCTCGCCGATGAGGAGCATTTCGTTCAGCGCCTTGATCTGCATGGCGCCCGAGGCATGGAGGATGCCGATCGCAATCGCCAGGTCGAAGCCGGAACCTTCCTTCTTGAGGTCAGCGGGTGCCAGATTGATCGTGATGGAGGTGGGCGGGATCTGAAAGCCGGAGTTCTTGATAGCGGCGCGGACCCGCTCGCGGCTTTCGCGCACGGCAGAGTCCGGCAAGCCGACCATGTAGAAGCGGTCCTCCATCAGCTTAACGCCGGAGAAGTCGACTTCCACGTCGATGAGGTTGGCGTCGATACCGTACACGGCCGCGCTGAGGGCTTTTGCGAGCATGATTTTTTGGGTTTGCGAGGGTGAGTGTAGCGCCTGCTCGCCGGCGCGCAGCGGGAAAATGGGGCGGATGTGACTTTGGGCACGTGCGCTGAACCCGCTATGCGGTTGAAAAAAACCCCACGGAGTGCCGCCGGCCGCGCAGGCGGTTTTGCCCGTGCTTTGCCGCAGGCCCACGTCTCAAACGCGACACGTGGGAGCCGCGCATTGTTTTCACTCCCGCTTGGCTGGGTTTTTTGCAGCCGCTGGGGCAGTTCTCGTACACACGTAGAGCGGCCGGCATCGCTGGATGTGGCTTTTCCGGCGGGAAAAGCCACACTGCCACAAAACTCTCCCTCTACACCAATACGAGAACTGCCTTAAAACGCTTCGATCTCGTATAGGTCATATTCGCGGTCGAGCGCGACGGTCCACTCGCCGTTGGGCCAGCGCACGAAGATGAATTTGTGTTTGTCCATGGTTTGCGGTCTCCCCCTGGCTGCGCTTTGGCGGCAGCTTGGGAGCAGCCTACGGTGCGGCTTACGGCAAGGCAAGCGTCTCCACGGGTACGGTGGTAATGGACTGGGTACGGAGGTACCTACGCATAAAGCCTGTTTATGCGCGCGATTCCGCGCTCCCGCCGGCGCGAACGCGGAAATGCACAAATTGCGTCTCCTGCGGGCTAGAATCAAGGCGTGAAGACGAGCTTTTTCGATCTGTTCAAGCCGGGCATCGGCCCTTCCAGCTCGCACACGATGGGGCCCATGCGGGCGGCGCGCGCGTTTGCGGTGGAGCTTAAGGCACACGGGCTTTTGGAGCGCGTGCATGAGGTCGCCTCGGAGCTGTACGGCTCGCTGGCCTTGACCGGCAAGGGGCATGGAACGGACCGGGCGGTGCTGCTGGGATTGTTGGGCGAAGAAGCCTCGTCCGTGGATCCCGAGGCAGTGGAAGCGAAGCTCGAGCACATCGCGAGGACGGGTGAGTTGGCCGTGCTGGGGCAGCAGCCTGTGCGCTTCCGCGAAAGCGAGCATCTGCTGTTCCATCGCGACACGATGCTGCCGCCGGGAGCACGCACAGAGCACCCCAACGGGATGCGATTTACGGCGCGCGGCCAGGGCGGCGATATGCTCTTGGAGCAGGTGTACTTTTCCGTCGGCGGCGGCTTCATTGTGCTCGATGGAGAAGGCGTGGGCGCCGCGCCGATGA
>CAXTRW010000142.1:0-7866 GCA_964246765.1 uncultured Acidobacteriaceae bacterium | reverse complement strand
ACGGCTGTGGCGCTCAGGGTGCGGGAGAACGAGTAGCTCCCTCGTGGGCTTGCATCGATATGGAGGAGTGTGGCCATTGGTGTTCCTTTCTGAACAGGTTTTGGCTGGGTAGTGTCTTGCTCGACGAGCGGTGTTCCGAACTGATCGATGGCATTCCTATCGCCATCGATACATTCGACTCTAGTACAATTGCGCAGGATGAACAATCTTTGCGATGACCGAGACCGACATCAATGCCGAAAGCGTTCACGTATGGCTGGTCATGACCAAAGCCATGCAAGCGCTTGGGAGGCGGCTCTCTCGGCAGCTGCAGACCATGGGATTGGCTGACACGGACTTTCGTGTCTTGGAGGCGCTGCTTCATAAGGGCCCTCTGCCGGTAAACGTGATTGGGCCAAAAGTGCATTTGAACCCCGGCTCCATCAGCGTCGCTGTCGATCGCCTCCATACCCGCGGTCTTGTTCTGCGTATCGAAGACGAGACGGATCGCCGTGTACGCACGGTTTCGCTCACGCCTACGGGACGCCGGATCATTGCTGAGGCTTATCAACAGCACGCTGCGTTGATCCACGAGCTCTTCGCGCCACTCACTCCGCCGGAGAAGGCTGAACTGGAAAGGCTGCTGAAAACCCTGGGCAGAGCTGCGGAAACGCCAACCTGCGAAGGAAACCGGCAAGCACGCTAGGAGTCGCCGGCCGGGGGCGGCGTGTGCACGGCGGCAGCCACGCGCCCCTTCGAGAGCCGGCGCAAAGCAGAGCGCGGCGAAAAGCGTAAGCCCCAGAATGACCGAAAGGCGCGTCTTCCAGGGGTAACCCGCCTAGCCCTGAATGCCCTTGCCCTCAACGATCGTGACGTAGCGATCGACGGGCAGCTGCTTGAAGGTTCCCACCCGTCCCGAGGGCAGCGGCCACCGGACGGAAAGCGAACCGATCTTCGCCGCGGTCCCAAAGCCGAGAACCATACGCGGGTCGTGCGAGGACAAATAGCTGCCGCCGCCCACCGTTTTGCCGCGAGCGCGTGACGCCGCCCGCGGTCCAGCTGACCACCGCGCCCACCGCTTCGATGTTCGCGACGGTCCCGACCAGCTTGACGCGCAGCCAATGGTTAGCGCCGCCCGCTTCATTTTTCAGCAGCAGCGGAGCGCCGCCGTTGTTCTTGATCAGCACATCGGCGCGCCCGTCTATGCTGAAGTCGCCGAGGGCGAGCCCGCGCGCGCCCCAGTGCTGCGCAAACTCCGGCCCCGCGGCCTCAGCGCGCATCGCGCGCGATGTCGACCATGGCGAGAACACCCAGTCGATGCCGTCGGCGCGGGCTTCTGTCGCCGCGGTGCGCGCAGCGGCCTCGACAAGCGCGGGATCGAACGATGCGGCCAGGCCCAGCGGGATGGGAAAGATGGTCCGGTCGCCGTGGATCACGTCGTAGCCGAAGATGAGCGGAATGTGCAGGCGGGTTTGGTCCACCGCGATGTGCTGCAGGACTGGCACCTGCCCTTCGGCAATGACTGGAGCGTGAAAGACCCCTCCGGCAACGTGGCCCGGTGGACCGGCTACACCTGGAACAAGCTGCTGTTCCCAGACCCGAGGCTATTTCTCGACCAGATCCACCGCGACGGCCTGAAGGTCACGCTGAACCTGCACCCGGCCTCGGGCGTGCAGCCGTTTGAGGCCGCCTACCCGGCCATGGCGCGCGCCATGGGCATCGATCCGGCCTCGGGCAAGTACGTGCCGTTCGACATCACCGACAAGCGTTTCGCGCGCAACTACCTCGACATCCTGCACCACCCGCTCGAGCGCCAGGGCGTCGATTTTTGGTGGCTGGACTGGCAGCAGCAGAAGACCACAGCGATGCCCGGCATCAACCCGACCTGGTGGCTCAACTATGTGCATTTCAGCGATCAGCAGCGCGAGGGCAAGCGCCCGCTGCTGTTCCACCGCTGGGGCGGGCTCGGCAACCACCGCTACGAGATCGGCTTTTCCGGCGACGTGATTTCGAGCTGGGAATCACTCGCGTTCCAGCCCGGATTTACGGCCCAGGCGGCCAACGTGGGCTATGCCTACTGGAGCCACGACCTGGGCGGCCACATGCCGGGCAAGGTCGACCCCGAGCTGTACACGCGCTGGCTGCAGTGGGGCGCGCTGAGCCCGATCATGCGCACCCACACCACCAAAAATGCCGAAGCCGAGCGCCGCGTCTGGGCCTATCCTGAACCGTACTCCGACATCATGCGCGACGCCTACCACCTGCGCTATGCGCTCCTGCCCTACATCTACACCGAAGGCCGCCGCACCTATGACACCGGCGTCGCTTTTCTGCGGCCGCTGTACTACGACTGGCCCGAGCAGGCCGAGGCCTACGCCAACAAAGGCGAGTACCAGTTCGGGGCCAACCTCCTGGTCGCGCCCGTGGTGTCGCCCGCCGACCCCGCGACCAACATGGCCAAGCCGACGGTGTGGCTGCCGCCGGGCGAGTGGTTTGAGTGGGCCACGGGCCGGCACATCACCGGTCCCGTGACGGTGGAACGCCGGTTCTCGCTGCCGCAGGTGCCCATGTATGTGCGTGCGGGCGCGATCGTGCCCATGGCCCCGCCCATGCTGCGGACCGGCGAGCGCCCGGTCGATCCGCTCATCGTTAATGTATTCCCGCTGCGCGACCGGCAGCAGGCCGAGTACACCCTGTATGAGGACGCGGGCTCGACCTACGCCTACACCGCCGACCAGGCTGCGCGCACCCGCCTGAGTGCCCGGCAGGACGGCGATACCCTGACCGTGAAGGTGGCCGCGGCGCAGGGCTCGTACCCTGGAATGCCCGCCAAGCGCGGCTACTGCTTCCGCCTGCCCGGCGACTGGCAGCCCGCGCAGGTCACGGTCAACGGTGCCGCCGTCCCGTACCAGGTGGACGCGAAGCAGCCCGGCTGGCGCTTCCAGGGCGCATCGCTGACCACGGAAGTCTCCACGGACGAGTTTCCCGTCGGGACTGAAGTGACGCTCACGGTCCGCCGCGACCCGGCCCTGATGACCCGGCGCACAGAACTGGACGGCTTTGCCGGCGTGGGCGCGCGCCTGAGCGAAGCCTACGATGCTTTGCAAGATAACACGCCCGTCGACCTACCTCCAGACGATCTGATCGACGCCATGCAGGCCGGCGACCGCATGAGCTACCATCCCGAGCAGGCGGGCGCAATCGTAGCGCACTGGCGCGCGATGCTGCCCAAGGTCGCCGCGGCGGTCGCGCAAGCCGAGGCGGTGCCGGAAGCGCGTCGCGCGTTTGTGGTGAAGGCTTCATGATGGGCAACTACTCGCCCGCGGGCGCCTCCGCGATGCTCGACCAAATTCATCACCGCGACAGCCTGGCAACGGCGGCGATCGCGGACATGGACCGCGCGAGGAAGTCGCCCTTTGCAGGCAGCAAGGGACCCGCAACGCCATGAGGCCCGGCGCTTGGGCCTTGCCGAAACCGGCTATCCCGGAAACGCCGACACGGAAAGCTTTCTAGCCCTCGCCCCCGGGCAATCCACCGAGGAAACAACGATGCGATCCACCTACGGCGACCTGCTCCCGGTCCGTGTGCAGCCCTCCGGCGCGCTCTCGCACACCTTCATCTACCCGCATGACAGCTCCCAGCCGAATGCGGAAATTGTGCTTGCGAGTTTCCGATTCGAAACCAAAGGCTTCGAGTCGGCGCTCGGTCGGGTTACGGGCGATGTCTACGTCGGCCGCGACTTTGCCGGAGGCCGCGCGAAAACGATCGGCCTCAGGGGCGGCAGCCTCCGGTTCATCCGCGTGTGCGGCTTTGTGGCGCAGCTCCTCGGAGGTACAGTTACGGCGATTGAAGCGGACCGGACCGTAACTGCGCGGTGGAGCGGGCATACGTATCGGCTTAGTGCGTACCACCCGCTTCGTCTTATCCCATAGAGCCGTTACTTAGGAGAGAGTCCCTTCGGCTCGCCATTCGCGCCTTGGTTGCCCGGTCCCCCGACGATCTGCAAGGTCGGGATCCGGTCGTCCACCGCGGGCAGTGGCGGAAACGCGGCGTGCGGCTCGGCCTGGTACCAATACGCGACCGAGTAGAAGTTATCCGAGCGATGATTGGCGTGGCCGTGCTCGATAGTCGCCCTCAAAGAACTCTTGAAAGGAATGGGCGAGTCGAAGTGGAAGCGGTACACGCTGGAACGGCCGCCGGCCAGCTCCTTGCCGACCACCGGCGCGCCATAAAAAGGGTAGGCAAAAGACGACCCGCCGAAGTTCCAGGCGCCTAGGAAATAATCTTCGGTTCCGGTGCCCAAGATCGTCGGATGGTCAGGGTCGTCGATGAAGAACATATCGTCGCCCTCGCCCCACCAGCCGTCTTGGTTCTGCAGCACCGACATGGTCACGCCGATGTACTGCCCATGACCTTTCGCGTCGAGCCACACGTAATTATCCTTGCCGTCCAGGTTGCGCTTGTAGTTTACGATAGGGTCGCCGTTTTCATACCACTGGTTGGTCCAGCCATGGTTGGGCTGGGCCTGGCGGTATTGGGCGTGGAAGTACAGGGTGTCGGGCGAGAGCGGTTTGCTGTCGGTGCGGTAGTCGACGTTGTAATACAGGCTCGAGATAGATTCCTTGCCTTCGTTGGTTACCGTAATGCGAGCATGTTTGCGATAGGGCATCGGGAAAAAGCAGTTCAGCGCTTTGCTGCTGCCCACGGACAATAACTCCGACTGCCAATCGAAATATTCACCCAGCCCAAGCCCGAAGAAATCGCCGATGGGAGTTTCCACGCTCGGCGTAGCTTCGCCGTCCCAGTACATGCGCAGAACGATGCGCTTAAGATGGTAGGGCTCCGAATCGCTGATGGTGAACCACAGATGAGAGATCAACCCAGGCCCGTCAACGTCGAGCACAGTAAAGGTCTGGCCCGGAACAATTTCATAGGCGTCCTTGTTCGCGCCCACGGCCGAGTAACTGGAAGCGTGGTGAAGGGTGTAGGTCTGCTGCTGAGTAATGTCGGGCAAGCCGGCCTGGGCCATCAAAGCCGGAAGTGGGGTCAGCGCAAAAGCGATAGTCGCCCGCACGATAAGTTTTCTTTTCAGTCCAGACGCCTGCATGTATCCCCTCTTCATCCCTGCTTACTCGGTTTCCAGCCGGCTCTGCATTCGCTCAAGCGACACCCCGGCGGTCTCGGGGTACAGGAACCAGACCAGCCCGAGGTCCAGCACCATCATGGCCGCGAACAGAAAAAACGGCGCCGCGCCGGAGCGTTTAGCGAGCACGGGGAAAACCAGCGAAATCACCGCATTCGTAATCCAGTGCGAAGAGCTGCCGAGGCTTTGCCCCTTGGCGCGGATGCGCGTCGGAAACACCTCGCTGATATACACCCAAACCACCGCCCCGTGCGAGATGGCGAACAGCGCGACATAACTCATCAGCAGCCATACCAGCCAGTGCAGATGGCTGTGGGTCTCAAACAGCAGGCCGATCGCGGTGAGGCACACCGCAAGCCCCACGGTGCCGATGAGCAGCAGCTTCTTGCGCCCGAACTTATCGATCACGGACATGGCCAGCAAGGTAGCTACTAAGTTCACGGCGCCGACCGCAACCGCTTGCGCATCGCTTGAGACCTTGCTTGCCCCGGCCAGCGCGAAAATATCGTTCAGATAATAAAGCACCGCGTTGATGCCCGTAAGCTGGCAAAACATGCCGACCGTAATTGCGACAAAAATAGGCAGCCTATGCTGGCGCTTCCATAAAGAGTCCTCGCCGCCGCGCGACTCAAACCGCAACGAAGCTTGTATCTCCTCGACGGCGGCTTCCGTGTCCCGCACCCCCGCCAGCCGCAGCACCTCGCGCGCTTCCGCGGTGCGGGCCCGCATCACCAGCCACCGCGGGCTGCGCGGGATGGCAAACAACGCCGCCGCGAACAGCAGAGCCGGAATGCCTGAAACACCCAGCTGCCAGCGCCACTCCACTGCCCCCAGCTGCACGGTTCCAAGCAGGTAATTCGAGATGTAGGCGAGCAAAATGCCGACCACGATGTTGACCTGAAAAAAGCCCACCAGCCGCCCGCGCCACTCGGCGGGGGCGATCTCGGCGATATACATAGGGCCCAGCACGGACGAGCCGCCGATGCCGAGGCCGCCGATGAAGCGAAACACCAGCAGCGCGTCGATATTGGGGGCCAGCGCGCAGCCGATGGCGGAGATGACATAAAACAGCGCCATCACACGCAGGCTGTCGCGTCGGCCGAACCGCTGCCCCGGGATGCCGGAGAAAATGGCTCCCACGACGGTGCCCCACAGCGCGCTCGCGACGGTAAAGCCCAGCATCCCGGCGGACAGGTGAAACTGCGCCGTAAGCTGCGCGGTGGCGCCGGAGATCACGGCCGTGTCGAAGCCGAAAAGCAGGCCTCCCAGCGCGCCGACCACGGTGCTTTTTACAACTGCCTTGGTGATTTTCATTCTCGATTTCGCCGGGTCTCAGCCAACGCGCACTCCCCCGCACAGATGTACCTGAATCCCGAGCCGGTGAAACATCGCCGCCTTGACGGCCAGCGCTCGCTCGGGTCCCTCGGCATACGCTATGTTGACATGATTGGCGCGATGACGAGCCATCAGCGCGTCGCGCGTCACCCCGTCCAGCACCGCGCTCACCAGCGGCCATTGGCTGGTGGTCTGCGCCCAGCGGCGGCGCGTTTCCTCTTGCGGCAGCTCAACCACCGAGCCGGTCCCCAGGTCCACGTGCAGCGAACCGCCCTCCACAAATACCCGGCTCCAAACGATCCGGCCCGGCCGTCCGACGCCCTTCAGCGTACCCCCGCCCAGCGGGAAATACATCGCCGGCTGACGGTCGCTGGTCGCGCCCGCATAGCCGCCGACAAGATGGTTCGCAGGCGCGGCGCCCGAGATTTGCAGCACCCACACGAACTCGCCGCCGGCGGGGTACGGCTCGCCCCAGCGCACATCGTGCAGCGTGGTCGAGGGATCCAGCCCCAGCGCCGTCCAGCACCGGTTGGTCACCACGGCGTCCACGCCCGCGCACTCGTCCACCTCGTTGAAGTGCGGCAAAGGCGCGCCCGCGTAGAGCTCCCTCGGCCCGTCGAATACCGGCGGCCGCTCGCGGTTGTTCAACAGGCCCTCCACCAGGTCCGAGGCCGGCGCCATGTCCTTGAGCCCCTGCTGGTACTGGATTCCGATCGCGTCGCACCCGAACCGGTCGGCCATGCGAACAGCCGCGACATACATCCGGCACTGCTCGCGGAGCTGCCCTTCCGTGAGCTCCGTCGCCTCGTCGCTGCCGAGCGTAAACCGCACGCCCTTGTCGTCGAGCCAGCGTCGGACCGCGGCGGCCTCTTCATCGCTCACCTCGCGCATGGCCGCGACCAGCGCCGACTGGCTCAACCGCTCTTTGTAAAACCCGCACGCGTTCAAGAGCTCGTCGTCGATGATGGCGTTGTACATGCCCATGCAGCCTTCGTCGAACACGCCCAGGATCGCTTTGCGCCGGAGCAGCTCTTCGGCCAACTGCTCACCCTTGAGCGCTGCATCGGCAGGCAGCGCGGCCAGGTTCAGGTCGCGCACATGCGACAGGTCGTGCGTGACTGCGCCCGTGCTGACCCATTCGTGCAGCTTCTCTAAAAACCAGGCGTCGTCGAAGCGCTCGCTCCACAACGTGCTGAAACGCACCCCTGCCTTGACCAGCGATCCATTCAGGTTCAGCAGGCCAACCAGGCCCGGCCACTGGCCCGACCAGTTGGCGACGGTCAGGATCGGCCCCTGGTGGTCGCGCATGCCCGCCAGCACATGGTGGGTGTACTGCCACGCGGCGGTCGCGAAAACCAGGTTCGCCTCCGGGTCGATCCCGGCAAAAATGTCCATGCCCATGCGCTGGC